>CAMORK010000006.1 GCA_946623755.1 uncultured Butyrivibrio sp. | reverse complement strand
ATTACCAGTCTACCTCATCAAAGAATTCATCATCTTCATGCATAAAGTAATCCATATCGAGAAGGTCTTCATCATCCATCTCGCGGATTTCATCCGCCGACATGCCTTCTGGCGGGTTATTGATGTATTTCTCTCTAAGCTTTGCTATCAGTTCTTTATCGACCATGGCTAGTCCTCCTGTAGCATGATTTTATCACGCACAGGAATACGAGGGAACACTGCCGACTCTTGAAGATGGCGCTCTGCATTTGGGAAGGCATTTTCCCATAGCCTTTTCGTACATGTCTTCGAGAGAAACACGTTTATGGTTACAGTACAGTTCAAGGAATTTCATGGTACTGCTACACTTTGGACATTTTAATGGGTCATATCCGAAAGCTGAAAGTATTCCTGAACGCCATTGCAGGAATGATTTATAGAAAGGTCTTTTCTCGGGATTGATAAGATGGCTGAGTTTTTTGTCTGATTCTCTGTGACGGCCATACACACCATAGTAACGTATCATCTTAAAATCTTTTTCCGGTATGTGCTGGATAAGGCGTTTGATGAATTCTATTGAGGGTATGGTCTCGGTAACAAGTACTTCATCCTCATGCCTGTTGTAGTGGAATGTAACGGTATCAGGCTCTTTATCATAGGAGTCAATTCTTGATAGACCTATTACAGGACGTCCCAGATAACTGCCTATGTACTTGGCTACAGTGTGTCTGTCAGCCAGTGTGGGTTTTGCATAGATGTAGAAGCCATCTTTCTGATTTCTGTATGAGAGAGCTTTTTCTTTTTTGAACAGTGCTTTCTTCTTTGGATCTGTAATACGAGATTCCATTAGGTTGAGAAGTGCGGTTTGAAAAGCATGTCGCATATATTTGTAATTGAAATGATCGACTTTGCGCCAAAAGCCTGTGTCCCCTACGCCACCTTCAGATATGAGACAGTGTATATGGGGATTCCATTCCAACGGGCGTCCAAATGTGTGAAGAACCAGGATGTAACCAGGTGTGAAGTTCTGACTCTTGTTGATCTTATTGAACATCCGGCTGATAACACTGCTGGCAGCTTCAAAAAGACAGTTGAGAAGGTCTCGGTTTTCAAGAAAATAGTGACGTAGTTCTTGGGAAATAGTGAAAACGACATGGCGGTGCTGGCAGTTTATGAGCTTGAATGACATAGCCTGAGCGCGTTTCTGCGAATACATGGCACCACAGGTAGGACAGAATCTTGAGTGACAACGAAAGGGAATAAATTTGAGATTACCACAATTGGGACAACCATACATGGCGCCACCATAGGCAGGATCCCCGCAGTTGAGCATCTTATCGATGTTTTCCATTTCGGCTTTGCGGGGATGAAGAGTATATTGAATTTCTTCATAATGATCGCGGAACAGATCTTGCAGCACGTTTCGTTTCATAAAATCATTATGAATGAGTTGAGGCAAAAAACAACCCCACCCCTCAAGATTGAGGGGCAGGGGAGTTGAAGTGCCGCAGGCACTTTTTTATTGCTTTCCTGTACTATAGAATAAAGGATGATTATGGTTCAATCAGCGAAGCTGATAAACATGCCATGGAAACACAACTGCCAGATTATTTTGGGAGGAAGCGATGAAAAGAGAACTTGGAATAGCGCGCTGCGGATTGGCATGTTGCCTGTGCTCGGAAAATGTAACCTGTAAGGGATGCAAAAGGGATGGCTTCAAAGAGTTATCCTGGTGCAAAGATGCCGAATGGTGTGAGGTCCGCAGGTGTGGTATTGATAAGGAACTGAATGGATGTTATGAATGTGAACCGGCAAATTGTCGAAAAGGGTTATACGCAGACAAGATTAAGGCAAGGGCATTTGCGGAATATGCACGAAGATTTGGAGTAGAAGAGCTTTTGGATTGTCTGGAACGCAACGAAAAGGCAGGTATAGTTTATCATCGTGAAGGGATCATGGGAGACTATGATGACTTTGATGATTTAGAGGAACTGATAAGCTATATAAAAACAGGGAAAAGACAATGAAAATTGGTATTTCAGCCTGTTCAAACGGACATTTGCCGGAGTGGCAGGATCAGATAACAGAACTTGAACAGGTTCTTGACAACATGAATATTGAGACAGCTCTTTTACCGCATATTATGAGAACTATAGACGAATATAGCGGGACTGATAAGGAAAGAGCCGGAGATCTCATGAAGTTTTACACTGATGATGCAAAGGCTATCATGATTGGAAAAGGATACAGTTTTTAAGGGAAGCAGGAATGCTTCTATTTTTTATATCAATCTTTTATATATATTTAAGAATAAAACCTATCGGAATATAGTATTATTTATGGTAGAGCATTATTTGTGTTGATAATTATATCATCAAGGAGGAATGCTTTGTCTGAAAAGATTATTAATATATTTCGCAAATTTCTGATAGTAGCTTTTTCTCTTGTGGTTGCAGGTACCAGCAGCGGATATTCTACGGATGCTGAGATAGAGGAAGATTCTACCGATACTGAAAGTGTAGTGGATTTTGAACATAGTCTCGATGATTATGTACCTGCCAAGAAGAGATACAACTTCTACTTTACTTATAAGATAGTCCATCCATGGTGGGATGCTGTTGCACTGGGAATGGAGGATGCTCAGCAAAAATATCTTGATAAGGGCATAATCATTACTTACGAATATATGGCTCCGGATGCAGCTTCTTATGAGGATCAGATCAAAAGATTATTAGAGGCCGAGAAGGGTAATTATGATGTAATCGGAGTAGATGTGGCAGATGAGGAGAAGATAACTCCTGTACTTGATAAAATGATGGCTGAAGGCAATAAGGTCATGACGTTTTCCAGCTCTGATGCAGCTCCTTATTGCAAGAGGATTGCTTACGTAGGGAATACCCATAACTATCAGGACGGTGCAGATTTAACTGAAGCTCTCTGTGAAAAACTTGGCTACAAGGGTAAGGTGGGCATACTCGTTGGCAGTTACGGTGCTCCCTGCCATGAAGACAGAGCAAAGGGAGCAAAAGACACTATTGCCAGATATCCGGATATGGAAATAGTTGCAGTTGAGTACGACCAGGACTCCATTGATATGGCATACGAACTGGCTAGGCAGATGCTCGAGGACAATCCTGATATTGCCGGCTTTGTATGCTGCAACATGAGTAATCCTGTCGGAACAGCCAGAGCAGTTACAGAGCTTGGAAGCAGCGCGGTGATCGTGGGGATGGATCATGATCAGGAGGCGCTTCATTATCTCAAAGATGGCGTCATCTATTGCCTTGGAGTACAAGACTGCTATTCGATTGGCTTTGACACCTTGCAGGTTGCGGTGAAAATTGCAGATGGAAATTTACCGGGAGATCTGTTCCCGGACAAGACTGATGAAAGTACAACCATTATTTATCAGGAAGATGCGGAAGCAATGCTTGAAGTCTTATATGGAGATGTTTCTCAATGAAAAGTAAGAAGATTACTGAAAAGGCAGTGGCTATAACTGCGGCGATAGGTAGTGTTCTTATCATGGTAATGGTAATCGCCAATACATATTGGGCTTATAATCAGACTATTTCGTCAACAAATCAGGCAGTTTCTGCTGTGAGTGCGTTTTATCTTGAATCTATGGCAGACAGACGAGCCAAGACAATTACAAACCTGATCAACAATAATTCTGACTACATGGAAAAGGCTGTAAGTGTCATAGATGATGAGAAGATAGAATCGCAGGAGGATCTTCGTGCAGCGATTGGCAGAATGAAGAGGCTTTTGTCTCTTAGTCGCTTTGCTCTGGTAGATGAGGACGATATAGTTTATACCCAGTACACAACATATACCGGTGGCAGCCGACATCCATTCCTTGCAGATAAGACCTTGGAAGGCAGGATGATAAGCACTGTTTTCCGTTATGGTTCATCTAAGGATCTATGTCTGGCAATCCCGATAGATATAAAGATAATGGGCAAACAGTTTAAAGCATGCTTTGTTCAGATAGATATAAATGACATAGTTGATCTGCTTGCTTTTGATGATCAGGAGAGTACACATTTTGCGCTGTATTCCGCAAACGGCGGAAACATATCAGAAACTGAGCTAGGCCAGCTTGTCGGAACCAAAAATATCTTTGAAGCCACGCACGGGAGTGTTTCTGATGAGCAGTGGAATTCATTTCGCGATGATTTTGCGCAGGGGAAAAGAGGTACACTGACTTTCACCATAAATGGCATAGTTGAAACTATATGCTATGAACCCGTGCCTGACACCGGGTGGGAGCTGGTTGTAATGATCCGTGAGAGTGTTATTCAGGATCAGTTTCAGGAGATCAGCAAAAAGAGCCTTTCTGCTAATCGTATGCAGATACTGTTCTTGCTTGTGGTAGCATCTTTATTCACAGCTATATTATTCTACCTGATGAGGCGTGTAGCCGACGATAAACTAAATGAAGAAAAAGAAAACAGCAAAGTTTTCAAGAGCATGGCAAATACGGATTCACTTACGGGAGTCAGAAATAAACATGCCTACATGGAAACGGAAGCTCAGTTAAACAGCTGGATCCGTGAAGGAGCTGTTGAAAAGCTGGCACTTGTAGCATGTGATATAAATGGCCTTAAATATGTCAATGACACACAGGGACATGCAGCCGGTGACAAGCTTATCAAAGACGCATGTTCTCTTATCTGCAATGTTTTCAATCATGGTTCGGTTTACAGAACAGGTGGTGATGAGTTCGTAGTTCTTTTATCAGGAAAAGGCTACGACACCAGAGAGGAAACAATTGCCGACTTTAACAGGCAGGTAGAAGAAAACATCAAGGGAAACGGGGTTGTTGTTTCTATTGGTTATACAACGCTTCAACCGGATGATGAACAGGTACATGATTTATTTGAACGAGCGGATCATATGATGTATGACCGCAAAAAAGAATTAAAGAACATGGGAGCAAAGACAAGAGAATCGTAGAAATACGGTTCTCTTTTTTGCTGCCATCATGTACTATAGAATGAAAAAGAAATTTTCGATACTTTTATGTGATGATAGAAAGGCTATAGTCATGCCCATACTTATTGAATTATTTTTGACCTTCGTAAGGATCGGACTTTTTACTTTTGGTGGAGGTTATGCGATGCTCTCGATCATTGAGAACATCTGTGTTGAAAAGAAAAACTGGATCACTCATGATGAGATGATGAATGTCACCGTTATTGCGGAGTCGACGCCCGGGCCGATAGCGATCAACTGCGCCACATTTGTCGGGTATAAAAAGGGCAAGGTACCTGGGGCTGTTCTGGCAACCTTCGGTGTGGTGTTACCTTCTTTTATCATAATCTTTGCAATATCTATGTTTCTTGAGGGCTTTTTGGAGATCACGTGGATTGCGCATGCTTTTCAGGGAATCAAGATCGCTGTAGGCATACTGATACTAGATGCTGCACTTAAGATGATAAAGAAGATGCAGAAAAGGCCTTTGCAAGTTGGGATTCTTGTTGCAGCCTTTGTTGTGCTCATGCTTGTTAATGTGCTGAAGATACATGTGTCATCCATATTGATCATGCTGGCCTCTGCACTTGTAAGCCTGACCTTCTTTCAGATTAATAGATTCAGGAGAAAGGAGGGACAGGTATGATCTACCTTGATCTTTTGATTGGATTTCTGGAAGTCGGACTGTTCTCCTTTGGCGGTGCATATGCAGCGATTCCTCTTATCAGAGATGTAGTGCTGGCCCACGGCTGGATGGATGATGAGATGATTTCCTATATGATAGCTGTCAGCGAGAGTACGCCTGGCCCCCTCATGGTGAACCTTGCAACATACATCGGAAGCAACAAAGGCGGACTCTTGGGAGCTGTGATTGCAACGACAGCGGTCGTACTTCCTGCGTTCTTTATAATACTGATCATAATGGGGCTTGCGAAGACCCTTCTGAAAAACCCTTATGCACAGGCAATTCTGACGGGGCTTAAGTCCTGCGTTATCGGTGTCATTTTGGCGACCGGAGCGTATATGATCCTTGGCAACTGCGGTTTTATGAATGAAAACGGTATCGATATCACAGCAATTCTTATAACTATAGGTCTCGCGATTGTATATTATGGTGCGAGAAAAGTAAGGAAAAATGGCATATCACCTATAGGACTCATATGCATTGCAGCAGTAGTAGGAGTAGTGGTTTATGGAATATAAGTTAATTGATAATAGTGGCAGTATTGAATTTTAGGCAGGGAAATTCATGAATTTGTCGGACCAATAAGCTTAAAGGCCTTATCTGGTCCGACTTTATTATTGAAAAAAGGCTATTTCAAACTCTTAAAAGACGTAGTAATCGGACTAACTTCACGATCCACGATTGTACGTCCGATAAAACAGCTAGTTTTATTTCATTTTTATTGGATTTCAAGGTAAAAAGTAGGACTAAATAACAGAAATATGAATAATAGTCCGATTCTCTATTATGCGTTCTTATAAAAAATCCCCGGAATCACCGAAAATATCGGCTTAGACACTTTAATTACCATTTCTGGTCCGACTATAGATAAAAAGGAATGTACTTGATCAGTAAATATGGTTGAATCGTAGCAAAGACCGTTCTCTTTTTGGCTGCCATCCTGTACTATAGAAGAGTATGTAAAAGTTATTACTATTAGTGAAGGAGCAATAACAATGATCTTTGATGAAGAAAAGTATACTTTGGGAGAAAGAAATATAATACTGCGCAGCGCACATGAAGATGAAGCTGACATGCTTATAGATTATCTTAAGACAGTTTGCGGAGAAACCAACTTTTTGCTGGTTAATCCTGACGAGGTTAAATACACAACAGAAGATGAGATCAAGTTCATCAAGCACCATAACGAAGCCGATGATTCGATGGTCATGCTGGCTTTTGTAGATGGCGTATATGCAGGAAACTGCTCTTTTACCACCAGAGGAAGTAGTAGGAGAGCAAGGCACAGAGCGGATATCGGGATAGCTCTTTTCCAAAGGTATACAGGATTTGGCCTTGGCAGATTGATGCTGGAGGACTGATACAAAAGATAAAGGACTGCGGCTATGAGCAGGCAGAGCTTACAGTTATAAGCGGGAACGATAGGGCATACCATCTGTATGAGAGTCTTGACTTCAAGGAATGTGGCCGTATGCCGAACGCCAACAAATACGATGATGGCTCATACAGTGATGACATCTACATGGTTCTAGATTTGAGGTAATCATGGCTATAGACAAAGTATGTTTGTACTAGAATCTGAGGCTTTTTTGCAAATTCTATAATGGGAAAAATGAGATAAGCACTTGTTTGTACTAGAATCTTGAAAAAACCATCAGAAACTATAACAGCCATAAGGTTGCGATCGGATGTTTGTACTAGAATCTGATTCTTTTTTGCAAATTCTATAGTGGGAACGATGAGATGAGTATTTGGCTGTACTAGAATTATGATGTATGTGATAAATTCTATAACAAAATTCGATAATGGTTTGAGTTGATGTACTAGAATAATTGAGTTTTAGCAAAATACTATAGTGATATGCAGAATTCTTAGGAAATTGAAGAATAGCAATGGGAGAAGAACATGAACACAGAGCTTATAACTAAAACCGAGAACTTCCTCAAGCAGAAATTCAATGGCAGCGCATATTTCAAAGACCATCCGGATGAGAAGGCCTACAGGCTTGAGCATTCATACAGGGTTGCGAATATAGGAAAAGAGATTGCTGAGAAGGAAGGCTTTGATGTAACTGAGATGGTGATGGCATGTCTTTTGCATGATGTGTCTTACTGCGAGGACTTCGATGATGATGGCTGGAAGGACCATGGGAGAAATGCAGCAAAGATAGCGCGTCCATTTCTGCTTGAGCTAGGCCTGCCTGAAGACAGGGTGAATGACATGTGCTATGGGATAGCGATCCATGTTGACGACGAGGCTGACTTTGAGGGTGAGAGATCTTCTTTTGCGCTGTCGGTAGGGGACGCTGACAACATCGACAGGTTTGATGTATATCGTATTCATGAGATGCTTGTCCATGATAAATTTCTGGAAATGAGCTTTGAGGAAAAGACAGAACTTGTTAATACCAGGATCGAGAAGCTGGGGAAAGCAATGCAAATGGAGCTTGGCACCAAAACAGCAGAAAAGATCTGGGCTGAGCGAATCGCATATTACATTGGTTTCTACGAGAAACTGCAGAGGCAATTCAGTAACAGCACAGCTATAAATTAAGGTGTTGACTTTGACGTAACGTAAAGGCATAGAATCAGAAAAAACAGGACAAGGAGAGGTATGAAGAATGAGGTATACAGCTGGGGAATTGGCTAAAAAACTTGGTGTTTCTGCGCGTACTGTAAGATTCTATGATGAAAAGAAATTGCTGCGTCCGTGTGAGTACTCCGAAGCCGGCTACAGGCTTTACGACGAGGACAGCGTTGTTCGCTTGCAGAAGATCCTGATGCTCAAGTACATGGATTTTTCGCTGGAGCAGATATCTGAGATGATGAGAGATGACAGCTCCGATATGCAGAAGTCCTTGAAGGAACAGGAAGCACTGCTTCTGGACAAGAAAGAGCACATCACAAGACTGATCGATGCCATTAGGAAGACAAATGATTCCGGGGATGAGGAGTTTTGGGATAACCTCCGCCATGTCATTGAGCTTACAAGAGACAGGGAAGAAGTCATTGAGCAGTACAAGAGCGACACTAACCTGAAAAAGAGAATATCCATTCACGATTACAGCACCGCCGACACCGAGTGGTTCCACTGGCTTTTTGAGAGGGAGCAGATAAAAGTCGGAATGAAGATTCTGGACATTGGCTGCGGAGCTGCAACATTTTGGAGCCGGGTGGCAGATCTTTTGCCGAAGGACCTTGAGATCCATCTGGTTGATTATTCGGACGGAATGCTTGCAAGTGCAAGAAATGTGGCAAAAGAGATTGTGGATAAATATCCTGAAAAGAACCTTCGCTTCGTGATTGAAAAGCGCGATGCTGCGGATTTCTCGTACCCCACATCGGGTTTTGATCTAATCATGGCAAACCATATGCTCTATCATGTGGCGCGCGAGAGCAGGCTGGAATTATACAAAAAGATAAAGAGCCTTCTGGCAAAAGGAGGAAGGTTCTCCTGTACGCTGATCGGGCAGCAGCACATGCGCGAGCTTCACGACTTTATAGGTGAGTATTATCCAAGTGTGAAGTACCCTTCAAGCGGATTTGACATATGGCTGGAGACGGCTAAGGAAGAGCTTGATCCCTATTTTAATGTGGTTTCAGTTGAAGAACAGAAAAATGATCTTTATGTACCGGATGAAGAGCTGATCCTTAATTATGTGGCTTCTTATTCTGAGGAAGCCAGTAAACTGGTAAATGGTGACAAAGAGTCTTTTTACAAGCACGTTCAGTCCAAGATGGATGAAGACGGATATTTCTTCATCCATAAATCAACGGGCGTGGTAATGTGTACAGCTGATGAGCCTGAAACGGGTGATAAAAATGTGGCTGCAGAGTCTGAACAGGCAGCACAGGATGAGATGAACGTCAAGCTCCCTGAAAGGCTTGAGCGAACAACAATATACGAGAGCGACTACGTGTGCCTGTACACAGACAAGGTCAGGCTCCCCAGCGGACATGTGATCGATAAGTACCATCAGATCCACTATCCGCACGAGGCAGTCAGCATCGTTATATTCAACGAGAAAAATGAGATACTGATGATCCGTGAAAAGAGATACACCGTGCACCGGTTGGAATGGGAGATCCCGGCAGGCCGAATTGAGGACGGCGAGACAAAAGAGGAAGCGGCCAGAAGAGAAGCTATGGAAGAGACCGGCTGCACTCTGAAAGACCTGAAATTCCTGGGTCCGCAGAACCCGACTAACGGAATGTCAGACTGCACAGCTCATGTATTTGCTGCCAAGGTCGATTCCGAGAGTAGCATTAAGGATGTGGATGAAGTTGCCTACAAGCAGTGGATGAGCGTTTCAGAGGTAAAAGAGCTACTCAGGAGTAACGGAACTAAGGACGGCATTTCAATTCTGGCGATCCTGTTCGCACTTGAGTTCTATGAATATTGACATTGGAGATATGGGTAATGAATAAAGACATGACAGTGGCCTGCGACAGCGGCCTTATCAATATAAGAGTTGGCGCGATAATCCTTAAAGACGGCAAGTTCCTCATGGTCGGAAATGACAGGGCTGATTATCTGTACTCTGTCGGAGGCAGGATCAAATTTGGTGAAACAGCTGAGGAAGCGGTTGTCAGGGAAGTTTATGAGGAGACAGGCATTAAGATGGAGATAGATCGCCTTGGATTTGTTAATGAGAACTATTTCTATGGCGATGATGAAATGAATTTAGGTAAGCTGATATATGAGATCTCATTTTTCTTTTACATGAAGGTGCCTGATGACTTCGAGCCTATGAGCGGCAGTTTTACCGAGGATGACCACAAGGAGTATCTGCGCTGGGTTTCACCTGATGATGAGATCACAGTTTACCCGAAGTTTTTCAAGACCGAATTACAACATCCGGAGAATACTGTTAAGTATATAATATCTGATGAGCGGAAGAAGGTAGATGAGAGATTATGGTAGTACATCCGATTGAACCTGTTTATGACAAGGATTCCAAAATACTGATCCTAGGAAGTTTTCCTTCTGTGAAATCCAGGGAGGAAGGCTTCTTTTATGGACACAAGCAGAATAGATTCTGGAAAGTGATATCGGCGGTTTTTAATGAAGAAGAGCCGAAGAGTATCGAGGAGAAGAAAGCTCTTTTGCTAAGAAATCATATTGCACTCTGGGATGTGATAAAGTTCTGCGACATCGTTGGATCATCGGATTCCAGCATCAGCAACGTGGTTGTCAACGACCTTTCGGTTATCCTTGGTGTGGCAGATATCAGGGCAATCTACGTTAATGGCAAGACAGCGCTCAAGTATTACGAGAAGTATATGGAAGCTTTGGTCAAAAGACCTGCCATCTGCCTTCCGTCAACCAGCCCCGCGAACGCAGCCTGGAACATGGATAGATTGCTTGAGGCGTGGAGCTGTATCAAGGCGGAGTAGTTGCTCCTTGCTGTAATCTGTGGCAGAAGGGTAGATTACAGCCTTCGGGACATGAGAAAAGCAAGCAGAAGAGGGTATCCCTTGCTGGAATCTGTGGCAGAAGGGCAGGTTAAAGCCTTCGGGACATGAGAAAAGCAAGTAGAAGAGGGTATCCCTTGCTGAAATCTGTGGCAAAATGGCAGATTAAAGCCTCCGGGACATGAAAAAAGCAAGCAGAAGGTGGTATCTCTTATTGGAATCTGTGGCAGAAGGGCAGGTTAAAGCCCCCCGGGACATGAAAAAAGCAAGCAGAAGCTGGTATCTCCTGCTGGAATCTGTGGCAAAATGGCAGGATACAGCCCCCAGGACATGAAAAACAAAATCAGAGAATCAGAGAGGGAGCATAAATGATAGGACTGGGAACAATCATCAACACCGTCGCAGTTATCGCCGGCGGATTCATAGGACACTTCGCAGGAGGACTGTTCAAGCAGGAACAGCAGGAGGCACTCAACAGAGTATGCGGCGTGAGCGTACTGTTTATCGCCATCGCCGGAGCTATGGAGGGAATGCTCACCGTAAACGGAGCCACCATCACAAGCGGCAAGGCAATGCTTGTTGTGCTGTGCCTGACCATCGGCGCACTCATAGGTGAACTGGCAGGAATAGAAAGCTGGTTTGAGAAATTTGGCGAATGGCTCAAGATAAAAACCGGAAACGCATCAGATACAAGATTTGTCGATGCTTTTGTCACAACATCCCTCACCATATGCATAGGAGCCATGGCAATTGTCGGTGCAATCCAGGACGGCGTTCTCGGCGATTATACGACACTTGCCATAAAGTCAGTACTGGATTTTATCATCGTAGTCATGATGACTTCCTCCATGGGAAAGGGAAGCGCCTTTTCTGCAATTCCCATATTCCTCTTTGAAGGAACCATAACAATTCTTGCGAAGCTCATCTCGCCAATCATGACTGACCTTGCGATAAACTATCTGTCCCTGATAGGTTCAATCCTGATCTTCTGCGTAGGCATAAATCTTGTATGGGGGAAGAAGTTGCGGGTAGCCAACATGCTCCCGGCAGTGGTACTGGCTGTGATTGCAGCCTACCTCCACTGTCCGTTTTCATAATCCAGAACCTTCGCAGTCTGGCCTGCGCTGAGAATGGAATCTCCGGCTTCATTGATGACGCACTTCATGCCGGGGAAGCCGTTCAGATAAGCGGTAATAACATTATGCACATGCCCTATATGATAGGAGGCATTTTTCAGTTTGGTGTTTTTTTATAAATTGGATTGATATCGTGGATTGTTGTAAACTATATAAAGTATGAAATGGGAAAAGTATAATCCGAAACGGAGGCACTGGGGGATGAATCAAAACAAATTCATGGTAACAACCATCGCTATCATATTGGCTGCCACTATGTCTGCCTGCGGTGCAGAGGTAAAAGAGCCTGTTCAGCCCGTGATTGAAACGGTTGAAAAAGAAGCTGTCGAAGTACCTGCACAGGATACTGCGACAGGCAGCGAAAATGGGAAGCAGACAGGTCAGACTACTCAGGATCAGCAGGATCAGAACAGCTCTGCCGGTCAGATATCCAATGAGACCTGCATTTCTTCAGGCCCATTAAAGCCTGAACTGGTTGCAGGCGCGGCTCCCAAGCTTCCTATAAGAGTGAGTTTTCCCGACTGGAAGGGCTACACCGACAACACTCTTGCCATGAACAGTATGTACAGCTTTTATGGATACCATGGCCAGGGAGAGCTCTTTTTAACCATATCAGGCAGAGTCGAGAGCTTTGATATGTTTGTGAATGGAATTCCGGTTGACACTACGGAAATAACATCACTCGGCGACTGGAAAGTAGATATTTCGTCCGTAACCAAGAACGGCGAGAACACCGTGCAGGTATCTAACATCGTTCCTTCAAGCGAGAAGGAAGCTGTGATAGTTTCCATTCCTTATCCTGAAGTTATAAACGGAACTCCCGAGGAAGAGGGGATTCATCCCGAGGCGCTCAAGCTGATATCAGACCTTATCGAGACAGATATCGAATACGGCTTTACCAGTGCGCAGCTCTCCGTTGTGCGAAACGGAAGACTAATATACGAGAATGCCTGGGGCAAGACCAATACATATCAGCCCAACGGACTTCCCAATACAGAGAGCCCGGACGTTTCGACAGATACACTGTATGATCTTGCTTCCGTAACCAAGATGTTTTCTGTTAACTACGCGCTTCAGAAACTTGTGACAGACGGCGAAGTTGATCTTGATGACAAGATCACCAAATATCTGGGAGATGAGTTTGTAAGTGAAACCATTCAGGTGACCGTTGACGGCAAAGGTGATCCCAAGGACCCATCGAAACTGATAGACCTTGACACCATCAAGAAGTGGAAATCCGAACTGACAATCAGAGATCTCTTAAAGCATCAGGGAGGATTTCCTGCAGATCCCAAATACAGTGCGCCACAGCTCTATAAAGACGGTCTTGCACCCGGAGAAGAGTTCCCCGAGAACCCTCTTTTTGCGGGAAATGTTCCTTCAGAAGAGACAAAGCGGGCAACGATTGAAATGATCTGCAAGACTCCTCTTAATTATGCGCCGGGAACGAAGACGGTTTATTCTGATGTGGACTACATGATACTTGGCGTTGTGGTTGAAGAGATAACAGGCTATGACCTTGATACATACCTTAAAAAGACCTTTTTTGAGCCTATGGGCCTTACTCATATAACTTACAATCCTCTTAAGAACGGCTTTTCAAAGGACGACTGCGCAGCAACGGAATTAAACGGAAATACCAGAGACGGTCTTCTTCATTTTGACGGATACAGAACAGAGACTATTCAGGGTGAGGTTCATGATGAAAAGGCTTTTTACAGCATGGACGGTATCAGCGGCCACGCCGGACTTTTCTCCAATGCCACAGACCTGGCCAAGCTTGCATCTGTAATGCTTACGGGAGGCTACGGCGAGAACAGGTTCTTTTCCCAGAATGTAATGGATATGTTTACTTCGCCAAAAGAGGAAGATGCAGCAAACTGGGCACTTGGCTGGTGGAGACAGGGTGATAACCAGAGAGTATGGTATTTTGGAACGCAGGCAGATTCAGATACCTTTGGACATCAGGGCTGGACAGGAACCATTGTGATGATAGATCCTGAGAGAGACCTTATCATTGCATACCTTACCAACAAGAAGAATTCAAGGGTTACCAACACAAAAGCAGATGCCAATAAATTTGACGGAGACTGGTACACATCTGCGACTCTTGGCTTTGTTCCGGAGATCATGTCGATCGGAATGGATACGGATGTTGATATTTCACAGCAGCTAAAGAGTCTTACTCAGGATATGGCAGCAGAAGCCAAAAAGCTCCTTCCCAAGGGAGTGTCAATTGACAGTAATCATCCCTTGGCAAAAAGTGCAAGAAGTAAGCAGCAGCTCGCTGAACTATACAAATAGGCATCGCTAAAGTATAATTAGGCTATTATTTTTGATTGGCTGGAAAAGGTAATAAATATGCAGTTTGTATCATTTGGATTTTTACTTCTTTTGCCGGTGGCGGCTCTCATAAACTTCATAATACCGCGCAAACTCAGATATATCTGGCTTCTGGTTATCAGTGCAGCTTTTTATATCAGCATCGATGTGAAAGCTGCTGCTGTCATGGCAGGAACGGTTGTTGTCACATATGTGGCAGCTCTTTTGATCGAGAAATTCTCTGAAGGTTCAGATAAACAACGGACTAAGAGTGCTGCTTTGATATTTGCCCTGGCAGTGATCATAGAGACTGCAGCTATGCTTATATTCAGAAGCGGCAAGATACTTGGTGCCATCGGTATCTCTTTTTACATGTTAAAGTCCATCGGCTATCTGGCTGATGTTTACCGCGGGGATGAGAAGGCAGAGCACAACCCGCTTATGCTGGCGCTTTTCGTGTCTTTCTTCCCACAGATCATCAGTGGTCCTATAGAGAGAGCAGGGAACATGCTGCCTCAGTTCTCTTATCCTGTGACAGTGGATTTTGACAGAATGAGAGATGGATTTTTACAGATCCTTTGGGGCTATTTTTTGAAGCTGGTCATCGCAGACAGACTTGCAATCTTTGTGGGCAGCGTATATCAGGCACCGGAGAATTGCCCGGGTACTGTTGTGGCTATTGCAACAGTGCTTTATTCCTTCGAGATCTATTGCGATTTTGCAGGCTATTCATCTATAGCCATCGGTGTGGCCAAAATACTCGGAATAGATGTTATGAAGAACTTCGATAGTCCATACATGGCGGAATCTGTAGCAGAGTTCTGGAGAAGATGGCATATATCACTTTCGACATGGCTCAGGGATTATATTTATATCCCTCTTGGCGGAAACAGAAAGGGAACCTTCAGGAAGTATCTTAATATAATCATTGTCTTTGTTGTCAGCGGAATCTGGCACGGCTCAGCCCTTACATTCCTTGTTTGGGGGCTGCTCCATGCCTTATATCAGGTTTTCGGATACATCACTTTGCCGCTCAGGGACAAGATTGTGGAGGTTTTAAGGATTGACAGGAACGGTCTTTCTCACAAAACAATAAAGACGCTCATCACTTTCTTTTTTGTGAATCTTGCCTGGATATTTTTCAGGGCATCATCTCTGGAGCAGGCCTTTGTTATCATTAAAAAGAGCTTTGAATTTACTCCATGGATATTTACCGATAAGTCAATGATTAACTATGGACTTTCAGCTGCAAATATAAATGTCGGTATGATTGGTATCATCCTGCTGATTGTGATGGATATTCTGAATTATAACGACGTTGAGATCAGGGAGAAGATTATCAGACAGAGTATCTGGTATCGTTGGATCATTATGATAGGAGCCATTCTGGCAATTCTTATCTTTGGAATCTGGGGTGCAGGATACGATGCGTCAAGTTTTATTTATCAACAGTTCTGAGGGATCAAATGAAGATTAAGATTTCAAGCATTCTAAAAACAGCAGCTTTCCTCTGTGCTACGCTGGCATGCGTGTTTGTGGCAACCATCGTGCTTCGCAGCAAGGACAGCAATTACAAGTACAAAGACTTTTTTGAAAAAGCAGATCAGATAGATGTCCTGTTCATGGGTTCTTCGCATGTTATCAACGCGCTCAATCCTGCAGTTTTGTATGAGAAGTACGGCATCACATCCTACAACATGGGCGGACACGGATCCATCATGCAATCAACATATTGGGAGCTTCTTGAGGCACTTCAATACTGCAACCCTAAATGCGTGGTGGTTGATACATACATGCTTCAGAAGGATTATAAGTATCTGGATGAAATGGATGAGAGCTATTCCGATGACGACAGGGCAAGTTCCATTTCGCAGCTCCACTTAAACCTTGACTGCTGGCCTTTGAACAAGCTTAAGATCGCTATTGTGAAAGACCTTATTCAGGATCCTGAGATTCAGAAGCAGTTTCTTGCTGACTTCTATGTTTATCATAACAGGTGGGAAGAGCTGGGCAGCAACGACTACAAGGCACTTTTTGGTAATGAGGACAGGAACAATCTCTTTGGCGCAGAGATGCGCTATGGTATTGAGCTTGCTCCGGGAATCTATCCTCCGCCTGCTGACAAGGATGGCCTCGGAGGACACACGGTAGGAGAGGAATATCTTCGCAAGATAATCGATGAATGCCAGCGCAGAGGAATAGACATCTATGTGACGTTTCTTACCTGCAGTGCATCAACTGATGATAAAAGAGCTATCGACAGCGCACAGATCATCTGTGATCAGTACGGAGTTCCCTTTGTGAACATGCAGGAGATGGGCGTTGTGGATCTGTATACGGATCTCAACGATACAGGTCATATGAATGCTCTGGGATCTATCAAGGCCACAGAATGTATCGGTAAGATGATTGCAGAGTCAGGAGATTTACCAGACCATAGAGGAGATGCTGCCTATAGTGATTGGGAGAACAGTGCTGAGTCTTTCCGCAGGGGCATCTATGATATGGAGGTGGGTTCAGACAGCATTTATCAGCAGCTGGACTACCTTACTCAGAATGATGTGAGCATGATCCTCTATATCAATGATGGATCACAGGCCTTTGGAGACAACCAGATGCAGAGGCTGATCCACAACTTTACCCTGACTCCCAAGATATATCATACGGATGGTCCGTACATCCTGATAAATGATGTGGCATCAGGTCAGATATATGAGGCCGGCGGCAGTGAGATGCTTGACCACGTCAGCACAAGCATGGGCACTTTACACTATGAGCCTGTGGAGCACCTGTTCAGATTCCTGTATGCAGAGGAAGATCCGGATACGAACTATCTCTATGATGATTCAAAGGTTGATTATGACATCCAGATAATCACCTATGATAACGAGACAGGAGAAGTGCTGAGCCACAGCTACTACAAGTCATACGGCAGTAACTATACGAAAGGATAAATTGAGAAACAATTACAGGTATGTCGAACAAAGCAAAGATTTTTTTACAGTACGCTATATATACATTGGTTTTTATTCTTGTTTCTTATGTGGTTTTCAGATTTTTCCCTGAGAATAACAAGTTCCTCATAAACCACGCAGATACATGGAGACAGTATATTAAGGCTGTTGCCTACAATTCCAAGTGGATGCGCGGCGTTATTTATCATCTCTTCAGGGAAAAGAGCCTTTCACTGCAGACGCTTTCTTATGGAATGGGCTATGGTAATGACATTTATCCGACCCTCCAGTACTATGCCATCGGTGATATATTAAATATCCCTTCAGTATTTGTAAAAGTAGAGTATATCTATATTTATATTCAGATCACAACGATTTTAAGACCCTACCTGGCCGGAATAGCAATTTCTTTGTACCTGAGGTATGTAAAACCTGAACTGTCCTGGATTTCAATAATGTGCGGTATGTTCACATATTCATTTGGCACATACATTATGTACTATGGAACATGGCATCCGTACTTTGCCAATGCGCTTATTTATTTCCCGTTGGTTCTTTTGGGAGCTGAGAAGATTTTCAGGGAAAAGAAGCCTCTCACCTTTATGGTGGCTGTTTTCCTTTCGGGTATAAACAATTTCTTTTTCTTTTATGTAATAGTTCTTTTGACGGTTATTTATTGCATCGTAAGGGCAATCTTCCTCTATGGGACAAACTTTGCGGAGATGCTTAAGACTGTCGGAACATTCCTTCTCAGCGGAGTTGTCGGGACTCTGATGTCCATGTTCATTCTGCTTCCCGTACTGCTTGCTTTCATGAATAACTCCAGGTCAGATAAGGATATTTTGTTCGACAAGTGGTATTCTGCAGCATACTTTAAGGAACTTGGTACAAACCTGATATCCTTTGTTAACCATGGTGAGGCTGAGACACAGCTTGGTTTTACAATACTCATCATACCGGCTATGGTATTCATTTTATACAAGGCATTCTCGGATAAGAGAGACAGACAGGCAACCGTTTATATGGCTCTTCTGGCAGCCTTCTTATGCATCCCTTATGCCGGTTACATGTTTTCGGGCTTTGCATTTGTTTCAAACAGATGGGCGTTTGCCTGTGCGCTTTTTGCAGGATATGCCATGGCTGTATTTACGGATGACCTTGTAAGGATGTTCACGACTAAGTTGTCATTCAAATTCAAAAACGCGTTGATCATGATATCACAGGTTGCCATATTTGCCCTGACCATCTGTCTTATTGGCAGAAATGCATATGCAGGATTTGCTCCTGATGCCGGCAATTTGGTGGGTGATTATCTGGATAAGGCGTCGACGGAGGATATGTACCTTCAGCTTCAAAGTACTGAGGTTCAGGTTGTTGAGGAAGCTGCTGCCCAGGACGGGCTCGATGCTTTCGGTGATTTTTACAGATACACCGGACGAAACCTTGTATGGAATGCATCGCTTCTAGACGGTATCTGCTCGACACAGTTTTTCTGGTCTCTGGATGACAGAGGAGTGTCGGATTATATAAGAGAACTTGGAATAAACGATCAGGAGAGCCATGCTTACTTTGCTCTTGATGACAGAGCTATATTAAATCTCATGGGCGGCGTGAATTATTACTCCCTGAGATTCAACACTCCCGAGGAAAGAGCCTTTGTTCCATACGGTTACTGGGAGGACTATGAGAAGTACAACTTTGCAATCTTTAAAAACGGAAATGCACTGCCCTATGGCTCTACATGCAACAAGGTGATACCCAGATCCGAGTTTGAAAAGATGTCTGTAGTACAGAGGCAGGAGGCACTGTTATACGGAATAGTTCTTGATGATAAGGACGCTGAAGGCTTTGAAAAAGCTGAGCCTGTATTTACTTCATCATCGGCAGATTATAAGGTGACATCTTCCGAGGGAATAGAGTTTATGGAAGGCGGATTCAAGGCTGATGAGGGAGCAAGCATGACCATTGAGTTTGCGGGCCTTGAGAATGTAGAGAGCTACCTGTTTTTCAAAAATCTGGACATAGATACAAGAGAAGGTGTTATGTCGATCACGGTCACAAGTCAGCTCTCTGACGGAACCGAGATCAAAAAAAGGCTCGACTTTCAGACGAGGAGATCCCAGAACTACAGCGGATGGCATGACTATATCATCAACATGGGATACAGTCAGGAGGCCAAGAATTATTTTACGATCTCATTCCCTCAAGGCATCTACACCTATGACTCGATGGAAGTTCTGTTCCAGCCCCTTGATAACCTTGAAGAGAGACTGTCAACTTTCACGCAGAATACTCTGGAAAATGTAAGACTTAACAAAAATCCCATCAGCTTTGCAACCAACAAAGTGACGGGAGATATCAACCTGGAAGAATCCAAGCTACTGCTTTTGTCCACACCATATCTCAGTGGCTGGACTGCATATGTGGATGGTGAGAAGACAGAGCTCTTAAGAGCCAACACGATGTTCATGGCGCTTCCTTTATCGGAAGGGTATCATGAGATAGAACTTAAGTATCACACACCGGGGCTGCTGGCAGGATTTATCCTGACCATAATGGGAATCATACTGGCAGTGGTTGTTAAACGCATATACGATAAAGGGACGTCTTAAGACGCCCCTTTCTTTATAGGTTTATATCTGATCAGATAGTAGCTTACTTCCACAAGGCAGCAGCTCATCCATCCTACCGGGTATCCGAAGCCCACAAGCTTTGGTGTATTGGCTATATAGTGAGTCAGGATATACAGATAAGTCTGTCTGAGAGCAACGAAAGTGGAGAGCATTATCACCATCGGTCCCGTTGAATCACCACGGCCTCTTAGGCTGCTGGCCAGCGTGTGGTTTACACAGTTGAACATCAGGAAAAAGACATTTGTGTGGATAAAGAGTGCTCCATAATCGATAACCGCCTGCTCTGCGGAGAACATCCTGATGGCAGGCCTTGCAAAGATATACAGGAGCAGGGCAATGAAGCCGGTTGTGACAACGCCCATCAGAATAACGGTCCTGGTTCCTTCTTCAGCTCTTTTGACCTTGCCTGCCCCGATATTCTGGCTTACGAAAGTTGTGGCGGCCATGGCCATACTCTGCAGAGGAAGCATGATGAAGGAGTCGAGCTTGTTGTAGCTGCTCCAGCCTGCCATGCAGTCCGAGCCGAAGTAGTTGATATAGGACTGGACAAAGATATTTGAAAAGGCGGTGATGACCGACTGGATACCTGTGGGAAGCCCGATTATGATTATCAGTTTCATGATCTCAGGATCGATCTTAAGGTCTGATATGGTCAGTTTATAGATATCTTCCGCCTTAAGCAAAAGCCAAAGTATAAGCGCAGCGGAGATGAACTGGGAGATGATGGTGGCGTATGCAACGCCCTCGATCCCAAAGTGAAAGACCTTTACAAAAACCAGATCCAGTATGATGTTCATGATGCTGGTGAGGATCAGAAGAAACAGCGGCCTTATGGTATCGCCGACAGCCCTTAGTATTCCGCTTCCCATGTTGTAGATGAGAAGTCCCGTGATCCCGGCGAAATAGATCGTCAGATAAGTTGATGCGTCAGCAAACACATCCTCCGGAGTTGCCATAAAATGCAGCATCGGTCCGACACCCTTGATGCCGATGAAAGTAAATGCCACGCAGAATATGAAGGTGGCAGCCATGGTGGTCTCTATCGCTATATGAAGTCTGTCAATTTCTTTTGCTCCGAAGAATCTTGAGATTACTACGCTGGCACCTACCGAAAAACCGTTGAAAAAGAATACCAGCATATTTATGATCATGGTTGTGGAGCCCACGGCTGCAAGAGCCTGTGTTGAAACGTAGTTGCCGACCACGATGGAATCCACGGTGTTGTAGAGCATCTGGAATATGTTCCCGAACATCAATGGGAGCGAAAATAGAAGTATCTGTTTTATGATTGAACCGCTTGTCATATCCCTTGCGGTTGAAGCTTTTGCACCTGACATTTCTTTTAAATCACCTCGCTATATACGATTATAGCAGTGTCGGAGGATGTTATGAAGTGCTGTTTAAACTTGAGAGGAACTGCTTCGTGCGTTCCTCTTTTGGATTATTAATGAGCTCTTTTGCAGGACCCTGTTCGAGAATGATGCCGTCGTCCATGAAGATCGCTTTATCACACTACCACACTAAAATGCAAGGCTATTTATAATAAGTCGCGGATGTTTTATTATATTGGTATAAATTTGCAAAGGAATACCTGATAAATGAGTGATAATATGTCAAAAGAAATCTGGAAGCCCGGAAACATGCTATACCCGATCCCGGCTGTAATGGTAAGCTGTGGAAGAGAGGGTGAGAAGCCCAATATCATAACCGTCGCCTGGGCGGGAAATGTCTGCTCATCACCTGCCATGCTCTCCATATCTGTCCGCAAGGAGCGCTACTCCTACGATATCCTTAAGGAGACCGGTGAGTTTGTGGTAAATCTCACAAACCGGGACCTTATGCACGCAACGGACTGGTGCGGAGTAAGATCAGGGCGCGACTATGACAAATTTAAGGAGATGGGACTTACACCGCAGAAGTCACAGATGATAAGTGCTCCCGGAATCCTTGAGAGCCCTGTCAATATCGAGTGCAGGACCAGACAGATCCTGGAGCTTGGTAGTCACGACATGTTTGTGGCTGAGGTACTGTGTGTCACGGTCGACACTAAGTACATGGATGAGAAAAAGAGATTTGACCTTCGGGCAGCAGACCTCATAGCATATTCTCACGGCGAGTACTTTACTCTCGGAGAGAAGATAGGCAAGTTTGGTATCAGCGTCGCCAAAAAGCCGCAGAAATGCTACAATAACAGTGACAAAAAACCCAGAAAGGGCGGAAAAAAACGTGGCAAAGATCAGCATAATAATTCCCGTATACAACACAGCTGAATATCTTGATAAGTGCATGGAGAGCGTCCTTGCACAGACTTTTTCCGATATAGAGATAATGCTTGTGGACGACGGCTCCACAGATGGCATTTCTCCTGCTATGTGCGATACATATGGAAAACGCGACACAAGAGTCAGAGTCATACACAAGAAAAACGGCGGACTTCAGTCTGCATGGATAGCCGGTCTTACAGAATCCACGGCAAACTACATCACCTTTATTGACAGCGATGACTGGATCGATACCGATATGTGTGAGAAGATGTACGCCCACACCGACAGCTCTTTTGCCGAAAGCGAAGTGATCGCAGCCAACTATATCGTGGAGAAGGCGGGAGAAAGGCGCAGGGAGACACAGGGACTTGAGCCGGGAGTTTATACAGGATCAGCTCTGGACGAGATCAGAAGAAATCTTCTCGGCAATGAAGTAAGGCCCATAACCATGTCCAGATGCATGAAGCTTATCTCAAGAAAGCTCCTTCTGGACAATATCAAATACTGTGATCCGACCATTGTCATGAGCGAGGACGTGAACATAACGCTGCCTGTCTTTTGCGATTGCAAGAGGCTCGTTATCATGAAGGGTTCATACTTTTACCATTACAGGACCTTATGGGATTCCATGAGTCACGATTATAATCCAAAGCTCCTTAATAATCTGGAACTTACAGATAAGACCTTCAGGGATATCCTTTGGGACAAGAAGGTTCTTAATGCAGATGCTCAGATGGACAGAGAGTTCGTGGTCATGCTCCTTGTTGTGATGAAGAATGTACTTCGCTCAGGCCGCACGGATACTCTTTCTCTGGTAAAAGAGATTTTCCTTCGCCCTGATATCAAAAAGAAGATTGACGGGACTGTCGTTAACCTGAATTCAAAGGCAAATAAGCTCTTGTACTTTACCATGAAGCATCCGGGCGCCGTCACTGTTTCATGTATGAAGGCCATCATTAATTACTATGACAAAAAGACTAATCAGCCTTGAAATATGATAAAATTGATATATTAAATCCTTAGGAGGAATGCGTATGGGTAAGGTTTTTCATGTTGATCACCAGATAGCCAACAAGAATGTGGAGGATTCCATAACTGAGTGCACCAAGGTGGTCAAATACTCGGACATCAACAGCGAGAACAGACTTTTCGGAGGACAGCTCATGTCCTGGATAGATGAGGTGGCAGGCATAGTTGCCGTAAGACATTCCGGCAATCCTGTTGCTACGGCAGCCGTTGACAACATGCAGTTCAAGCAGGGAGCCAAGCTTGATGACATAATCGTTATCATCGGCAAGCTCACTCACGTTGGCAAGACATCTATGGAAGTCCGCGTGGATACTTATGTTGAAGACCGCAGAAACGGAATGAGACATATCATGAACAGGGCATATTTCACAGAAGTATGCATCGATGAGGATGATACACCCGTACTTGTTCCTTATGGGCTTAACGTTCGCACTGAGAACGAAAAGGCAGAGTGGGAAGGCGCCGAGAAGAGGCGTGAACTCAGAAGACAGCGCAGGATGGAAGGTTTCTAAAACTTAATAAAGCTCGTTGCATTATCGGAATGATAGTGTTAAAATTTTATCACATGGCGTTTTCAATTTAATAGTTTGGAGGTTATTCCGCAATGAGTAAGAATTTTGATGACATTTTAGCTAAGCTTAAGACAGCTGAAACCAAGAAGATGTCTGTAGCTGTAGCTCAGGACACACACGTTCTGGAAGCTGTTAAGGTAGCCACGGAGAGAGGCATTGTTGCGCCTATCCTTGTAGGTGACCTTGACAAGATCAAGGAGAAGGCAGCAGAAGTTAACATGAGTCTCGACGGATACGAGATCATCGATGTTAAGGATGATATTGAGGCTGCACGTACTGCTGTTTCACTGGTTCACGACGGCAAGGCTGACATTTACATGAAGGGTGCTCTTGAGTCCAAGGATTTCCTTAAGAGCGTTCTTGACAAGGAAGTAGGACTCAGAACAGGTCGTCCTCTTTCACATGTATGTGTATTTGAGATTCCCGGTATTGACCGTCTTCTTTTCCTTACAGACGTTGCTTTCATGCCATATCCTACACTTGAGGATAAAAAGGTCATCATTGAATATACAGTAGAAGTAGCCAGAGCCTGCGGAGTTGAGTGCCCTAAGGTAGCTCCTCTTGCAGCAGTAGAAGTTGTTAATCCCAAGATGCCTGTTACAGTCGAGGCAGCTGAGCTCACCAGAATGAACGAAGAGGGTGAGATCAAGAACTGCATCGTTGACGGACCTCTTTCAATGGATCTTGCTATCGATCCTGAGGCAGCCAAGCACAAGGCAGGCGCTCTTGACCGTAAGATCGTAGGTGATGCGGATATCCTTCTTTTCCCTGATATCCACGCAGGAAACCTTACATACAAGACAATCGTACGTCTTGCAAAAGTTAAGAACGGTAACATCCTTACAGGAACCAAGGCTCCTGTAATCCTTACATCAAGATCTGATTCTGTAGAAGTTAAGGTTAATTCAATTGCACTGGCAGCAGTTGTTGCAGAAGACAAGAAGAAGGGAGTTTTATAATGATAAAGAGTTTGATCATCAATCCCGGTTCAACATCAACCAAGATCGGTATCTTCGAGGACGAGACCCTGACCAAGGAAGAAACTCTTCGTCACAGCACTGAAGAGATCGAGTCCTATGCATCCATCATAGATCAGAAGGACTTCCGTAAGAACATCATCCTTGATTTCCTAAAAAAGGAAGACATCGATATAAAGAGCTTTAACGTAATCGTAGGAAGAGGCGGACTCCTTCGTCCCATTCCCGGCGGTACATATGAGTGCACAGATGCACTTTTAGAGGACCTTCGCAAGGGCGTTCAGGGACAGCATGCATCTAACCTCGGCGGAATCCTTGCAAGAGAGATCGGTGACGAGATCGGTGTTCCTTCATTCATCGTTGACCCTGTTGTAGTTGACGAGATGGAGCCGGTTGCAAGAATTTCAGGTGTACCTGAGATCGAGCGTGTATCAATCGACCACCCTCTTAATCAGAAGGCTGTTGCCAGAAGATATGCCAAGGAGATCGGCAAGAAATATGAAGAGATCAGCGTAATAGTTGTTCATATGGGCGGCGGTACATCAACCGGTGTTCACAAGAACGGCAAGATGATCGACGTTTATGCAGCTCTTAACGGAGACGGTGCTTTCTCACCTGAGAGAGCTAACGGTATTCCTGCCAAGGCACTTGTAGATATGTGCTTCTCGGGCAAGTATACATACGATGAGATGAAAAAGAAGATCGTTGGCTACGGCGGACTTAACGCATACCTTGGAACCAACGACATGAGAGAAGTTAACAAGATGTGCGAAGAGGGCGATGAGAAGGCTATCCTCGTTCGCGATGCATTCATCTATCAGATCTGCAAGAACATCGGAGCATGTGCTACAGTTCTCAAGGGTAAGGTTGATCAGATCATCCTTACAGGCGGAATCGCTTATGGCCAGGTTATCACTGATGCTATCAAGGAGAGAGTAGACTGGATCGCTCCTGTAACTGTTTATCCGGGTGAGGATGAGCTTCTTGCACTTGCACAGGGTGCTCTTCGTGTACTTAACGGAGAAGAGAAGGCTCAGACATACTGATTTATCACTAAATACATGGCGCTGCCGGCATTTGCCGACAGCGCTTTTTTGTGCTATAATGTCCTTTGGACTTTGTCTATTATAAAGGGGTTAGTATGCCCTTTTTTAGGAGTAAAAATATGAGTATTCTTGATAAGATCAT
Source organism: uncultured Butyrivibrio sp. (assembly GCA_946623755.1). Classification (GTDB taxonomy): domain Bacteria; phylum Bacillota; class Clostridia; order Lachnospirales; family Lachnospiraceae; genus Butyrivibrio. The sequence continues at coordinate 35,872 of CAMORK010000006.1, read as the reverse complement.
TGGAACACATTCACAGAGGGAGCTTCGCAGGATCAACCCCACAGTTGATGCCATAGAAGCTTTGAGGCCGACCATGCAGGCTCTTTCAGACGAGGAACTTAGAGCCAAGACTGATGAGTTTAAAAAGAGACTTGCAGAGGGTGAAACTCTTGATGATATCATGTCGGAGGCATATGCCGTTGTGCGTGAAGCAGCCAAGAGAGTTCTCGGAATGGAACACTTCAGGGTTCAGCTTATGGGTGGAGTTATCCTGCACCAGGGCCGAATTGCCGAGATGAAAACCGGTGAAGGTAAGACCCTTGTGGCTACACTTCCTTCATATCTTGAAGCTCTGACCGGTAAGGGTGTTCACGTTGTCACAGTCAACGATTACCTGGCTAAGCGTGATGCTGACCAGATGGGACAGGTACACAGATTTTTGGGACTCACCGTTGGATGTGTGCTTAACAGCATGACCAGCGAGGAGAGAAAGGCTGCTTACAACTGCGACATCACATACGTTACCAACAACGAACTTGGATTTGACTACCTTCGTGATAACATGGCAATCTACAAGGAACAGTGCGTTCAGAGAGGCCTTAACTACTGTATCATCGACGAGGTGGATTCAATCCTTATCGATGAAGCCCGTACACCTCTTATTATTTCAGGTCAGTCCGATAAGTCCACCAAGCTTTACGAAGCCTGCGACATTCTGGCTAAGCAGATGACACGTGGTGAGGATATGGAAGAGCTCACCAAGATGGATGCCATCATGGGTGTAGAGAGAGAAGAGACCGGTGACTTCATTGTCAATGAGAAGGATAAGATCGTCAACCTTACCGCGCAGGGTGTTGCCAAGGTTGAGAGATTCTTTCGTATAGAGAACCTTGCTGATCCCGAGAACCTTGAGATCCAGCACAACATAATCCTTGCCCTTCGTGCCAACAACCTTATGTTCAAGGATCACGACTATATCGTTAAGGATGACGAGGTACTTATCGTCGATGAGTTCACAGGTCGTGTAATGCCGGGACGTCGTTATTCAGACGGCCTCCACCAGGCTATCGAGGCCAAGGAGCATGTTAAGGTTAAGAGAGAGTCCAAGACTCTTGCAACTATTACATTCCAGAACTTCTTCAACAAGTTTGACAAGAAGTGCGGAATGACAGGTACTGCCCTCACAGAGGAGCAGGAGTTCCGTGATATCTACGGAATGGACGTTATAGAGATCCCGACAAACAGACCTGTACAGAGAAAAGACCATCAGGATGCCGTATACAAGACCAGAAAAGAAAAGCTTAATGCCATCTGCGATGCAGTTGCAGAGTCCCATGCAAAGGGACAGCCTGTACTGGTTGGTACCATCACCATCGAGGCATCGGAGGAAATCTCCAGAATGCTCAAAAAGAGAGGCATTCAGCACAACGTCTTAAATGCCAAGTTCCATGAACTTGAGGCTGAGATCGTAGCTGATGCAGGTAAGCATGGCGCTGTTACCATTGCCACCAATATGGCCGGCCGTGGTACAGATATAAAGCTCGATGATGAAGCAAGAGCAGCAGGCGGACTTAAGATCATCGGTACAGAGAGACATGAATCAAGACGTATCGACAACCAGCTGCGTGGACGTTCAGGTCGTCAGGGAGATCCGGGTGAGTCCAAGTTCTACCTTTCACTTGAGGATAACCTCATGAGACTCTTTGGTTCAGAGAGACTCATTTCAATGTTTAATGCACTCAAGATTCCGGATGGACAGGAGATTGAGCACTCATCTCTTTCAAAGGCTATCGAATCAGCCCAGAAGAAGATCGAGTCCAACAACTATGCGATCCGTAAGAACCTTCTTGAGTATGACCAGGTTAACAACGAACAGAGAGAGATCATCTATGCAGAGCGTAAGAAGGTTCTGGATGGTGTATCCATGCGCGATTCCATCTACAAGATGATCACAGATATTGTGGAGTCCTCAGTTGAGACAGTTGTTGGAGAGGAAAACGATCCTGATAACTGGAACATCGCAGAGCTCAACGAGCTTTTGCTGCCCACTGTTCCGCTCAAGAAGATCACCAGAGGAAGGATCGACAACCTTACTAAGGCAGGACTTTTACAGCAGCTTAAGGAAGAAGCTGTCAAGCTTTACGAGTCTAAGGAAGCAGAATTCCCTGAGCCTGAGACTATCCGTGAGATCGAGCGTGTTATCCTTCTTAAAGTCATCGACAGAAAGTGGATGGATCACATCGATGATATGGATCAGCTCCGTCAGGGTATCGGACTTCAGTCATATGCCCAGAGAGATCCTAAGCTTGAGTACAAGCTTGCAGGCTATGAGATGTTCGACGACATGACAAGGAACATCGAAGAGGATACAGTAAGACTTCTGTTCCACGTTCACATCGAAGAGAGAGTAGAGCGTGAGCAGGTTGCTAAGGTTACCGGTACCAACAAGGATGATTCTGCGCCCAAGGCACCTATCAAGCGAGCCGAAGCCAAGATCTATCCCAACGATCCATGCCCATGCGGAAGCGGCAAGAAATACAAGAACTGTCACGGAAGGATGTAAGCGATATAAGGAATGAGTATATTCAATCCCGGATATTGTAATTTATATATGTTTTAAGGAGATAATAATGGTAGTTTTAGATCAGATGAAGGTTGAAATCCAGAACCTTCAGGATACACTTAAGGAAGTTACGGCTTCTCTGGACCTTGATACCAAGAAAAAGATCATTGAGGAGCTTTCACGTGAGATGGAAGAGCCGGGCTTCTGGGACAATGCTGAGAAGGCCAACAAGAAGACCAAGGACCTCAAGAACATGCAGGACCTGGTTGAAAATATCGAGCATCTTAACACACAGTACGGCGATATCATCGATCTCATCGACATGCAGAATGCAGAAGGCGTTGATGATGAGGATATGGCAGCTGAGATAAGAGCTGAGCTCGATGATTTCGAGAAGACTCTTGAGGACATTCGTATCAGCAACCTTCTTAACGGACCTTATGATAAATATGATGTAATCCTTCGTCTCAACGCCGGAGCCGGCGGAACAGAGGCTTGTGACTGGGCAAGCATGCTCTATCGTATGTACACAAGATGGGCAGAGAGAAAGGGCTTTACAATTGAAACTCTCGACCTTCTTGACGGTGATGAGGCCGGAATCAAGTCAGTTACTTTCCAGATCTCAGGAACCAATGCATACGGACTTCTTAAGTCAGAGCACGGTGTACACAGACTTGTACGTATCAGTCCTTTCAATGCTCAGGCCAAGCGTCAGACATCTTTCGTATCCTGCGATGTAATGCCGGATATCGAAGAGGACCTTGATATCGATATCAATCCAGATGATCTTCGTATTGATACCTACAGATCAAGTGGTGCCGGTGGACAGCACATCAACAAGACTTCATCTGCTGTTCGTATTACACATATTCCTACAGGAGTTGTTGTTTCCTGCCAGAATGAGCGTTCACAGTTCCAGAACAAGGACAAGGCTATGCAGATGCTCAAGGCTAAGCTCTTTGTCATGAAACAGGAAGAACAGGCAGCCAAGCTCGCAGGAATCCGTGGCGATGTCATGGATAACGCATGGGGCAGCCAGATAAGATCCTATGTACTTCAGCCATATACAATGGTCAACGATACACGTACAGGTTACAAGGCATCCAACGCCGACGGCGTACTTGACGGAGACCTTGATCAGTTTATCAACGCATACCTCAAATGGCTCGCGACAGGAGGTAAGCCTGTCGGAGAGACAGAGGAAGCTTAAAGTTACCGACAGACTCGAAATTCGCTACGCGAATTCTCACTGAAAACAAAAAGGCATCAGAATGTGAGTAAACTCCCATCTGATGTCTTTTTATTTTTATTCGCATGGTTCACTTTGACGCGCAGATTTGATAAAATGATGTTTAGGGAGTATCGAATATGAGAATAATTGATGGCGCTAAAACGCTAATAAGCTTGCTTAGGGATCTAAACTCAATGAGCCGTGACGAGAAGGTAGATTTCTACCAGTCCAAATGTGACTACTATCAGGGTATTGTTGAGCTTGGTCTTGTTGTGTCCGCTTTGGTGACCCTGTGCTTTATCTATTCTGACTATATGATAAACGGAACTGTCCGTTATACTCTGCTTCCAAGATTTTCAATTCTTTTTTTCATTGTTATATTCTACATCGTTACCCACTTCTGGTCACATAACAGCCGTATTATGGTGGTCATGGACTTTTTTCTTGGCCATGGTATGGTAATAGCTGCCAGCTGGACCGCTTATAATCTTGTGGACAGGAGCAATTCCATCGAGGGTATCATCATTGTCAATCTGATCTGGATTGTAGTAGGATTTGTCGCAACTCCTATGGATTCAGTCATCAACGGAATCGTATTTATCATTGAAATCATTATCACCAATATATTTAATCAATATACGAATTATGACCTTATCATGGCGCTGGAAGTACCGATCATTACCGGAATCATGTTTGTTGAGTACGTAATGACTGCATATTATCTTGATCACTACAGAGTTACTCAAAAGCTCGAGCTTGCCATGGTAACCGATCCTCTTACCCAGGTTTACAACAGGCATCTGCTTGAGAAGATCATCTCCAAGAACACCTTGAGAGATGTGAATAAGGATGAACATATAGCGGTTGCTATGATCGATATCGACGACTTCAAGAAGATCAACGATGAGAACGGCCATTACACAGGTGATCTCACTCTTTTATATATGGGACAGAAGCTTTCCAAGGAAACTCATGACAATGACTATGTAATCCGTTACGGCGGTGAGGAATTTGTCGTGATCCTCAGGAACTGCGACATCAACAACGCCTGCGCGCGCATGGAGCAGTTCAGACTTGATATTGAAAATGCAAAAGACACACCGGTACCTTTTACAATTTCGGTAGGTGTGTCATGCTATACAGGTGATTATTCAAAGACTCTTCAGAACGTTGACAATGCGCTTTACAAGGCCAAGAACACCGGCAAGAACAAGGTTGTTGTCATGTGATCAGTAAAGTGAGACAACATCGGTTATTTCGCCGTGATCCACCTTGAAGCTCCATACGGAATGCCCCTGGAGCCTATGCTCTGTCAAAAAGTAGGTGTCATCAACCTTTGAGATATTGTAGGGGGTTCCTCCGCCAACAAAGTACTGCGCGTAAATATCCTCATATTTCCCGTTTGAGAGATCATCAAGGGAAGAGGTCCTTACAAGTGTTGCGTAGTCCTGATTGCCGGTGATATCAGTGGAAACGGTAATATAAAACATATCGTCAATAGGAGTTATCTGAACCATTCCGGCAAGCTCGTCGGGGACCGGATAGCCCTTTTTTATATTCAGGGTCTTAAGGTCGCACTGCAGTATCTGTGGTGATGTTCCGGCAGCTGAGACTCCCGATACGAAATAAATGTCGTCTCCGACGATGGTAAAAGACCTGACGTAGAGCCCTGAGAGCTGATCAATCTTCCTGATGTCTGTCAGATACATGCGGGTAGAATCCGGTGTGTGCCTGAAACAGTAGAGCTCGCCGGTACTTGAGCTCCACACATAAAACGTGTCGGAAGTTTCGTCATAGGCTGTGAAATGGGGCCTGTTTCCGATATCGTAAAAACTCTGGGTGTTGATGAATTTGTTGTCCTTTTTCTCGAAGATCAGAACTCTGTTGTTTTCAGTATCTTCGACCATATAGACAGTTCCGTCACTGGCCATGGTATGGGGCTGGGTCGCCTGGTCACACATGATGTACCACTCATTTAAAGGGATACCGAGATTGTCTGTATATATGATCCGGTTGTGGTAGCAGTCAACGATGAACCACAAGTCATCCACTTTGGTGACATAAGTCGGAACGCTCAGGGCGCTGTCATAGTTGTTTGTCAGAGTGTATGATTCAAAGGCGCTTTCCGGATCCTCACCGGCTTCGGTGAGCTGCGACTGCAAAACATAGTCTTTCCCGTCGTAAGGATCTGCTTTCTTCGGAGTGGAAGGCTCTTTTGCGCAGGCAGTAAGCATTGCGGCAGTCATAAGCCCCGTCGCGGCAGCAAGTATTATTCTATTAAAGTGAAATATCTTTTTCAGGGTAAGCATAATGATATTCTAGCACAACAATAGCAGGAGGGCGATATGGTTACTGTAAGTCTTTGCATGATAGTCAAAAATGAAGAGGATTGTCTGAAGAGATGTCTTGAGAGCCTGAAGGGCATTGTGGATGAGATGATAGTCGTTGACACGGGCTCCACCGACAGGACAAAGGAAATTGCAAAAGAGTGCGGCGCTAAGGTGCTGGATTTTGTCTGGACCGGGGATTTCAGTGATGCCAGGAACTTCGCCTTTTCTCAGGCTACCGGAGACTATATTTACTCCGCAGATGCAGACGAGGAACTGGATGAGGACAACAGACAGCGCTTTATGCAGCTAAAGAACGACCTCTCGGAGCTTAATATAGATATTGTTCAGATGTATTACTGCAATCAGCTTAAGTTCCGTACGGTCTACAACTTCGATCGCGAGCTGCGCCCTAAGCTCTTTAAGCGCTTAAGGCACTTTGTGTGGCAGGATCCGATTCATGAGCAGGTTATCCTGGACCCTGTCATCTGCAACAGTGAGATTGAAATAATTCACAGGCCAAAAGAGAATCATGCAGGACGTGATCTGGAGTCCTTCAGGCGCGCTGTTGACCAGGGGAGACGTCTGTCGATGAGGCTCCATGGGATGTATGCAAGGGAGCTCTTAATGGCAGGAACTGACGATGACTTTATCTTGGCCAAAAAGTATTTTACCGAATCAACCCTTGATACTTCAAGAGGAGTCGATGAGATCAAGCAGTCCAGCTGCGTACTGGCTCACATTGCAGTTTTGGAGGATGACCCGGCTTCGCTCCTTAAGTATTCATTAAAGGATGCCATCACTGAGATGAGCAGTGAGATGTGCTATGAGCTTGGTGACTATTATTTTGGCAAAAGAGATATCGATGAGGCTATAGTATGGTACTACAATGCAGCCTATGAATGCAGCAGTATTCTTGATATAAAAAAGAGCGGCAGCCTGCCCAGACTTGCGCTTGCAAAGTGCTACAGAGCGCTTGGTAACGAGGAACAGGCAAGAGATTACGAGAGAGAAGCATCCGAAGTTGAAGAAAACAAGGATTGAGCCTATAATGATATTCGTATTATTACGTGTATCATCGGAGGCATATTATGCAGATTATTATTGTGGGCTGCGGAAACGTAGGTCAGACACTTACACAGCAGCTTAGCAAGGAAGGACATGATATCACTGTCATTGAGGAGAATAGCAGTGTTGTTCAGTCTGTAGTAAATAGTTTTGACGTCATGGGTATTGCCGGAAATGGCGCCAGTTATTCTATTATGAAGGATGCAGGCATTGAGACTGCGGACCTTATGATTGCCGTTACAGATTCAGATGAGCTGAATCTTTTGTGCTGTCTTATAGCGAAAAAAGCCGGTAACTGCCATACGATTGCAAGGGTTCGCAATCCTATCTATAACAATGAGATCAACTTCATCAAGGAGGAGCTTGGCCTTTCAATGGTCATCAACCCCGAGGAAGCAGCTGCTTCAGAGGCGGGCAGACTCCTTAAACTCCCATCAGCAACTAAAATCGAGACATTTGCCAGAGGAAGAGCAGAGCTTGTACATCTTGTCATTGACGAGAACTCAAGGCTCTGTGATCTTGCGCTGAAAGATATCCCCTCAGACCTTAAAAAGCAGGTTATCATTGCAGTCGTATCAAGGGGGAACGATGTTCATATCCCTGACGGTAACTTTATCTTAAGAGCAGGGGATGAAATCACGATCTTTGGATCCAGTAAGAATACTGTGAGCTTCTTTAAAAAGCTTGGTCTTCCTTCTGCCAAGGTGCATTCAACCATGATCATAGGTGGCGGTGAGACGGCGTTTTATCTTGCTATGCAGCTCATTGCTCTTGGTATCAAGGTGATCATTTTTGACAAGGATTCTGCAAGGTGCAAAGAGCTCACAGATCTTTTGCCTCAGGCACTTATCATTAACGGAGACGGAACAGATAAGGATATGCTTCTTGAGGAGGGCGTTACAAGGACCGATTCATTCGTTTCCCTGACAAATCTTGATGAGGAGAATATTATGCTCTCAATGTATGTAAAGAGCATCAATCCAAAGGCTAAGCTCATCACCAAGGTCCACAGGGTTACCTATGGTGATATCATCGGATCGCTGAATATCGGAAGTATCATCTATCCCAAGAATATCACGGCAGACAGGATCGTACAGTTTGTCCGCGGTATGTCTGCGTCCAAGGACAGCAACATTGAGACTCTTTACAAGCTCAATGATGACAAGGTTGAGGCTCTTGAGTTTATCGTAAGAAACGGAAGCCCCGTTATCGGTAAGCCTCTTTCTCAGATGAAGATCAAAAAGGGCGTACTTATCGCCTGCATCAATCATTATGGCGAGATCATTTCACCAAGCGGTGACAGTGTTATAAGAGACAGGGATTCCGTGATCGTTGTCACAACCCTTGCCGGATTAAAAGATATAGGCGATATATTGGAGAATTAAGCAGATGAATTATTCGATGATTAGATATATACTCTTCAGATTGTTTAGGGTCTTTGGAGCACTTTTGGTTTTGCCGTTTATCGTGGCTCTTATCTACAAGGAGTTTGACAGCGCAGAGTCTTTCTTTCTGCTGATCATTACCAGTAGCGTAGTCGGATATCTTGGATCTTATAAAAAGCCACAAAATACCGTTATCTACGCAAAAGAAGGTTTTACCATTACTGCCATTGCATGGATCATTATGAGTATGCTCGGAGCAATTCCTTTTGTGGTTACCGGAACCATACCCAATTATATTGATGCCTGTTTTGAGACTGTATCAGGGCTGACCACTACAGGGGGCAGCATTTTGACAAGTGTTGATCAGATGGAAAAAAGTGTTCAGTTCTGGAGAACATTTACCCACTGGATCGGTGGAATGGGCGTTTTGGTCTTTCTTTTGGCAGTTGTACCGATGACGGATGGCTACAGTATGCATCTGATGAGGGCAGAGAGTCCGGGACCGGTTGTGGGCAAGATTGTTCCCAAGGTAAAAGACACAGCCAAGATCCTGTATCTTATTTACTTTGCTATTACTGTACTGGAGATCATCTGCCTTAAGATTTCAGGATTATCCCTCTATGAGTCAGCAACTATTACATTTTCCACAGTGGGAACCGGAGGATTTTCCGTAACCGATGCCGGAATCGGTGGATATTCAACGATATCACAGGCTATCATCATCGTATTTATGGCTCTTTGCGGAGTGAACTTTACTGTTTACTACTTCCTGATAAACAGAAAGCCCAAGGAAGCGTTTGCAATTGACGAGGTCAAGTTCTATTTCGGAACCATGGCATTGTCAGCCAGTCTTATAGCCATCAATATCTACAGAGCAGGAGTACTTGATTCGGCCGGAATGTGCTTCCATCATTCACTGTTTGCCGTAGCATCCATTATGACAACTACCGGATTCGGAACCCTTGATTTTGATAAATGGCCGGAGTTTTCAAGAGTTCTTTTGATGGGACTTGCCTGTATCGGTGCCTGTGCCGGATCCACAGGTGGCGGATTTAAGTTCTCAAGGGCACTTATTGTTATCAGAAATGCCAGGAACGAGCTCAACTTCCTCGTTCACCCGAAGGCAGTAAAGAGGGTGTTTATGGATGGGCATACGGTTGAGGGAACTACTGTTAAATCTGTTTCCGCATATTTGGGACTTTATGTCATTACTATGATCGTGTCTGTGCTTTTGGTGTCACTGGATAACTTTGACTATCAGACCACCGTAACATCGGTAATTGCTACACTCAATAACATTGGACCGGGACTTGGAATGGTAGGGCCAATGGGTAACTACTCAGAGTTCTCATATTTCTCCAAAATCGTGTTGATGTTTGATATGCTGGCAGGAAGACTGGAACTCCTTCCTATTTTCATAGTCATGAAACCGAAAACATGGAGACGGTAATAAATATAAAATTTTTATAAACTTTTTTCTCAAAAGTCATTGCTAATTGTGTTCAAATTGTGATAAACTTATTAAAGTTTTGAGAACAACGTTTGGTTATGGAGAGAGAAAAAGATGAAAAGGACAAGGAGACTGGTACTGGCAGTCCTTGTCACGTTCCTTCTAGGTTGTGTATTTTTTGCAGGTTTTGCAGTTTATACTGATAGAAGCATCACTACATCGCGCGACGGGGAAGCTTACAATGCAGTCATGGAGAGACTGCTTGGACTGGCTGACGCTAAGATGCAGGATGAAGACGGGGGAGTTTTAGCAGGCAGAAGATTATCGCAGAAGCTTACAGTAACCACGGATGATGGGGCAGTTGTAAGCAGTGGAACAGTGACAAAGATTCAGGATGATTTTTATCCAGGAAGCTATAAGATTACATTTTCAAAGAAAACAATCCTTACTTCCAAGGCAGTTGTAGAAGTACAGATGGATGTCAAAAAGGGTGATGATGTTTATATCCTCATTGGTGACAAGGATTCGGGCTACACAGAGTACGCATGTGTCACAGCCAAGGAAGACAATCTTGTTTCCTTTGACACCAATATCCTTCAGGATTACACATTAAGTAAGACTGATATAAAGAGTGCACAGGAGGCCATGGCTGATATCTTTTCAACAGGTACAGGCAGCTCCGGGGACTCAGAAAACTGAATACTTACTTCGCTATAGGTCCTCTTGGTTGCATGTTGCAGCTGGGGGGATTTATTTTGCATAGAATGCGAAGCATTCTATGAATTGATCTTGGCGTGCATGGCGCTGTGAAGTGACTTTGTTTTCTTTAGGGAATTTGGAGTGCTGGCAGATCATCCAAATATCAAGCATCTTAAAATATATATAAGGAAAATGTGCACCGGATAGAATGCGTAGAAGAAATACTTCAGGCCACCAATATATTTGCCTCTCTCATGGTTATAGAAGTACAAAAGCACAAAGGATGGCAGAGCGTAGTATTCGGTACCGAGAAAGCTGAGCTCAATGTAGCCTGCCACGATATTCAGAGGAAACTGATATCTGAGAATGTAGAAGATAAAGATGAGGGCAACGCCAAAACCGTGGTAGTCCGTATGGATCTTCTCGGCTACAAAGATTCCAAGTGCAAGCACAAGGCCGGCCGGGATATAGGATAGCCATGAAGGAAGTTTGAATTTATTGATAACTATGAAATCGTTCAGGAAATATTCTGCTGCCCAGATGACAAGCAGACCGATCAGTAACGTGAAATAAACATTGCAATGGTTCCAGATAATATCCAGATTGGCACCAAAGCATTCAAAGAAATTGATATTAAAGACATCATGCTTTGCAAAGAAAGTTATATCAAAAAACGGTTCTGAAATTATGCCAAAAAGTAACAGGCTAAGAGCGTATCTTAGCCTGCTTTTTGTATGAGTGAATCCCTCCACAAGCAAAAAACAGAAGATTGGAAATGAATTTCTGCCGATGCTACGGAGTATCTGATATATGAGCTTTATTGTTTCAAAAGAAATACTGTCAGGATACAGCCCGGCTCTGATAGCCGGAAGCATCATACCTGCTGTAAGGTGGTCCAGAAGCATTACAACACAAGCGATCACTTTGAGAGTAAGACCGTTTATTTTTTTAAAACCTTCTGTAATACCACGCATAACTGCTCCTGTAAATTACTCGAAGATAACCTTGTCCCAAGTGTCATCAGGAATAAGTGCGATGTAAGTCTTACCTGTGTTGATCTGCATCTCTTCGCCGTTTTCGTCGTAGTACTTGGTTACACCTGTCTCACTTGTCTTAGCCCATGTGCAATCCTTGGCTACACCGTTTGTGAGGTACCATGCATACTCGCCTGAGCCGATGCAGTTGTAGATAAGGTATCCGTTCTCATCGAGCTGATTGAATGAGCACTTCTGAAGGATTACATTCTTGAATGTAAGAGGCTGCTCGTTGGCTGCATCAAAGTACTGATCGCCATACTCATAGTACTCGTACATACCTGTTTCTGAGTTGTACACAAGTTTGGATGAGTTGTGAGTGAAAGGAAGAACTACACCGTTTGCTGTGTAAGATCTGTCGTACTTCTCATCGAGCCTGATCTCTTTGCCATATTCAACGAAGTTGAAGTGGCTGCCCTCATTGGCATACTGGTTATAAGTAGGAGAGATATTGTACTTCTCAATATTGGACTCCATATCTCCGCTGAGGATATACTCTGTGAACTCTTTACTCTTGCCGTTGTCTACACGTGAGAATACTCCTGAGAGATGATCCTTGGCCCAGTCGTTTGCAAAGTACGCATCGTTGTGGTAAGGGCCGCCATCGTGGCAAAGAATTGCATTCCATTCAGATGCCAGAAGGATGTTGGTAGGTCTTGTGCTTCGGATACTTCCGAGCTGTTCAATTGAGCCCCAGTCCTTGACAACGCACATAAGTCTTGTGATCCTGTCATTCTTGGTGCTGTTCATGAGTTCATAGACAACGTCGGCCTTAGTTGTATCAAAGTGGGGAAGAGCAGTCCTCTCGTTGTCCACCATGGCAGCGATAGGACGCTGGTCCTTGATGTCTTCGCTGATGGGTTCACCTGTGAGTTCTGAGAAGTACATTCCCTCAGGAAGTACATAAGGCTCATCTGTTTCTGCAGGTGCTGCCTCTTCTGTAGTTGTTGCCTCTGTAGCGGTATCTGTGATTGATTCAAAAGAAACACCGCTGGTAGCTTCTCCGTTTTCTCCGTCGGCAGAATCTGCACCACAGGCTGCCATTGTTACGAGCATTGCTGCACTGAGAATAGTTGCAACAGCTCTTTTTCCGTATGTTCTAAACATTTTCATAATCTCCTTATTATAATTGAAAATAACCAATCCTTTATATTCTACCAAATCTGTTGGGGTTTTTCCATGCCTTTTACACGAAAGTTTCATGGTATAATGAGAACAAGAACAGCAATACTATAAAAATCTAGGAGGCAGTGCGTATGAAACTGATGTTTATTGGTGCTGACCATGAAGTAACCGGAAGCTGTCATTTTATAGAAGCTGCAGGCAAGAACATCTTAGTTGATTACGGAATGGAGCAGGGCAGAAATTACTTTGAGAACGTGCCACTGCCGGTATCTGCGCCGGAAATTGATTATGTTTTCCTGACACATGCTCATGTGGATCATTCGGGAAATCTCCCTCTTTTATATGCAAAAGGATTCAGAGGCAAAATATTTGCTACGGAAGCTACAGCAGACCTGTGCAATATAATGCTCAGAGACTGTGCCCACATCCAGATGCAGGAGGCAGAGTGGAGAAACCGTAAGGGCAAAAGAAATAAAGAGATCGCTATTGTCGAGCCTGCCTATACCATGGAGGATGCAGAGAACACCATCAGGTGCTTTGTTCCATGCAGTTATGGCACAGAGATAGAGGTGTGCGAGGGAGTCAGGATCAGATTTACAGACATAGGTCACCTTCTTGGCTCGTCCAGCATAGAGGTATGGCTTCAGGAAAAGAATGTGGAGAAGAAGCTTGTCTTTTCCGGTGATATAGGCAACAAGAATCAGCCACTGATCAAGGATCCTCAGAAGACGGCAGAGGCCGACGTTGTCGTAATGGAATCGACCTACGGTGACAGGCTTCATCCCGGTGAGAGACCTGATTATGTAAAAGAGCTTGCATCTGTACTGGACAGGACTTTCGCAAGGGGAGGAAATGTTGTTATTCCTTCATTTGCTATCGGCAGGACACAGGAGGTGCTATACTTTATAAGGCTTATAAAGAGAGGACAGCTGGTCACCTCAAAGCCTGACTTCAAGGTGTTTGTTGACAGCCCTCTTGCTGTAGAAGCGACAGAGATATTCGAGAGAAATCAATATGACTGCTATGACGATGAGGCTCTTGAACTCATCAGAAAGCATATTAATCCGATAACCTTCCCCGGACTTAATCTGTCTATAACAACAGAGGAATCCAGGGCGATAAATGAAGATCCGGAGCCCAAGGTCATTATCTCGGCAGCGGGAATGTGTGATGCCGGAAGAATCAGACATCACCTCAAACACAACCTCTGGAGAGAGGAGAGTACTATACTGTTCGTTGGATACCAGTCTGTGGGAACCACCGGACGAGCTATAATAGATGGAGCAGAACAGGTCAAGCTCTTTGGAGAGACCATCGATGTCAAGGCAGAGATTGCCAAGCTTGAAGGCCTGTCGGGACATGCCGATCACAACGGACTTATTGAGTGGATAGAGGGCTTTACCAAAAGACCCAAAAAGGTATTTGTAGTGCACGGTGAAGACAGTGTATGCACGTCCTTTGCCAAGTGCCTTGCCAATGAGCACGGGTTTGATGCATACGCACCTTATAGCGGAACTGAGTACGACATCATTTCCGGTCAGATCATCAAGGAAGGTATGCCAGTACCTGTCAAGAAGAAAGAGTCCACGCTGGTTTCTGATGTTTATGCACGTCTCAAGGCAGCAGGCGCAAGACTTATGGGTATCATAGCCAAAGCAGAAGGAATGACCAACAAGGACAAAGCAAAATTCGCAGATCAGATAAATGCACTTTGCGAAAAGTGGTCGCGATAAAGCAATGAAGCCATGCGTATATCGCGACATTGTAAATTAAAGGGAGGAGTAACTATGTCAAGAGCGGATGAGATTTTCATCGACATGTGCAGGGATATCCTGGACAACGGAACCTCAACCGAGGGGGAGAAGGTAAGACCTCACTGGCCGGACGGGACACCGGCTTATACCATCAAAAAATTCGGAGTTGTTAACAGGTATGACCTGTCCAAGGAATTTCCCATAATGACTCTGAGGAAGACAGCACTTAAGAGTGCAACTGATGAGATATTGTGGATTTACCAGCAAAAGAGCAACAATATCAATGATCTTAACAGTCACATCTGGGATGAATGGGCTGACGAGACCGGCTCAATCGGCAAGGCCTACGGCTATCAGATCGGTCAAAAGAGCCTTTACAAAGAGGGCGAGTTTGACCAGATGGACAGGGTTCTCTATGACCTTAAGAACAACCCGTTCTCAAGACGTATCATGACCAATACATATGTCTTTTCAGATCTTCACGAGATGCATCTGTATCCATGTGCTTACAGCGTTACCTACAATGTAACTCAGAAGAAGGGTGAGGATAAGCTTACTCTGAATGCGATCTTAAATCAGAGATCTCAGGACGTTTTGGCAGCCAATAACTGGAACGTTGTTCAATATGCGGTTCTCGTGCACATGATCGCTCAGGTATGTGATATGAATGTTGGAGAGCTGGTACATGTAATCGCTGATGCACATATCTATGACAGGCATGTTCCGCTCATCAAAGAACTCATTGAAAGAAAGCCCATGCCGGCACCAAAGTTCCACTTAAATCCTGACGTCAAGGATTTCTACAAGTTCACAAGAAACGATGTATCGCTTGAGGGCTACGAGGTTTCAGGCGAGCAGCTTAAGGATATACCGATAGCCATTTGAGCGATAAGCAGGCGAAGGAACAAACAATTCTCTGCTTGCAGAAAGAATTGTTTGTTTCTGAGAATGCGTATCGCTCACAACATAGAAAGGAGCAGCATTAATGCAGGCAATTGTAGCAGTGGACAGCAACTGGGCCATTGGAAATAAGGGACAGCTTCTTGTCAGCATCCCTGCGGATCAGAAGGACAACTTCAGGGCAAGGACCCTTGATAAGACAATAATCTACGGAAGAAAGACCCTGGAGACTTTCCCACAGAAAATAGTTCTTCCAAAGAGAAGAAACATCATCCTCTCGACCAAACCCGATTATGAGGTGAGGAATGCGGAGGTTGCGCACAACAGAGAAGAGCTCTTGGAACTCATTAAGGATGAGGATCCGGATGACGTATTCATCATCGGCGGAGCCAGTGTTTATAAAGAGTTTCTTGATGACTGTGACAAATGTATCGTGACCTTTATCGACAAGAAATACGAGGCAGATGCATATTTCCCGAATCTGGACAAGATGCCGGAGTGGGAGCTTGCAGAAGAGAGTGATGAACAGGTATATTTTGATCTAACCTATACTTACAGGATCTATACGAGAAAATGAAGAGAAAAAGAGCACTTGTTTTAATCAACAAATCTGCCGGAATGGGCAGAGCAGGCAATGATACATATGACATTGTAAAAAAGCTGGCTGAGAACGGATATGAGCCCATAGTATTCCCAATAATTCCGGGAACTGAGCTCTCTTCGGAGATACTTCTTTCTCAGTATGACGGCAAGATAGATATGGTGCTGTGCAGCGGTGGCGACGGTACGCTTAACCATGTGATGAGTGCCATGATTGGCATGGACAAAAAGCCTGTCCTTGCTTATGTGCCGGCGGGAAGTACCAATGATTTTGCCAGGGGACTTGGCATTCCGGCCCAGCGTTCCAAGGCTATTGAAATTGCTGTTTTGGGAAAAGAGTATACGTATGATGTGGGCAGGATAGGTGACCGCTACTTTAATTATGTGGCGGCCTTTGGAGCTTTTTCCAAAGTAAGTTATGCCACTGATCAGGAACTGAAAAATGTTCTTGGTTATGCTGCCTATGTCATCAGCGCCATTGCGGAACTTCCGCAGAATATCGGTTACAGCACTCACATGAAGGTTGAGGCCGAGGGCATAAGTGAAGAGGGCGACTATCTTTTTGGCGCCATGAGTAATTCTGCTTCTGTAGGAGGTATGAATCTTTTCGGGGATTCAGATATCCATCAGGACGATGGAAAGATGGAGCTCATGCTTATCAGAGCTCCCAAGAATCTTGCGGAGTTTAATGCTATCCTTTCGGCTCTTGCCACCAGAGAAGAAGGTAACCCCTATATCACCTTTAAACAGGTAAAGTGGGCTAACTTCTATTCTGAGGACGAAGTCGAATGGACTTTAGACGGTGAATTTGGCGGTGCTTACAAAGAAAGCAGGATCGAAGTCGTCAATAAAGCCATAACTATCAGAGTAAAATAAGCGCAGTAAATATAAATGAAAAAGAATGATATCATCCTCATCGCTGTTTTGCTGGCAGCAGCATTGCTCACAGCGGTCGGAATGAGGATATGGCAAATGAATAACACCAGAGATGCCGCGAAAGTTGTGGTGACGATAGATGGTCAGGTGTATGGTACATATCCTCTGGATGAGGATAGGACCGAGAGGATTGAGCTTCCGGACGGATCCTACAACATCCTTACCATTTCAGACGGATATGCAGATGTGACAGAAGCCTCATGCCCCGATCAGATCTGTGTTAAGCACAACCATATCAAGTATTCTAAGGAATCAATAGTGTGTCTTCCAAACAAGGTTGTGGTAACGGTAGAAGGTGGCGAAGATAGTGAAATTGATGGGGCGACATTTTAGTATGCACCCCGGAGCAGCTTGTGATGAATAACAGAAAGATAGCTTTTTTAGGGCTTTTTGTGGCACTGGCATTTGTGCTCTCATACATTGAGTACATGCTGCCACTTAATATAGGAATACCGGGTGCCAAGGTGGGACTGGCTAATCTCGTGGTCATGGTGGCACTCTATACAGTCGGTGAAAAGGAAACCATCTCACTTTCCATCATAAGGGTGGTTCTGGTGGGACTTACCTTTGGTAATCTCTCGATGATGCTATATTCTCTGGCAGGAGCAGGCCTGTCTCTTTGTGCAATGCTGATCGCCAAAAGGACCGGCAGATTCTCAGTTACAGGAGTAAGTGTCCTGGGCGGTGTTTTCCATAATATTGGTCAGATTATAGTAGCCATGCTGGTTTTGGAGACAGAGAGCCTTCTTTATTATCTGCCTTTTTTGATAGTGATCGGAACCATAACAGGAGTCCTTATAGGCTTTGTGGCAAATCTGATCACGACCAGGGTAAAGGGCGTTTTTAAAATGTGAGGGCACAGGTGGATAAGAGGAAAAGACTGACACCTTTATAAAAAGGGCTTTGCTCCGACAATGTATCAGAGCAAAGCCCTTTGCTATATGGTTTAAAGGAGATTATGACTTGAAGAATTCCATTTCCTTATTGAGCTTTTCTGCGATCTCCTTCAGGTTGTTGGCTGAACCTGCAAGGGTTGTAACTGTTGCGGAGAGTTCCTGCATGGAAGCGCCGGTCTCTTCGGAAGAAGCTGCGTTCTCCTCGGAAATAGCAGAGAGTGCACTCATGGTATCAACAACTGCGTTCTTGGATGTTTCGCAGGTGTTTGCGCCATCGGAGATAAGCTGCACGCCGCCTACTGTGCTGTTGATATCTCCCAGCATACCGTTTACGGCATTTAATGTCTCGCCCAGAGCAATCTGCTGATCCTGGTTGCCCTGCTTTACATCTTCTGCAGCCTGAACTGCAGCCTTGGACTGCTCAAGTAGGATATCCATCTCTTTTCTGATATCATCAGCCATTGTCTTTGAATCATCGGCAAGTTTACCAATCTCTTCAGCAACAACCGCAAAGCCTTTTCCTGCTTCACCTGCTCTTGCAGCCTCAATGGAAGCATTAAGTGAAAGGAGGTTTGTCTGTGTGGCGATGGATGCGATTCCCTCTACCTTGTCGTTGATATTTGTTACTGCATCCTGTGTAGCACCGATAGTCTTTGAGATCTCGTCAATTTTAGCGGTCATCTCTGATGAGGAATCCTGCAGAGATGCTAGAGAATTGCTGGATACTTCGGAAGCTTCCTTCATCTTGCTTGCAAGGTCTGAAAGACTGCCTGTGGAGCTCTGAACATTGCCTACTGCATCTCCAATCCGTCCGACATTTTCAGATGCGTTCTGGATTTCGTCAGCCTGCTGGGTTGCACCTGAGGCAATCTCCTGAACTGCGTTTGAAACGTCCTCGGCTGTCTGGGAGATCTGATTTGCCATATCCGAGAGTTCCTCAGATGAAACACCTACGGAAGATGCAGACTCTTTTATGTCTGTAACTATTTCTTCCAGAGTTGAAATTACGGAGTTGGTAGCCTTGGATATTGCTCCGAATTCATCCTTTCTGGATGTGTACTTTTCTACTTTTTCAAAACGTCCGTCAGAGAGTGCAGTCAGAGATTTGCCTACAGCCTCTATAGGAGCAGTGAAACTCTTTGCCATTATGAAAGATATAACGACAGCAATTGCAAGAAGAATTACTCCGACGATAATAACAGCGATAGCAGCCTGTATTGAAGATGCCATTACCTTCATTTCATTTGATGCTGCGCAGACCGTAAACTTTGTGAGAGGGTCTTTTACATAGGCAACATATGCCTTGTAGCCCTTACCTGTATCTACAAAATAGAAACCTTCATCTTTTCCGGAGGTCATAAACTCTGATTTTGCTCTGCTTTCCTCTTCGTGAGCACCTTCTCCAATCTCGTACTGGGAGTGGGCTGCTACAAGACCGTCTCTGTCAACCAGGAAGGCATCATCAGCTTCTTCAGCCAGAAGCTCGTGGAAACCGTTCAGGTCATAGTTTCTTTGAACAATACCGATTATATTATCGCCATCCTTGATGGGGCAGGCGAAGGTAACCATACGTTTATTTGTGGTCTTGTTGTTGATGACGTTTGAAACATAGAGGTTTCCTGCCATAGCCTGCTGGAAGTATTCTCTGTCTTTTACATCAACGAGTTTTCCGCTGTTTCTAAGAAGCTGCATTCCGTCAGCACCTGTGATGATGGTAACATCTCCGTCAGCCATTATCTCATCTACGGCAGCAAGTTTGCTGAGCACTGCATCTTCCGGGATACCGGCACTTCCGAGAATATACTGGATGACAGTGGGGTCATCTGCGATGCTTCTGATCATATTCATGTTGTTGTCGATGATCCTTAAGAATCTGTCCTGAATGTACCAGCACTGCCATTCCAGACTGTCCTGGGCATCTGCCAGGGCTTTGTTTGAGGATGTGATATAACTTACAGTAACTGCTACGATCAAAGGAACTGCAGCAACCAGAATCATAATGGTTATCAGTTTGGTTTTAATGCTGTCCCTAAAAGATACACCACTACGATTCTCTTTTTTGATAGACTTCTTTTCTTTTGTCATAATGCGCCTCCATGATATTATGATAATTCATGCACTTAATATTATATATCCCGGTGCGAAAAACAGAGCAGCGATAAACGAAAATATAATAATAATTTAATCATTTAATATATATTCATTTTCGCGTGATGACGATGAATTCGCGGTGGGAGCGGCTTTCCTTCTTAAATAAAAAGAGAGCGTACAAAAAACTGTACGCTCTTTTTTGTATATTTATAGCGTGTTTGACCGGGTTTATGATTTGAAGAACTGCATTTCGTTGTTGAGCTGTTCTGCAATTTCCTTCAGGTTGTTTGCAGAACCGGCAAGGGTTGTAACTGTTGCTGAGAGCTCCTGCATGGATGCGCCTGTCTCTTCTGAAGAAGCTGCGTTCTCTTCGGAGATGGCTGAGAGAGCGCTCATGGTATCTACTACTGCATTCTTTGATGATTCGCATGTGTCAGCACCCTGGGAGATGAGCTGTACGCCGCCTACTGTGCTGCTGATATCGTCAAGCATTCCGTTTACTGCATTCAGCGTCTCGCCGAGAGCTATCTGCTGATCCTGGTTGCCCTGCTTTACATCTTCTGCAGCCTGTACTGCAGCCTTGGATTGTTCAAGAAGCACATCCATCTCTTTTCTGATATCGTCTGCCATAGCCTTTGAATCATCAGCAAGTTTGCCGATTTCTTCTGCAACAACCGCAAAGCCTTTTCCTGCTTCGCCTGCTCTTGCAGCCTCGATTGAAGCATTCAGTGAGAGGAGGTTGGTCTGTGTTGCGATGGAAGCAATACCCTCAACCTTGTCGTTGATGTTTGTTACAGCGTCCTGAGTTGCGCTGATGGTTCTTGAAATATCATCGATCTTTGCTGTCATCTCAGCTGAAGAATCCTGGAGTGAAGCGAGGGATGAGCTGGAAACTTCCGATGCTTCTTTCATCTTGCCGGCAAGATCTGAAAGGCTTCCTGTGGAGGTCTGTACTTCGCCTACCGCATCACCGATCTTTCCTACGTTTTCTGAAGCACTCTGAATCTCGTCTGCCTGCTGGGTTGCTCCGGAAGCAATCTCCTGAACTGCATTTGAAACGTCCTCAGCAGTCTGCGAGATCTGGTTGGCCATATCGGAAAGTTCCTCTGAAGAGGTTCCTACGTCTGAAGCAGATGCCTTGATATGGGATACAATATCTTCAAGCTTTTCAATAACGGTGTTGGTACTTTTTACCATTCCGCCAAATTCATCTTTTCTGTCATGGTGTTTCTTAACAGGTTGAAATCTACCGTCAGCAAGAGCTGAGAGCGATTCGTTAACATCACCGATGGGCTCTGTAAATGCCTTTGACATGAAGAAAGAGATAATACCTGCTGCGATTGCCATTACTACGCCGATTATGACCACAATTAATGCGGCGGATCTTGCAGATGACTTAATCTGTTTTACGCTCTCTGCGCAGGCTATTACATAGCCGGTC
The DNA here is from genome assembly GCA_946623755.1 of uncultured Butyrivibrio sp. Taxonomy (GTDB): domain Bacteria; phylum Bacillota; class Clostridia; order Lachnospirales; family Lachnospiraceae; genus Butyrivibrio. Next base: position 14,393 of record CAMORK010000006.1, on the reverse strand, counting down.
GTGGGAGATTTTACCCAGCAAATGATAGATTCACCATCGCCTGCTGTCTGAGTATACTGTCCGCTCTCTTCTGTAGAACCCATGAAGGGAGCTCCTGAAAGATCGATATCTTTCTCGTTTTCGGGAGTAATTTCCATGGTGGACATTGCTGCTACCATACCAACTCTGTCAGATATGAAGCCGTCTTCAGCCTCCGCTGAAAGAAGGGCATGAAGGTCATCCATGCTGTAGTTTCGCTGAACAATGCCTATTACCTGTCCGCCGTCTCCAAGAACTGGAGTTGCAATCGTAGCCTGACGGGCACCTGTTGAAGTTGAGGTGATAACATCGGATACGTAGGTGTTTCCTGCCATTGCCTGAGTAAAATACTCTCTTTTTGAAACGTCAACAGCTTTACCCGATGCGCGCAGAAGCTGCATTCCGTCTGTGCCCGTAAGGACTGAGATGTTACCATCATCCATGGATTTGTCTACTGTGTTAAGATAAGCCATGGCTTTGGCTGATGCAGTCAGGTCATTTGGATTTATAAAATAAGCCTTTGTAGAGGGTGCAGCTGCAATAGCCTGCATGGCTGCAATATTTTTTTGTATTATGGTCTCGAATTCGGACTCAATATACCAGGCCTGCCAGTCCAGGGAGTCAATTGCATCAGTTGTTGCTTTTTCTGTGGATGTGTTGTAACTCACAATGATAGCCACCATTAGCGGAATGATGGTCACAAGCAGCATGACCGCTATGAGCCTTGTCTTAATACTGTCGAAAAACTTGATGTTGTTTGATGTTTTTGTCTTTGTCTTTTTTTCTTTTGCCATAACACGCCTCCATGATGTGTTGATAATCCGTATACTAAATATTATATTCTTTTGCGCGAAAAGAAGAAAACTTTAAGCATAAAAATATTGTAAATTTTTGCTTAAATATGCATGTTTATAAACTTTATAGCGATAATATTTCCGCAAAATGTAAGTAGCTCTTTAATATGTGGAAATTTTCTAGTAAAATAGCAGGGTTGATAAGCAAAAGATAGGAGCAAAAAATGATTAAAAATACATTTTCTCTTGAAGAGAGCGTAATAAATGATGCTCAGAAAGAGCTTGCAAAGATCGGCAGCAAGGAACTTATAGGGTGTGAGAATCTATTGAATCCTTCATATCTCGACGGTGATGTGACCTGCAGCCTTATTGCCGATGATAAACAGGTAAGGTATACCGTGACCGGAGCAGAAGGTGTGTTTAAAGATGTCTTTTTACCGCTTAATAAATCAGTGAAATTTTATGCAGGTGAAGATTATGATTTTATCTGTTCACATGAAAAGAGCCTTATCCTTACCATCAAAAATGATTCCTATATTGAGGGAAACAAGGAAGAACTTATAGCCTTTTTGCAGGCAAGAAGCACTGATATGACAGCTGCTGAGTTGGCGCAGAAGAAAGCAGATCAGGAAGCTGCGGAGCGAAATGAGCAGAGAAAGAACGCCGAGAAGTTTTATCGCCCCCAGGAAGCAAAAGGTGCTCTCTCAAGGAACAAAACTCAGTTAAAAGACAGGTTCAGGACTCAGGGATACTTTGCAGTAGCTTTTGCGATTTTGGGAATGATAAATAGCATTGATGGCATATTTTTTGGACGTGGCATGTTTGATCCGATGAATACCCTGTTTGCAGGGCTGAGAGGTCTTGTGATCGGTTTCTTTTTCAGCTTTGCCTACACTTTTTTCAGGGCCTGGTTTGACGGCCAGAAGGAAAAAATCAAGGTGGGATCGATAGCTCTTTTCTTCATAACATTTCCCGCCTTTGCAATTATGGGCATCCTGGGGGCTGTTCCCTACAGCGTATATCAGATCGTTGACGGTAAAAGAACCAGAGGCGTAACAAAGGTTATAAACATAGCCGTTCCGATTTTTATGGGTCTGGTGCTCATTGCTGAGCTTGGACTTTTGTATTTTATATTCGGTTTGGGAATGTTTTTATAAAAAATATGGATTATTTTTAGTCGCTGTGATATAATCTTTTAGCGACTGTGCCCGGACGGGTAATTCAGCATTATAATAAAGGAGATACTAAAATGAGCGTAACAGTTGAGAAGCTTGAAAACAACATGGCCAAGCTTAAGATCTCAGTTTCTGCAGATCAGCTTGAGAAGGCTATTGAGAAAGCATACCAGAAGAACAAGAACAAGATCCAGATACCCGGATTCCGTAAGGGTAAGGCTCCTCGTAAGATGATCGAGCAGATGTACGGCAAGGGAGTATTCTATGAGGATGCTGCCAACGATCTTATCGAGGAAGAGTATCCTAAGGCTGTTGAAGAGTGCGGCGAGGATGTTGTTTCTTCACCTAAGATTGATGTTGAGGAGCTTGAGGCAGGTAAGGATTTCGTATTCACTGCTGAGGTAGCACTTAAGCCACCTGTTAAGCTTGGAAAATATAAGGGAATCGAAGTAGAGAAGATGGACCTCGATGTAACAGATGACGAGGTTGATGCTGAGATCGACAAGCAGAGAAACATGAATGCAAGATCAATCGACGTTACTGACAGAGCAGTTAAGGACGGCGATACAGTTTCTCTTGATTTCGAGGGATTTGTTGACGGTGTTGCATTTGACGGTGGCAAGGGAACAGATTATCCTCTTACAATCGGTTCGGGTGCATTCATTCCCGGATTCGAAGAGCAGCTTGTAGGCTTTGAGATCGGTCAGGAAGGTGACGTAAACGTTAAGTTCCCTGAGGATTATCAGGCAGAGAATCTTGCAGGCAAGGATGCAACCTTCAAGTGCAAGGTTAATTCAATCAGAGCAAAAGAACTTCCTGAGCTCAACGATGAGTTTGCATCAGATGCAGGCTTTGATACAGTAGCTGAGTACAAGGAAGATGTTAAGAAGAAGCTTGAAGAGAAGAAGGCAGCTGATGAGAAGGCTAAGAGAGAAGATGCAGTTGTAAGAGCTGTCATCGAGGACTCTGAGATGGAGCTTCCTGAGGCTATGGTTGAGACCCAGCAGAGACAGATGGTCAATGAGTTTGCTCAGAGACTTCAGATGCAGGGCATGAAAATGGATCAGTACCTTAAGTACACAGGCGGATCAGTAGATCAGATGCTTGCACAGGTTAAGCCACAGGCTATCGAGAGAATCAAGTCAAGACTTGTTCTTGAGGCAGTTGCAGAGGCTGAGAAGATCGAGGTTTCTGATGCAGATGTTGATGCAGAGATTGAGAGCATGGCTCACCAGTACAGAATGGAAGTTGAGAAGCTCAAAGAGATGATGTCAGACGCTGAGAAGAAGCAGCTTAAGAGCGATCTTGCAGTTCAGAAGGCAGCAGACTTCCTTGTAGAGAACGTTAAGGAAGGCGCCAAGAAGGCAGCTAAGAAGACTACTGCCAAGAAGGCGGCTGCAGCTGATGGTGAGGAGAAGCCCAAGAAGACAGCAGCCAAGAAGACAACAACCAAGAAGGCTGATGCTGAAGAAGGTGAAGAGAAGCCAAAGAGAACAACAAGAAAGAAGAAGACAGAGGAAGAGGCTTAATCCTCAGATTCTGAATGATGAAATAATGAGCGCCACAGGCAATATGTCTGTGGCGCTTTTTTGCTGCCCATATGTGTGATACGATTGTGACAGATCCTTTGCTACCATCAAGATCAGGAAGTAAGTGCCAAATTTTAGTGTTTAAAGGCTAGGAGGGAAAGAAAATGGCAGAAACAGGTATGATTTGGACAGAAGATTTTGAGATGGGCTATTGCAAGTTTGGCTTTGGAAGCAGGACTTTTGTGATATTGCCGGGGCTTAGTGTTCAGAGTGTCATAAAGGCAAAAGAGGCTGTGGAAGCGAGCTATGCAATGATGGGCAGTGATTTTACCACATATCTTTTTGACAGAAAATACGAAGTATCTGATGGTTATTCAATATACGACATGGCGGATGATACAGCAGAGGCAATGAAGGAACTGGGCTTAAAAGATGTTTACCTCTTCGGTGCATCTCAGGGCGGAATGATAGCTATGGCCATAGCTATCAAGTATCCTGAGCTGGTAAAAAAGCTTGTTCTTGGTTCTACATCATCACACGTTAAGCCTGAGCAGAGAGGCGTTATCGATCACTGGATAGAACTTGCAAAGGAAAAGGACCCTAAGGAGCTGTATCAGAACTTTGGAAAAGAGGTCTATCCGTCTGCAGTTTATGAACAATACAAGGATTATTTTAATGATGTGGCAGAAACAGTAAAAGAGCGCGAACTCGAGAAGTTTTCAATTCTTGCTGAAGCTATAAAAGATTTCGATGTAACTAATGAGATTGAGAAGATAAAGTGCCCGGTTTTGGTCATCGGTGTATTTGACGACGAGGTGCTGGACAGTGACGCATCCATGGAGATTGCAGAAAAGCTCGATAACAGAACCGACTGCGCTCTTTATATGTACAACGGATATGGTCATGCTGCCTTTGATACGGCCCCTGACTATCGCAAAAGAATATATGACTTCTTCATGAAAAACTGATGAAAATAAAGTCTGTCTGCTGTATATTTGAATTACTATGGTAAAGACAGTATTTATGCGGATAATAAAAGATTTGCGGGATAACAGAGCACCGATAATTGCTATTGCTATACTTTGGGTGCTGGCAGAAATCATTTTTCACAGATTCTGCCCTGTGGTGATAATGACGGGATTTCCCTGTCCCGGATGCGGGCTTACAAGAGCTCTTTTCAATCTTATTACGCTGCACCCCATAAAGGCTCTGGAATACAATCCGTCATACCCGTTATGGGTGGCACTTGCAGTGGCATTTTTCACAAGGCGCTATGTGCAGGGAGGGAGCACGACAGTTCTTCGATATCCTGTGATGGCTGTTTGCCTTATCACTATAGGAATCTACATATGGAGAATGACACATGTTTTTCCGGGAAAAGAGCCTATGGTGTATTTTCACGGCAATGTTTTTGCAAGGCTTATTCCATTTTATGATAGTGTGGTGACACACTTTGCTCGTTAAAAAGTTTACAAATGTACAAATATCAACATATAATAGCTAAGTGAACAAAAATTATAAGTTTAGAGGAGATGGATATTATGGACGACATGAACAATCTTAATCAGAACCCACAGCAGATGCCGACTTACAGTCAGCCTGAAGTTGAGCCTGTGATGACAATTGGTGAATGGGCACTTACAATTCTGATCACATGCATTCCCTGCGTGAACATCATCATGCTTTTGATTTGGGCATTTGGAAGCAGCACACCCAAGACAAAGTCTAACTGGGCTAAGGCACAGCTTATCTTTGTTGCTATCGGAGTTGTGCTCTCTATCATTTTCTCATCCGTTCTGACTTCAACTTTTGCATCTCTTTACGGCTGATAGCAGAGATACATTACAAAACAGGAAAAAGAAAACTCCATCCGCTTTTGTACGGATGGAGCTTTTTATGTATGAGATTGTTGTTTTATAACTGAATCTTGGAGAGCCATTTAAGCATTGCATCTGCTTCTGCATCGTCTGCTCCGGTAAAGGTGATGAGCATGCCGTAATCTCCGTTCATCAAAAAAACCTGTCTCTGGGAGAAGGTCATTTCACCAATCGATGCAGAAACTACGAGAATATCATGTTTGCTGCCGGCTACGTTTCTGTTCTGGACTTCTATTTTGTTTAAAGTTATTTCTTCGGATAAGGTTGCTTTTACTTCGGCAATGCCTTCCTCAAAAACTTTTTTTTCGGTATATCCGGTGGCGCCGTTATTAAGGATTATGTTCATGTTAGCGATGCCGGTAGTGGATTCGGCTTCTATGATGGTTATTCCTGCGCCGCTATTGATCAGAGCCATCGCTGTTTCCGGGCTGTCGAGCTCTGAAGCACAAAAAACATAGCCGTCGGGAAGTGTAATGCGATGTCCGAAGTAGCTGTTTTCGTATGTGTTAACAGTTGCTGTTCCGAGATCGAATTCTGCAGCGCTTATCTTCTGGGCAGGAATAAGGCACAGTACAATTGCTGCCGAAATGATAATTGCAAATCCTTTTCTTAATACATTTTTCATAGCGTGACTCCTTTCTTTCACATAATTACATTTATCCGTTTAAAGTATTCTGATCATGATGTTGGGTATATTTATTTTTACATTATGAGGGCTTAATATCAATTAACGTGACATAAACAAATTCAATTAATCTATGTAATATCATAAAAAAGTATAAATTTTGAGTAAATGGCGATCATCATAGGATTTATGGGCCGGGCGGCCTGAAATGTAAACTATGATAAACTTGTACAGGGGGCATAAAATGCGGTATAATATAGGTTGGTTTAGAATGTAATCTAAGCAGACTGGAGGAATAGTAAGATTATGAGTTTAATACCTTATGTTATTGAACAGACCAGCCGTGGAGAGAGAAGTTATGATATCTATTCAAGGCTGTTAAAAGAGAGAATCGTATTTTTGGGGGAGGAAGTAAATTCAACTTCTGCAAGCGTTGTTGTAGCACAGCTTCTTTTCCTTGAAGCAGAAGATCCTAACAAGGACATCCACATGTACATCAACAGCCCCGGAGGAGAGATCACATCCGGAATGGCTATTTACGACACAATGAATTACATCAAATGTGATGTAAGCACAATCTGCATCGGTATGGCAGCCAGCATGGGAGCATTCCTTCTGTCCGGCGGTGCAAAGGGCAAGAGAATGGCTCTTCCAAATGCAGAGATCATGATCCATCAGCCTCTTGGCGGAACACAGGGACAGGCTACCGAGATTGAGATCGCAGCTAAGCACATCCTGAAGACCAAAGAGAAACTCAACAGAATGCTTGCAGCAAACACAGGTAAGCCTTACGAGGAGATCTGCAAGGATACTGAGCGTGATAACTGGATGGATGCTCAGGAAGCTCTTGATTACGGCCTCATTGATCAGATCGTTGAGAATCGTCCAAGAGAGAAGGAAGATAAGAAGTAATACTAAGGAGAAAATATGGCAAAGAATTCCGGAGAGATCAGGTGCTCTTTTTGTAACAAGACACAGGATCAGGTAAAAAAACTTATCGCAGGACCTGCAGGTGTTTATATCTGCGATGAGTGTGTAGACATATGTGCGGATATCATCGAGGAGGAGTTTGAGGATGAGCCTGCCCAGGCCAAGGACCAGCAGATAAATCTTCTTAAACCCGTTGAGATCAGAAATTTCCTTGATGAGTATGTAATCGGTCAGGAGGAGGCCAAGAAAGTTCTGGCTGTTTCTGTTTACAACCATTACAAGAGAGTTCTTGCACCAAGGAATGATGACAGAAATGATGTTGAACTTCAGAAGAGCAACATCATCATGATCGGACCTACAGGTTCAGGTAAGACTTATCTTGCACAGACTCTGGCCAAGATCATCAATGTTCCTTTCGCCATTGCAGATGCCACAACTCTCACAGAGGCCGGCTATGTAGGTGAAGATGTTGAGAACATTCTTTTGAAGCTTATCCAGAACGCGGACTACGATATAGAGAGAGCTCAGTACGGTATCGTATATATCGATGAGATCGACAAGATAACCAAGAAGAGCGAGAACGTATCAATCACCCGTGATGTATCAGGTGAGGGTGTTCAGCAGGCGCTTCTTAAGATTGTAGAAGGTACTGTTGCATCTGTTCCACCTCAGGGCGGAAGAAAGCACCCGCATCAGGAACTTATCCAGATCGATACAAGTAATATCCTCTTTATCTGCGGAGGAGCTTTCGATGGCCTTGATAAGATTGTCGAGGCAAGACTTGACCGCAACTCAATCGGCTTTAACGCTGAGATCGCAGACAAGTCAGAAAGAGAGATCGGTGAAGTTCTCAAGGAAGTGACACCTCAGGATCTTGTTAAGTTTGGACTTATCCCTGAGTTTGTAGGTCGTGTGCCTATCACTGTAACTCTTGAGGGACTTTCAAAAGAGGCTTTGGTGCGTATTCTTACAGAGCCCAAGAATGCTCTTGTTAAGCAGTATCAGAAGCTCTTTGACTTCGACAACGTTAAGCTCACCTTCGAGGATGAGGCAGTGCAGAAGATCGCAGCCATGGCTTATGAGAGAGAGACAGGAGCCAGAGGACTTCGTTCTATCATGGAGAAGTCAATGATGGATGTAATGTATGAGATTCCGTCAGATGATACCATCAGCGAGTGCGTCATTACAGAGCCTTGTGTTGACGGAACCAGCCAGCCTCTCATCGTAAGAGGCAAGGAGCCCAAGAAACTCAAACAGGCGAAATAATTTCATTGATTTCAGGTCCCCGATTGTCCGGAAGATGATCGGGGGCTTTTAACTATTATCGGACTGAAGGTGATAATTAAAGTGTTTAATCCGATACTTTTTCATCAATTCTGGAAAATTTGAAATGGTGTATATAGGAAAATCGGACTGTGATGATTATTGCTGTTGCTTAGTCCGATTCTTTGACTGAAATTTTACTAAGAATGTAATAAAAACAGCCATTTTATCGGACGAGAGATTCATCGACGTAAAGTTGGTCCGATTATAGCGTCTCTGAAGAATGTGAAAAAACCATTTTTCAACAAAAAAGGCGGACTAAATAAGACATTAGAGAGCCTTGGTCCGATGATGAATGATGTATTGCGGGGGAGGGAGAATTCATCCAAGACATTGAGGCAAGGTCTTGGAGTGCATCTAGTGGAAATGAATAAAGACAACACCCTGTTTACAAAGAGTATGAAGAAGACTCATACCATATACATGCCGGATATGCTGCACTATCACAATGAACTTCTTAGTGCAGCTTTTTCACTTGGCGGATACAAGCTGGATGTTGTGCCGGAATATGAGCATTTCCCTAAGGAGATGCTCTCTTTGATTAATCCCAGTTACTGCACCTGCGCTATGGATATAATCGGAAACCTGATGGCGCATCTAAAGAACCCTGATATAGATATTAACAGGGTTGCGATTTTGGAGCCTCAAGCCGGAGGCGCATGCAGAGCCGGAAACTACTATGACCTCATCATCCAGTGCGTTAAAAAGAGCGGCTACAAAATTCCGGTTCTCTCCCTGAATTTCACAGGCGCAGAGTCTCACCCGGGATTTAAGATAACGCCGATGATGCTCTTTGGCGCGGTGGCAGGGGTACGACAAGATACTGATAGTTCATCCTTTCGGTTGCCTTGTCAGTCATGTGGCGGAGCGCGGAGTTTTGAAAAAGCTGCGCCAGCTTTATCCCGGGGCAAACATCAATACCATTGAGTATGACTACGAACAGTCCAAGGCACTTCGGGAGAGCAGGATCATGCTGGCAACTTCGTGAGGCGGGGGCATGAAATAAATGGTATACTGTTAGTATGTTAAGAGAGGAAATATGAACATATGGTAATTAAGAATGTAAATTTGGAGACAGTCTGTGGAATAACCAGTACACTTCCAGACAATGTGCTTCCGGAGTTTGCGTTTGCAGGTAAGTCCAACGTGGGCAAGAGTTCTTTGATAAACGGTCTTATGAACCGCAAAAACTACGCAAGGACATCCCAGGAGCCGGGCAAGACACAGACCATCAACTACTACAATATAAACGGTGAGTTCTATCTGGTGGATCTTCCGGGTTACGGTTTTGCCAGGGTTTCTGAGAAGACCAAACAGCAGTGGGGCAAGATGATCGAGAATTATCTTCATACCTCAAGGCAGCTCAGAAGAGTCTTTTTGCTGATAGATATAAGGCACGACCCTTCTGCCAACGACGTGCAGATGTACAAGTGGATCGTGCATCAGGGCTTCCAGCCTGTCATCATTGCAACCAAGGCTGACAAGATCAAGCCGTCTCAGATGGAGAAGCATCTGAATATGCTCAGGCAGGGACTGGGACTTCCGGAGGAACTTAAGATCTATCCGTACTCGGCACTTAAAAAGACCGGGAGAGATGAGATTTATGAAATTATGGACAGCATACTGGCTGAGGATAAAGAGACTGATGAAGGAGGCACAGAACAGTGAAGGACTTTTTTAGAAGAGTGAAGATGGAATATGTGGTACAATCTCTTGTTATCATCGCGATAGGTATTGTGCTCATAGCATGGGCTCCTGCTGTGATTCCGATCATGGCAAGGATATTGGCAGCCCTTTTGTTTGTTGTTGGAGTGATTTTTGTGCTTTCATATTTCTTTAAAAAGGAAAGAGGCTTTGTGGATTCCGGTTCCTTTGCTTTCGGAATCATAGTGGCAGCAGTCGGCGTTTGGATTTTCCTTAATCCTGTTGCTTTCACGGATTTTATTCCTAAGATCTTCGGTGCTTTTATTCTTCTTAGCGGCATTAGAAATCTGGGACAGACATTCTCACTTGTGAGATATAAATACGGCCTTTGGTGGCTGTCACTGATATTTGCGCTGGCAACTGTTGGACTTGGTGCAGGACTTATCTTCAAGGCATCACAGGCCAATGAACTTATCGTAAGACTTATCGGCGGATTCCTGGCCTATGACGGCGCATCAAACCTCTGGACTGCATCAAGGCTTGGAAAGTATGGAAAGGCATTTGAGGCGGCTAAGCAGGAGGCTGAAGCAATTGATGTGGACGCAGAGATTGTGGACGTAGACAAAGACAGCGCTGAGAGATAAAACGAGATAAACACAAATAAAGAAATTCTAAATAAAAATCACATTTTTGTCGGTTTAATCGCGTTGATTTACCGCCAAAAATGTGATTTAATTTTTATAGGAGGATCACATCCTATGAAAAAATATATAACTCCTGCCAAGATAACTTCAGATGAGATCAAGTTGTTAAGAGAGATCACAGGCATGACCCAGAAAGAGTTTGCTGAGTTTGTCGGCGTCTCCAAACGTACTGTAGAGCGTTGGGAGTACTCGGATGATGAGATAACCGGACCCATCACTCTGATTGCGGACATGCTCATCAAAAACCATGATCTTCCGCAGAAACTGCAGGTACCTGAGAAGAAGTATAAACTACGACTATGGTACATGTATCACAGTTTTGTCTGTTCGATAATTGATGTAGACGAGATGGAACGGAAGGTTGAAGTTCACAATTTCATTTCCAATCCGCTGTATCGGGCAATGGGTGTGAACATGGAACCCACGTTTGAAGAATACGAGGACTTTGTAAAATCCAGATGTTTTCCGGAAACCAGAGATAAGCTAAAACTTGAGCTCAAGAAACTGGACATACCGTTCTATGACCCGATCATGATAATAGAAAAGACTAAAGGGCGCATGGCAGACGATGATTTCTGGATAAGAATAGAGAGATGATATATGGTGAAGCTGTTTGATGAGGATATTAAAACTACAGATCGGAAGTCATCTAAGGGAAACCAGCTGAAATTCGAAAGAGACGGATTCTGGTACAAGGCCGACAACCTGGGCTATGAGGGACTGGCTGAGTGCGTTGTATCATCTCTTTTGCATAAGTCTTCTCTTGATGAAAAAGAGTTTACCGACTATGAGCAGGAATCCATAGAATACAACGGCAACATATACAGGGGGTGTAAAAGCCCGGACTTTACCGACGGATGGAAACTTATTACTTTGGAGAGGCTCTTTTTACAGACATATGGAACTTCTCTTAATAAGATGATCTATAGCACTGCGGATCATACTGAAAGACTGAGACTTATTGTGAATCAGACAGAGAGGATTACCGGCATTAGTGATTTCGGTCCTTACATGAACAGGCTTCTTACTTTGGATGCGCTCTTTCTTAATGAGGACAGGCACACTCACAATATGGCGGTTCTTATGAATGACAGGAAAGAGTTCCGTTTATGTCCGATATTTGATAATGGAGGAGCTCTGCTTTCTGATACCAAAATGGATTATCCGTTGGAACGGGATGTCTATGAACAGATGGGGCAGGTAAGGCCCAAGACTTTTAGCGAAACGTTTGAGGAACAGCTCGAGATTTCAGAGAAACTGTACGGAAACAATATCTCTTTTACCTATTCGGAAAAAGATATTGATTCGGCCATTGGAAGACTGTCGGATTACAGCACGCAGGAAAAAGAGCGCGTTAAAGAGATAATACTTCAGACAAGAAGAAAGTATGGATATCTCTTTTCAAAATAAGTTGACGCTTAGTTGGAAATGAGACCACAGGACCTATGGGGATGGAGGCTTATACGGATGCAATGAAATAAAACGAAAGGTGTATAGTGGGGCCAGTGTGGAATTCCAGTGATAAACAATAATTATTAGCACTCTCTTGACGAGAGTGCTAATTTGTGTTATACATTGAATAGAACAACAAACACAGAGCAGGAAATTGGTTTTGACTGCGGAGAGGAGTGTTTATGAATATACAGAAGTTCACCCAGAAATCAATTGAAGCCGTGCAGAACTGTGAGAAGGTTGCAGTAGAATACGGCAATCAGGAAATTGAACAGGAACACCTTTTGTATGCTCTTATGACAATTGAGGATAGCTTAATTGCCAAGCTTGTAGAGCGTATGGGCGTCGACACAAGGTCTTTTATCATGAGGATAGAAGAGGCTATCGGCAAGAGAACCAAGGTATCCGGAGGCCAGCCGTATATCGGCGCAGATCTTAATAAGGCGCTGCTGTCAGCTGAGGATGAGGCCAAGGCTCTTGGAGATTCATATGTTTCCGTTGAGCATCTGTTCATGGCTGTGATCAAGAAGCCTAACAAGGCGGTAAAAGAGCTTTTGGCGCAGTTTGGAATTGACAGGAACAGATTCCTTCAGGTGTTGTCTGAGGTAAGAGGAAACAGGAATGTCACCACGGACAATCCGGAGGCAACCTATGATACCTTGAACAAATACGGAACTGAGCTGGTCGAGAAGGCCAAAAAGCAAAAGCTTGATCCTGTAATCGGCAGAGATACAGAGATCCGCAATGTCATCAGGATTTTGTCGAGGAAGACTAAGAACAACCCTGTGCTCATCGGTGAGCCCGGTGTCGGCAAGACTGCAGTTGTTGAAGCTCTTGCCCAGAGAATAGCCAGCGGCGATGTTCCGAGTGCGTTGAAGGACAAAAAGATCTTTTCCCTTGATATGGGCGCTCTGGTGGCCGGAGCCAAGTACAGGGGCGAGTTTGAGGAGAGGCTCAAGGCCGTCCTTGAGGATGTAAAACAGTCGGATGGTGAGATCATTCTTTTCATAGATGAGCTGCATTTGATCGTTGGAGCAGGTAAGACCGACGGCGCAATGGATGCCGGCAACATGCTAAAGCCTATGCTGGCAAGGGGCGAGCTCCACTGTATCGGTGCAACGACGCTGAACGAGTACAGGCAGTATATCGAGAAGGATGCGGCCCTTGAGAGACGTTTCCAGCCGGTTATGGTTGACGAGCCTACCGTTGAGGATACCATCAGTATTCTGAGGGGCCTTAAGGAGAGGTACGAGGTCTTTCATGGAGTTAAGATCATGGACTCTGCTCTGGTGAGCGCTGCGGTTCTTTCAAACAGATATATTTCGGACAGGTTCCTTCCGGATAAGGCAATAGATCTGGTGGATGAGGCCTGTGCCCTTATCAAGACCGAGATGGATTCCATGCCGGCAGAGCTCGATGAGATGAACCGTAAGATCATGCAGATGCAGATTGAGGAGGCAGCTCTTAAGAAGGAGGATGATTCCCTCAGTATTGAGCGTCTTAAGAATTTGCAAAAAGAGCTCTCGGAGCTGCGTGAGGAGTTCGATACCAGGAAGGCTCAGTGGGACAATGAGAAGCAGGCGGTTGATAAGCTTGCAGCTATGCGTGAACAGATAGATACCATTAATTCCGAGATTGCGATTGCTCAGAGAGATGGTGATTACGAGAAGGCCGGAGAGCTTCAGTACGGCAAGCTCCCTGCTCTTAAGAAGCAGCTGGAGGAGGCTGAGGAGGCCGTTAAGGCCGGAGAGAATGAGACCCAGCTGGTGCATGAGAGAGTATCCGATGAGGAGATTGCAGGCATCATCAGCAGATGGACCGGCATTCCTGTCAATAAACTCACTGAGAGCGAGAGGAACAAGACTCTGCATCTGGCAGATGAACTTCATCATCGTGTCATCGGTCAGGGCGATGCTGTAACCAAGGTTTCTGAGGCTATCATGAGATCTAAGGCAGGCATCAAGGATCCTAGTAAGCCAATCGGTTCATTCCTGTTCCTGGGACCTACAGGTGTAGGTAAGACAGAGCTTGCCAAGTCGCTGGCGCAGGCCCTCTTTGATGATGAGAACAACATGGTCAGGATCGATATGAGTGAGTACATGGAGAAATTCTCCGTGTCCAGACTCATTGGAGCACCTCCCGGATATGTGGGATATGAAGAGGGTGGTCAGCTCACCGAGGCTGTAAGACGTAAGCCTTATGCGGTAGTTCTTTTCGATGAGATCGAGAAGGCTCACCCGGATGTATTCAACGTGCTGCTTCAGATCCTGGATGACGGACGTGTTACAGATTCTCAAGGCAGGACCGTGGACTTCAAGAATA
>CAMORK010000005.1 GCA_946623755.1 uncultured Butyrivibrio sp. | reverse complement strand
TAAGAACTACGAGGAAGAAAACAAGCCGGTGCTTTACGAGCTCTTTTCCAAATATAAGGATAAAAACGTGATAACATTCCATACCAGAGAAGAGGCAGAAAAATGGATTACAGAAGAGCTACAATAGAGGACCTTGATGAGCTTGTAAGGACGAGGATTACAGTCCTTCGAGCAGCCAATAAACTTGATGAAAACGTAGATATGTCTGAGGTTGAGAGGCAGTCAAAAGACTATTATGAAAAGGCCCTCGCAGACGGATCACATACAGCATACCTGGTCTATGACGGGGATAGATTCGTCGGAGCCGGCGGCGTGAGCTACTTCAGAGTCATGCCAACATACCAAAACGAAGGCGGCGAGAAGGCATATATCATGAACATGTACACAGCACCTGATTATCGCAGGAAGGGCATAGCATTTAAGACCCTTGACCTGCTCGTTCAGGACGCAAAAGCAAGAAATGTTAAGGCTATATCTCTTGAGGCAACCGACATGGGAAGACCTCTTTATGAGAAGTATGGCTTTGTGAAAATGAATGACGAAATGGAGCTTATATGAATACAGACAGAATAAATGAACTTAGAAAAGAATGGGAAGCAGAGGAGAAGATTGCCCACATTAACGGATGGGATTTTTCGCACATCCACGACAGATACGAAGAGGAGGATGATCTTCCCTGGGATTACAAGAAGATAATTGAGGAGTATCTTACTCCCGATATGAAGCTCATGGACTTTGATACGGGCGGAGGAGAGTTCCTGTTATCACTGGGACATCCCTACAAGAACACAGCAGCAACCGAAGGTTTTCCGCCGAATGTTGAGCTGTGCAAAGAGACTCTTTTGCCCCTGGGGATTGATTTCAAAACCTGTGATAATGAGTCAGACATACCTTTTGCCGACAGCTCTTTTGACATAATGATCAACAGACACGGCAGCTTTGACCCCAAGGAAATACACAGACTCCTTAAGGACGGCGGCATGTTCATCACTCAGCAGGTTGGAGGAAGGAACGACAGAGACCTTGTGGAGATGGTTCTTCCGGGTACGCCTTCGCCATTCCCAGAGTTAGAGCTTTCTATCCAGAAAAAGAAATTTGAAGATGCCGGATTTGAAGTGATCCGCGGAGAAGAAGTGTTCAGACCCATCAGGTTTTATGATGTGGGCGCGTTTGTTTGGTTTGCGCGAATCATAGAGTGGGAGTTCCCGGATTTCTCGGTGGAGAAGTGCTTCGACAAGCTCCTTGAGATGCAGGAAAAAATCGACAAGAACGGCTTCGTCGAGGGAACCATCCACAGATATCTCATTGTAGCGAAAAAGTAAAAATGAGCCTCTGACTCCCTGGGGCTCATTTCATGTCATTTCAGTGGGGATTTTGTATAATTGAGAGGAAATGAATTGTCTGAGAAGGCAGCGATGCTATGATTGGTATATAGAAAAACGGAGGCGGTTGTGGGAGATTCATCTTTATATCTTATCGGTTTTGTCATATTGGTTGTAATACTCATTGCCTGCATTGCTGTTCTGATAAGGAACTACATGAAGCTGATCGCCAGGAACGATGCACTTATGGAAAGTGTCGATAACCTGTGCAGACTCAATGACAAGCTCAGAATGGACAGACATGACTACCTTAACCATCTGCAAATCGTCTATGGGCTGATGGAACTTGAAGAATACGATGAAATGAATTCGTACCTCAGAAAAGTTTACAAGGAGCTGCTTAAGACAGGAAAAGCTGTAAAGACGTCAAAGCCTGCTATAAATGCACTCCTGGCAGCCAAGATGGCAGAAGCGAAAGCACAGGGGATCGAGTTTCAGGTCGATGTAAAATCAGATTTGAAGAACCTGGTCATAGAAGACTGGGAGCTGTGTAAGGTTCTCTCCAATCTGATAGACAATGCCATGAAGGCACTTGAGGATTCCACCGGCGAGGAAAAGAAGCTAAGAGTGCAGATCACGGAGACCCCTGAGAGATACATTTTCAGTGTGGATGACAATGGCCCGAAAATCCCCGAAGATATAAGAGAGAACATTTTCAAGAGAGGCTTTTCAACCAAGAAAGGTGAAGGCCATGGAATGGGACTTGCAATCGTATCCGAGATTCTTAGTAAGAACAATGGAGATATTGAACTTTCGTCAGATGACGAGGAGACAGTATTTACGGTAAGCTTTGGAAAAGGAGAATGATTATGGGAGCAGTTCAGATATTGGGAGTTATAGTCCTGATAATAGGAATACTTCTGATTGGTGTCGAGTTCTATATGCCCGGCTTTGGCTTTCCGGGAATAGCAGGTATCATCTTTACCGCAGCCGGCATTTTTCTGACCGGAAACAGCATGCAGCAAAGAGTGATAGTGGGAGTCATATCCATTGTCATAATCGCAGTAATGCTCGTGATAAGTATAGTGATATTCGGGTCAAAAAAGATAAAGTCACCCATCAAGCTTGATGAAGACCTGTCCGGCAAGAACCTGTTTATCGATGAAAAGGATATGGAGTATCTTATCGGGAAAAAGGGAGTTGCTATAACGGACCTAAAGCCCGCAGGAAAGGGCGAGTTTGATGGAGTTAAGCTGGATATTCAATCTGCGAATTATTACATAAAAAAGGATTCTTCACTTGTTATAACGCAAGTAAAAGACAACAGGATAATTGTAGAGGAGGAGAAATAAAATGATGACAACTATTATAATAGCAGCAATTGTAATCATACTTTTAATCGTGTTCTTTGCTGTGATCCCTGTTGGAATGTGGATTTCAGCAGTAGCCAGTGGGGTTAAGATCAGTATCTTTTCCCTGGTAGGAATGAAGCTTAGAAGAGTTAAACCTGTAAAGATTGTAAGTCCGCTTATCAAGGCAACAAAGGCAGGTATAAATGTTACAACCAATCAGCTTGAAGCCCATTACCTGGCCGGCGGAAATGTAGACAATGTTGTAAATGCACTTATAGCTGCAGAGAGAGCAAGCATGAACCTTTCCTTTGAGCAGGCATCTGCTATTGATCTTGCGGGACGTGATGTGTTTGAAGCGGTAACCATGAGCGTTACTCCCAAGGTTATTGAGACGCCTCAGATTGCAGCAGTTGCAAAAGACGGTATCGAACTTCTTGTTAAGGCCCGTGTAACTGTAAGGACCAATATCGACAGACTTATCGGTGGTGCAGGTGAGGCAACTGTTCTTGCAAGAGTAGGTGAAGGTATTGTAACTACGGTTGGCTCAGCTACCACTCACAGTAGCGTTCTTGAGAATCCTGATGATATCTCAAAGGTTGTACTTGAAAAGGGACTCGATTCCGGCACAGCCTACGAGATCATGTCCATTGATATAGCAGATATCGATATCGGAAGAAACATCGGAGCTAACCTCCAGAGCCTTCAGGCAGAGGCCAACACCAAG
Organism: uncultured Butyrivibrio sp.; assembly: GCA_946623755.1. Classification (GTDB taxonomy): domain Bacteria; phylum Bacillota; class Clostridia; order Lachnospirales; family Lachnospiraceae; genus Butyrivibrio. The sequence continues at coordinate 60,348 of CAMORK010000005.1, read as the reverse complement.
ATTGCTCAGGCTAAGGCTGAGGAAAGAAGAGCGATGGCTGTAGCTCTTGAACAGGAGATGAAGGCAGAAGTTGTCAAGGCTGAGGCAGAGATTCCAAGAGCAATGGCAGAGGCCCTCAGGTCAGGAAATATCGGAGTGCTTGATTACTACAACCTGAAGAACGTTCAGGCAGACACCAAGATGAAAAACGATATCGGCAACAGCATCGCTGAATATGTCGAGACCAAGAAAGACAATAAATAATAAACTTTGAAGGGGCGAAGTTATGATAAGAGTAATGATAGTTGAGGATGAAGAACAGATCAGGAATATTCTAAAGAAGATGATAGAGAAAACATCTGATTGCGAAGTTGTATCCTCATGCGGCAATTTCGCAGCGGCTATCAGCGACTTTATCAAGCTTCGCCCCGATGTTGTCTTCATGGATATTGACCTTTCCGGCGAGAGCGGCCTCGAATGTGCAAAGGCCATTACCGAGGTCGATCCCAAGGTAAAGATAGTTTTTGCAACAGCTCACAGCGAGTATATGGCCAATGCCTTTGAGATATATGCTTTTGACTATCTCGTCAAACCCTTCGATCTTGAGAGGATAGGCAAGACCCTTGGCAGGATAAAGAGTATGACAGCGGAAAAAGACACTGAGGCAAAAGCTGAAGGCTCTTTTGACAAGTTGGTCATCCGTGGAAAAGAAGAGATAAATCTCATAGACACGAAGGACATCATAATGATCGAGAGGACCGACGGCATAAGCAGGATAGTGACGGAGGATGAGACCTTCCTTACGTCGTCATCTCTTTCTTCTATACAGGAGAAACTCGATCCTGACAAATTCATGAGATGCCACAAGTCGTACATAATCAGAGTGGAAGCAGTCAAAAAGCTTGAAGTGTACGGCAGATGGACATATACGGTAACACTTAAGGGCACGGATGAAACTGCTCTTATGACTTCTGAAAAATACAATGAGATGAAGCAGAAGCTGGTGTTTTGACAAACAAAAAACACGTTGACATTAAACCATACATTTGTTACTCTTTGAAATGTAATAAAAATCTAAAGGAAAGCGAGGTAATCATAATAATGAGTGCAAACAGAACAGAGATTGTAACCCAATATAGTATGATGACCTCGGTTTATGCCTTCTGATATCTGCAAGGCGATTATATAGTGTATTTAGACCGTGGCATTTTTGTCGCGGTTTTTTTATTGCGCTGTCTACAAGGTCTCCATACTATGGCTAATAACTAAACCTGAAAACAACATGAACTTGTAAACATAATCAAGGAGACAAAACATTGAATAATTTAATAATCAGAAAAGAAACTACAAGCGACTACTATGACACTGAACTTATGACCATGCGCGCATTCTGGAACATTCACGGTCCAGGTTGCAACGAGCATTTGATGGTGCACAAACTCCGCAGCGCTGATGAATACCTGCCGGAGCTTAGCCGCGTGGCAGAGCTTGATGGAAAGATCGTAGGAGCAATATTTTATTCAAAAGCAAAGGTGATCGACGGCACATGCGAACATGAAGTGCTTACCTTCGGGCCTCTGGCCGTTGAGCCAACATGCTTTAGCGCAGGAATAGGAGCGGCGCTGTTAAAAGAGACTGTTTCTCTTGCCAAGGCAGCAGGATACAAGGGAATCGTGATCTGCGGAGAGCCTCAGTACTATCCAAAGCACGGCTTTAGGACCTGCGACAACTTTGATATCCATCACCCGGCATTCGGAAATGCAGATGCATTTATGGCACTTCCTCTTAACGATGGATTTGAGGATATACACGGCATGTTCTACGAGGCACCTGTTTTCGAGGAGTGCGAGGATGAGGCTGAGGTAAAAGAGTTTACGAATAAATTCCCGTATTACAAACCTCTTAAGCTATCTTGCCAGTGGCTTCATGAAGAAAAGCTAGGAAGGATATCACAGGTAAGCAAAAACAGTTACATGATAAAGTTCTGGGAACAGGAAATCCCGGCAAAGTTAAAGGGCAGTTTTTATGGAGAAGATGCGGATAAGCTTCCGGTAGTAGGAGATTATGTGACTTTCCACTACAACAGACAGGGGGATTCAATGATCCTCTCTGTGTGCGAGAGAGCAAGCTTTCTACAAAGACCGGATCAGGCTAAGACTGGAGTAATGCAGTACATGGTCGCGAACGTCGACTACTGCTTTATTGTCTCGTCTCTTAATGAGGACTACAACTACAACCGCATAGCGAGGTACGCAAGTGTTGCGCTTCAGGGAGGTTCTACTCCTGTCGTGATCCTGACCAAGTCAGACCTGTGTAACAATACAGGAAGGTATGTGCGCGAGGTCGAGCAGATATCTGATAAAGTACGCGTCCATGCAATTTCAGCGATCTATGGCATCGGCCTTGAAGAACTCAGAGAATATCTGATTCCGGGAAATACGATATGCCTTATGGGCTCATCAGGCGTCGGAAAGTCAACGCTTATCAACACTCTGGTTGGAGAGGACATCATGAAGACTTCCGAGATCAGAGAAGACGATGACAAGGGACGCCACACGACAACCATCAGAAGACTCATAGAAACATCAAACGGCATCTGCTTTATAGACACTCCGGGAATGCGCGAAATAGGCATGGCAAACACCGCTGAAGGTATTGATGATACCTTTTCGGATATTGTAGAATTGGAATGTCAGTGCAAATTCAGCAACTGCAGGCATGAGACCGAGCCCGGATGCGCAATTAAAACAGCCATCGCAAGTGGCAAGCTCTCCCCTGAGAGATATGAGCTTTACAGAAACCTTGGCTCAGAGAATACCAGAAACTACGCCAAGAAAAAGGAAATTTCCAAGTGGGCAAAGGCCTATAAGAAAAACAATAACAGGTACAATTATGGAGATGTGGAGTAGAGAATATGCATTTTGTTGATGCAAAAGGGATACTGACCGGCAGCGGAGGTCATTTGGGAATGAATATTTACAGAGGATGTTCTCACGGCTGTATATATTGTGACAGCCGCAGCCGGTGCTATCAGTTTACGCATCCTTTTGAAGATATTGAGGTTAAGCAGAATGCCCCTGAGCTTTTGGAATCTGCCCTTAAGTCAAAGAGAAAAAAGGGTATGATCGGAACCGGTTCAATGTCTGATCCGTATATGCACTGTGAAGAAGAGTTACAGCTTACTAGGAAGTGCCTTGAGATTATATTGCGATACGGTTTCGGTGCTGCGATTCAGACAAAATCAGATCGTATCCTTCGGGATATCGATCTGCTGGATGATATTAACCGCTCAGCAAAGTGTGTGGTTCAGATGACACTGACGACCTGGGATGATGACCTGTGCAGTATACTAGAGCCCAATGTCTGCAATACCAAACGGCGGATAGAAGTACTGGAAGAAATGCAGAAAAGGGGCATCCCGACAGTGGTGTGGATTACACCGATCCTGCCATTCATCAATGATACGGAAGAAAACATCATGTCTATTTTGAATGAATGTATCAGGGTAGGCGTAAAAGGCATTGTAGATTTTGGCATGGGACTGACTCTCAGGGAGGGTGACAGGGAGTACTATTATGCTGCTCTTGACAGGCATTTTCCCAGAATGAAGGAGCGCTACATAGGGTGCTATGGAAATGCCTATGAATTGCCAAGTCCAAGAGCCAAAGAATTGGAAGAGTTATTTCAGAGAACCTGCAAAGCAAACAGTATATTGTCAACTCCCGAAGATTGCTTTAAGTTTATGAATGAACTGCCTGAGAAATATTCACAGATGAGTATATTTGATCCGTAAAAAGAGTTGCCTTGGAGGGGATTGATGATACCTTATCCGATGCAGAAAAATATAAAGATTATAGCATTTGGGGAGATGTCTTTGTGACATGGGATATTGGATAATTGCAACATTTTTAGCGTTCTATGTTAAGGGGTTATGCGGCTTTGCAAACACTCTTGTCTTTACGTCAATACTAAGTTTCACGGCAGCAAATATAAATATATCTCCGCTGGAGCTTGTTCTTGGGTATCCTACAAATCTGATAATAAGCTGGAAAGAGAGGAAGGCAATTGATCTTAAGAAAGTTCTTCCGCTTTCGGTCATGGTAATAGCCGGAAGCTTTGGAGGAGCTCTTTTCCTGAAAAATGCTGATGTCACAGTGGTCAAGATAATTTTCGGCGTGCTGGTGATAATTGTTGGCATAGAGATGCTGCTCAGAGAATTGTCTCACAAGAAGGCGGGGAGTTCGAAACTGATGCTTACGATAATAGGAATTCTGTCAGGCTTCCTGTGTGGACTCTTTGGAGTTGGGGCACTGCTGGGGGCTTATGTTGGCAGGACGACAGATAATATGAAGGCTTTCAAGGCCAATATCTGCACGGTATTTGTGATTGAGAATACCTTCAGAATTGGGCTTTATCTCTTTTACGGAATTCTTACTGTGGCAGCTCTGAAACGAGCCCTGGTGCTTGCGCCGTTTATGCTTATTGGGCTTTTTGCTGGAATGCTGAGCGCCGGCAGGATAAGCGAGCAAGTGGTAAAAAAGATTGTGATCATCCTGCTGATTGTATCCGGAATCGCATTGATCCTGAATAATGTATTGTAAAGAGGTTCAAAGAGGTTCATTTTGGACCCCTAATTTATACAAAAAAGGAGGGGATACGATGATAATAAAAAATGAGATACCAATACTCGAATACGATGATCATTCGGCAGAAGTTATAACTCCGAACCACGACTGGCCGGAGCTTCAGCTTCCGAAGAAGTGCCTGTTTACATTTTTGGGCGACGTGGTTTCAAAATTTGCAGAGGAGCATAATGCTGAGGTTGCAGAGAATTTTATCACCGTCTCACATATCGTTAAGATCTATGTCCTTCATGAAAATGGTGAGGACATATGCCTTGTACAGCCTACAATAGGGGCACCGGCAGCAGCTTCTCTCATTGACTGCCTCATAAGCTGCGGGTGTGAAAAGATAATTGCCGTAGGCTCATGCGGAGTTCTTGCTGATCTTCCGGAGAATGTCTTTATTGTTCCGACTAAGGCTCTAAGGGCTGAGGGCACATCCTATCACTATCTGCCGGCTTCGAGATATATCGAGCTGGATAAAGAGCCGGTAGCAGCCATTGAGAGGTGCTTTAATAAACATGATCTTCCGTTTGTGACTTGTACAACCTGGACTACGGATGCATTTTTCAGAGAGACAAAAGACATGGTAAAATATCGTTTAGAGGAAGGATGCTCTGTTGTTGAGATGGAGTGTGCTTCACTTGCCGCAGTATGCAGAAAACGCGGTGCAAGCTTTGGACAGTTCCTTTTTACAGCGGATTCTCTGGCAAATGTTCATGAATATGATGTAAGAGATTTTGGAACAGGTTCTCACGAAAAGGCTTTGCTGCTGGGACTGGACGTACTGAAGGGATACACAGACTAACAGGAAAGGAACCACCACATAATGACAATAGAAGATATCAAACAGACAGCGAGGGAAGCAGGAAACATTCTGCTCACCGCCAGGCGCCCCAAGATCATGGAGAAATCGGGACACGCGAATTTCGTCACCGAGACGGATGAGAAGGTCCAGAGGTTTCTTGTGGATAAGTTAAAAGACCTTCTTCCTGAGGCGGAGTTTCTCGGAGAAGAGGACGGGCAGGATGAGTTCTCAGCCAAGATGGCAAAGGGATTCTGTTTTGTCATTGATCCTATAGACGGAACTTCTAATTTCATCTATGAATACAGGCCTTCAGTAGTTTCCATCGGCCTTTTAAGAGATGGAAAGCCCTACATGGCTGTAGTTTACAACCCCTATGATGACATGATGTTCTCTGCCGTAGCAGGAGAGGGCGCATATATGAATGGCGAGAGGATAATGTCTTCCGAGGCACCGCTTTCCGAGCAGCTCTCATGCTTTGGCACTGCGCCATATTATGAAGAACTAAGAGATAAGTCTTTTGACATAGCAAAGAAACTCCTTCCGCTATGCGTGGACCTCAGAAGGTCCGGAACTGCAGCCTGGGATATGTGCTGTGTGGCCATCGGTAGGTGCGGACTTTACTTCGAGCTTAAGATCCAAATCTGGGACTACGCAGCAGCTGCCCTCATCGCGCAGGAAGCCGGCTGCAGTGTCACAGACACAGAAGGGAAGCCTCTTTCATACACAGGTCCTTCATCGGCCCTTTGTATGAGCAGAGGAGTAAAGAAAATCCCGGATTGTTTTAAGGAGGCTTAGGTGATGAAATCAGAAGCAGGAATAAGGCTGAGTGCGCATAATAAGCTCGGCATTTTAAGGATATTTTTCAGTCGTTTTATACTGATCTTTCTGTTCCTTGTGGCACAGGTCTTTTTGTATATTACGCTCTTTGTATGGCTTGAAAAGTACATTCCTTACTACACTGTGCTTGAGATCATATTTGCATATGCAATGGTCATATATCTGTTCAACAATCGAATGGATGCTTCGGCTAAGCTGACGTGGCTTGCGGTTATTGCTCTTGTGCCGTTTTTTGGCGTCGCGCTTCTTGCTTTTACCAAGTCCAATCTCGGACATCGAAGGACACGCAAGAGAGTTGAGGAGATGATAAAAATCTCTGAAGATACTCTCACTCAGGATGAAGAGGTAATAGAGAAGCTAAAAGGCGATCCCTATGGCACGGATGATCTTGTCAGGTACCTGAACAGAAGCGGATGCTTTCCAATTTATACAAATACGGAAGTTACTTATTTTCCTCTTGGTGAAGACAAATTCAAAGCCCTGTTGGAAGAACTTGAAAAAGCTGAAAAGTTTATTTTCCTTGAATACTTTATTATCGAGGAAGGCTACATGTGGGGACAGGTACTGGAGGTTCTTGCAAGAAAGGCGAAGGAGGGCGTTGATGTAAGGGTTATGTATGACGGAATGTGCGAGATAACCCTTCTTCCCCATGACTATCCAAAGCGCCTTAAAACCCTCGGAATCAGGGCAAAGATGTTCGCGCCTATAGCACCGTTTTTATCATCCCATTACAATAACAGAGATCATAGGAAGATCCTTGTCATTGACGGCAAAGTTGCCTTCAATGGCGGGGTTAACCTTGCAGATGAGTATATAAACCACAAAAAGCTGTTTGGCCACTGGAAGGACACTGCAGTTATGCTGAAGGGAGAAGCTGTAAGGAGCTTTACTCTTATGTTCTTGCAGATGTGGAATCTGACAGAGCCCGAGCCTTCATTTGACCTTAAATTCCTTGAACCCACAGGATATCCTGAGACTGATGGATTTGTAGTCCCTTATGGTGACTGCCCGCTGGATGAGGACAAGGTGGGAGAGACTGTCTACATGGATATCTTAAACAGAGCGACGGACTATGTCTATTTCATGACGCCCTACCTTATCCTGGACGGAGAGCTCCTCACTGCGCTCAAATATGCGGCTGAGAGAGGCGTAGATGTAAGACTCATTCTGCCGGGAATCCCGGACAAGAAATTTGCCTACGCTCTTGCTAAATCTCACTACAGCGAACTTACCGATTCCGGCGTTAAGATATATGAGTACACGCCGGGCTTTGTACATGCCAAGGTCTGTGTCAGCGATGGCAAAAGAGCTGTCGTCGGAACCATAAATCTCGACTACAGAAGCCTTTATCATCACTTCGAGTGCGCGACATATCTTTATAAAACGCCGTGTATCGCGGATATTGCCGATGACTTCAACGACACACTTTCAAAGTGCAGGGAGGTAACAAGGGAAACTATAGCTCATGAAAAAATAACCTACAAGGTCACAGGTGCACTGCTTAAATTTATAGCTCCACTGCTGTAGGCGCGTCATTCATCATGGTATAATTTTAATAGGTAGAGTTTGGAGGAGGATTGGATTTTGAATAACATAGAGAGAAGAGATCAGGGCCTTGTTTACATCTCCGACGATGCAGTGTTTGAGCAGCAGAAGGTTGCGCGTCGAATCACGCAGAAGCTTAACACGGTGGACAGGTCAGATTTTGATTCCATCAGAAAGATCATCAGAGAGCTGTTTGGAAAATGCGGAGAAGGCTCTTTTGTAAATCCGCCATTTTACTGCGACTACGGAACTCATATAGAGATCGGCAAGAACTTTTTTGCAAACTATAACTGCACTATGCTGGATGTGGGAATGATCCGCATCGGTGACAATGTACAGATGGCGCCTAATGTTGCAATTTACACAGCAGGCCACCCGGTTCATCCCGCCACCAGAAATACAATGTATGAGTACGGTATAGATGTCACAATAGGCGACAACGTCTGGATCGGCGGAAACGTTGTTATCTGCCCCGGCGTAACCATCGGCGCTAACACTGTGATAGGTGCAGGCTCTGTGGTGACCAAAGACATTCCTGAGTGGTGTGTGGCAGCAGGTAATCCCTGCCGTGTTATCAGAAAGATAACGGAAGAAGACCGCAACAAGTATTATGTGGGAAAAGAGATTGATGCAGAGGCCCTGGAGCATATTAAGAGAATCCAGGCTGATGAAAATGATCCCGCTAAGTATCCAACAGCCTGACATAAATAAAGGAGAAATAATATGCTGCAGGTCATAATCCTAACTGCTTTATGTGCCTTTTTTGCAACGATATTCTTAAGAGCCGAAATGCATAATAAATATGTATTGGCTGATGTCTGGAAGGGATTTGCCTCTCTTTGTTTTGTTCTGATAGGAGTCATGAACAGCCCGGGAGGCAATGTGGCAACACTTCTTATCTATGGCCTTATCTTGGGATTTATAGCCGACATATTGCTGAACTTAAGATTCATCTTCAAGAAGAGAGGGCAGCTGGCGTTTCTTATTGGCATCCTCGTTTTCCTGGCAGGACACATTGTGTATCTTATCGCAATACTCGAGATGTCCACGAACTGGAAGATATGCATTGCGATAGGACTTGCACTTGCAGGAATCTTGATCCTAAGGCTGTTTCAGAACATTTCTGCGAAACTGCCGTTTAAGATCTTTGGCGTGATCTACATCGGAGCCATCATGCTGATGAATGCAGTTGCAGTAGGTAACCTTATTTCTAAACCGTCGGCGTTTACAGCGATATTCGCCTTGGGAGCCTTTCTGTTTCTTATCAGCGATATTGTTCTTATCATCAACACCTTCGGAAAAAAGTTCCGGGAGAGCTTCAGGATTTCCAACATTGTCCTGTACTACGCAGGTCAGATCCTCATCGGCGTCAGTCTGATGTTTCTTTGAAAAAGAGCCTGAAACAGATGGATAAGAAAACAGCTAAAAAACAGATCAATAAACTACTTGGAATAGATGCCGTATCAGGCCTTGCCATAGCAGGTGCAGCCTGGGTGGCACTGCTTGCCGCAAGAGGCTTTAGTACAGTGGAGATAGGTTTATTGGAGAGCATTTTCCATATAACCAGCCTTACCTTTGAGATCCCTTCGGGAGTCATCTCGGATGTCTTTGGCCGCAGAAAGACCATGGTGGCAGGAAGAGTAATGGTGATCATTTCATCGCTGCTTATGATAGTCTCTAAAGACTTTTTTACAGTAGCCTTCGCTATCGCAGTAAATGCGCTGAGTTACAATCTGGCATCCGGAACCAGAGAGGCTCTTGCCTATGACAGCCTTAAAGAGGCCGGAATTGAGAGTGAGTACGATAAGTTTGCATCAACAGACCTTATGATATACCAGATATTTGGCTCTGTGGGAACGCTCCTTGCAGGACTGGCTCTTTTCCTGGGATACAAAAAAGCTTACATGGCAGATGCAGTTGTTGGCTTTATCACAGTGCTCATAGCGCTGTCGCTGAGGGATGTAAGGACGAAACTTCAAAACGTTACTTCTGCTTCTGAGAGATTTAAGAAAGTGATTTCAGAGAGCCTGCTGTTTATAAGAAGTAACAGAAAGGCAAGGCTCATCATTATTTTTAATTCACTTATCGGAGCAGTGGATATCCTGATACTGTTCTTTTTACAGGCCAAACTCCCACTGCTGGGGCTTAGTAACTTCTGGCTGGGTCCGGTTCTGTTTATCATGGGAATAGGCGCAGCAATAGGAGCCAAAGCGACGGAGTATTTTCCGGAAAAGAGATACAGACGGATTGGGATTATCGCGACAATCGGCGTTATGTTAGCCTTTGCTTCCGTGTTTACGGGGAATATTTATCTTATGATAATAGGCGGTTTTATCGGTGCGTTCTCTGATAACTTTGTTCAGGTAAGGACGGATATACTGCTTAACACGATGATTCCTTCAGATCAGCGAGCAACTCTTATGTCAGTTAATTCTTTTGCTTTTTCCATGGTGATGATAGTATTATCACCCATCTTTGGACTTATATTTGCATGAGAAATCACTTGTTAATAAGTCTGAAGGAGAACGGGTAAACGCCCACAGTGATAAAGGATACGATCATATACCTTATGCTTCTTACAACGCCTGCAAGGAGAGTTCCTGAATCTAGAAATTCCCTGCTAAAGGGCAGCTTGAGAACTTCATTAAGAATAAGATAAATTGCGACACCACAGAAAATCCTCAGGATGCATATCAGAGGATTTTTTGTATTTTTGAAATGAACAAATCTCTTTTCGAATTCGAAGGCACCATAGATTCCGCCTACAAGGCCAAGACAGGTAAAGTAGTCAGTGGTCTTGCAATAAAAGAGTCCAAGGCATGACACAAGGAAAATAATTAGATAAAGAAGCCAGGTCTTTTCCTCGGGAACCTTCTTTCTGAGGAAGGCAAGGAGCCATATGCAAAAGAACCCCGATATCCATCCAAAAAGAACATCAGTGGGATAGTGCACACCGACGGCGATTCTTGAAAAACCTACCAGAAAAATGATGATACCGCAGAGTATTGTGACCCATTTTTTTTTGACTTCCAGAGCAATAAAGCCAAATGCTATAGCGACGTTAGTCGAGTGTCCGCTTGGAAAGGAAAGACCCTGAGCAGCGATGTCGTACAGATCATGCTTTTTATCAAGAGGCCTGTAACATTCTATGGCTTCATGGTCAAAATACGGGCGCCTTCGCCAGAATATATTTTTTATAAGAGGATTGATTATAGTTCCGAGAATCATTACACTGCCGATGCGCTCCCCGACTTTCTTGTCGTAGCACCAGTAGGTGAAAGCCAGCAGCAGTATCAAAAAGAACTCTTCGCCCAGGGCTGAGAACGTCGAAACAATGCTTGCTCCTGCGGGACCCAGCACGCGTTGCAACCATTCCATAAGTGTGACTTCAAAATCAAAATAAAAGGTATTACCTGTGAGTGTTTCCATTTATATCCCTCGCATTCCCCTCAATATACAAATATTACTACGAAATGGTAACAACGGGCAATTTCTTTGATAGAATGGATAGTAAAGGAGTAAGGAGGCAGAAAATATGACTGTTGAGGGTATCAGAGAAAAGCTGTTTGAGCTTCAGGACACTAAGTACAGGGATTTTCAGCAGGGACTCATACCATCGGTGGAGCAGAAGGAGTTTATCGGCATCAGGACCCCTGCACTCAGAAAGCTGGCAAAAGAGCTATATAAAGCCGGAGAGCTGGAGGAGTTTTTTTCAGACCTTCCTCACAGATACTTTGATGAGAATCAGCTTCACGCATTTGCTATATCTGAGATCAAGGATTTTGATGAGTGCATGAAAGCGCTGGAGGCGTTTCTCCCTTATGTAGACAATTGGGCAACCTGTGATCAGATGTCGCCCAAGGTGTTTAAAAAACATAGGAAAGAGCTCTTTTCCCATATTCAAAAGTGGATTGGTTCTGATCATACCTATACGGTCAGGTTTGCAATCGGAATGCTTATGCAGCATTTCCTTGATGAGGACTTTGACATATCTTATCCGGAGATGGTGGCACAGGTACGTTCCGATGAGTATTACATCAACATGATGATAGCCTGGTACTTTGCAACGGCCCTGGCCAAGCAGTACGATAGTATACTTCCGTTTATTGAGGAAAAGAGGCTCTCTGTCTGGACTCATAACAAGGCAATACAGAAGTCTGTGGAGAGCTATCGTATAACAGATGAGCAAAAGACATATTTGCGTAGACTAAAAATTAAAATCTGATATAATGGACTTCTGGCTTTATTTTTATAAGGAGGAAAAAATAATGGGAATTAATTCAATCGATGCAGAAGATGATCAGTTTGCATATCGCTATGACACGCAGCTTCTTATAGATAGAAGAGATAAGGACCTCGATGAGGATGAGATAGCAGATTACATCACAGAGAATTTTGAGGGAAACAGCCTTATTGCTGCAGGTGATGAAGATCTTGTTAAGATCCATTTTCATACCAATGAACCATGGAAGGTTTTGGAGTATTGCAACACCATCGGAGAGATTTATGACATCGTTGTCGAAGACATGATTCGTCAGTCTTCCGGAAAGCAAGGTTGATACTGAACTTTAACGTGGTGCAGTTATACAGAGTTTCCTTGCTAAAAGTGTTTGTATACAGTATAATGGTTTGGTGATTTTTATAAAAATTTTATAAATTGAAAGAGAGTTTACTATATGAAATGCTCTGAAATGCCATACAACAGAGTTGATATGGATGAGGTAAAAAAGTTTTTTGAACAGCTCATTATCGACAGCAAAAATGCAGGGAGCGGTGAGGAGCAGTTTGAGCTTCATAAAAAATATTATGAGTTCATGGCTGATGTTCTGACAAACATCAAGCTTGGAGTTTTCAGACATAACATCGATACAACAGAGGAGTTCTACTCTAAGGAGAATGACTATATCGATGAGATAACACCTCTGATCTTCAAGTATCAAAATGATTATAATAAGGTACTCTTTGAGTCACCTTACAGACCTTACCTTGAGGAGAAAATCAGCAAGGTGGCCTTTAAGAACATTGAGCTTGCCAATAAGTCAATCGATGATAAGATCCTTCCTCTTATGCAGGAAGAGAATGCTCTTATCAGTAAGTATGACAAGCTGATCGCATCAGCCAAGATCATGTTTGACGGAGAGGAGTGCAATATCTCACTTCTTCGCAAATACCTTACAAGTGAGGACAGAGATACCAGAAAGCGCGCATGGAAGGCTCTTTCAGATTACTTTATGTCAGTAACTGATGAAATTGACGACATCTATGATAAGCTGGTCAAGAACAGAACCAAGCAGGCTAAAGAGCTTGGTTATGATAACTATGTAGAACTCGGCTACAACAGAATGAACAGAAATTCATACAGAAGAGCTGAGGTAGAGAATTTCCGTAAGCAGATCAAAGAGTCTTTTGTTCCTTTTGTATGCAAGATCCAGGAACAGCGCAAGAAACAGATCGGCGTAGACGAGCTTAAGTACTACGACAATGACATGTTCTTTAAGAACGGCAATCCCAAGCCTACAGGAACTCCGGAAGAGATCATGAAGGCCGGTCAGGAGATGTACAAAGAGCTTTCTCCTGAGACTGCAGAGTTCTTTGATTTCATGATCGAGAACGAACTTTTCGATGTACTTGGACGCAAGACCAAGAAGGCCGGCGGATACATGGATTTCCTGCCTAAGTACAAGTCACCTATCATCTTTGCTAACTTCAACGGAACAAGCGGAGATGTTGATGTTATCACCCACGAGTGCGGACATGCATTCCAAGGGTATGTTACCAGAAACGATGAGATAGTTGAGCACAACGATATTACGATGGAGACAGCAGAGATCCACTCCATGTCAATGGAATATTTTACCTATGGCTGGATGGATAAGTTCTTCGGCGACAGGGCTGATGATTATTTCACGATGCATCTTCAGGATTCGGTGACCTTCATTCCTTACGGATGTATGGTCGACGAATTCCAGCATATCGTATATGACAAGCCTGAGATGACTCCGGCTGAGAGAAAACAGGTTTGGAAGGACCTTGAGAAGACTTACAGACCATGGCTTGACTTTGACGGAGATGAGTTCTTCGGAGAGGGCGGATACTGGCAGAGACAGGGACACATCTTCTGGAATCCCTTCTACTATATTGATTATGTTCTTGCCAGCGTAGTTGCCATGCAGTTCAAGGTCTGGATGGACAAGGATTTCCAGGATGCATGGAAGCACTACTTACAGCTCTGCAAGCTTTCAGCCAAGGACTTCTACGAGCCAATGCTTGATGAAGTAGGACTTAAGAGCCCGTTTAAGGACGGAACCATCAAGGAACTGGCTGACAATATGAATGCCAAGATATTTGGTTAATATGATTTAATTGTCTTTCTTTTCTATGAGGGGCATTTAAATAAATACTAAAGGAGGAAAGTTTATGAAAAACAGAAACAAAGTGTTGTCTGTACTTCTTGCTACTTCTCTTGTTCTTGGAACAGCAGCATGTGGCACACAGCAGCCCGCATCTGACAATACAGGCGCTGACACACAGCAGGCAACAGAAAACACCGGTGATCAGGCAACAGAAGCAGCTTCTACAGAAGAAGTAGCAGCATCAGGCTCTGACGCACCACTCGTAATTGCATCTGATGATTTCTCAGAGAAATTCAGCGAGTTCTTTGCTGCATCCGTACCGGATCAGCGTGTAGCTGATTTCACATCAGTAGCTCTTCTTGGTAACGACCGTGCAGGTGAGCTCATCTACAACGGTATCGAGGGAGAGACTAAGACTTACAACGGAACTGATTACACATATCAAGGAATTGCTGATTGTGTTGTAACAGAGAACGCTGATGGAACAGTTGACTATGAGTTCAAGCTTCGTAAGGGCGTTAAGTTCTCAGATGGTGAGGAGCTCACAGCTGATGACGTAATCTTCTCATACTATGTATACGTTGATCCTTCATATGACGGAAGTGCTTCAACATACGCTCTTCCTATCAAGGGTCTTGCAGAGTACAGAAGCGGATCAGATACACTCTTCAACCTTCTTGTTAAGGGCGGAGCTGATAACACAGACTTCACATTCGTAACAGAAGATCAGCAGAAGAAGTTCTTCGAGACAGATCTTCCTGCAGCAGGTGCTCAGTTTGCTCAGTCAATCGCAGACTACTGCACAGCTAAGGGTTACGCAGCAGCTACAGAGGCAGTTGCTAAGGCAGATATCGCTAACGCAATGGCTAACTGGGGCTTTGCTACAGATAACGAGGATGGAACAATCACAACATCTGCTACAAAGACAACATTTGATGTTGCAGGCGGACAGGCTCCTACAGCTGAAGATTTCTGGAATGAGATGATGACTTCTTATGAAGGAGATGTAATTACTCTTTCTGACACAGAGCAGGCTGATTCAGGAATCCTTGATTTCCTTTCAGATGACTACAAGGTTGCTATTGAGACAGGTGATTCAGTAGATCACGTTGAGGGTATTCAGAAGGTTGATGACTACACTGTAAAGGTTACTCTTACAGAGGTTGATGCTACAGCTATTTACCAGCTTGCAATCATGGTTTCACCTATGCACTACTATGGTGATCCTTCCAAGTATGATTACGACAACAACAAGTTCGGATTTGAGAAGGGTGACCTTTCAAGCGTTCGTGCTAAGACAACAACTCCTATGGGAGCAGGCCCTTACAAGTTCGAGAAGTTTGAGAACAAGATCGTTTACATGACAGCTAACGAGAACTACTGGGAAGGCGTTCCTGTAACTAAGAACCTTCAGTTCAAGGTTACATCAAATGCTGATAAGGAGAGCGGTGTAGTTCAGGGTACAGTTGATATCTCTGATCCTTCAGCTTCTAAGTCAGCTCTTGAGCAGATCGCCGGCGAGAACTCAAACGGTGAGATCTCAGGTGACAAGCTCACAACTGTTCTTACAGACTACAGAGGATACGGTTACATCGGTATGAACTCTGAGAACGTTTGCGTAGGCGGAGATAACGGCAGCGAGGCTTCTAAAAACCTTAGAAAGGCTATTGCAACTGTAATTTCAGTTTACCGTGATGTAACAATCGATTCTTACTACGGTGAGGCTGCATCAGTTATCAACTATCCTATTTCAAACACATCATGGGCAGCTCCTCAGGCTTCAGATCCTGACTACAAGGTAGCATTCTCTGTTGATGTTAACGGAAATGATATCTACACAGCAGGCATGAGTGAGGATGAGAAGTATGCAGCAGCTCTTCAGGCAGCTCTTGGCTACTTCGAGGCAGCAGGCTACACAGTAACTGATGGCAAGCTTACAGCAGCTCCTGAAGGTGCTAAGATGGGCTACGAAGTAATGATCGGTGGAGGCGGATCAGGTGATCACCCTTCATTCGGTATCCTTACAGCAGCTTCTGAGGCACTTAAGACTATCGGCTTTGATCTTCAGATCAACGACCTTTCAGATACATCCATCCTTTGGAATGCTCTTGAGGCCGGCACAGCAGAGCTCTGGTGCGCAGCTTGGCAGACAACTCTTGATCCTGATATGTTCCAGATCTATCACTCAGAGGGTGGTAGCGCAGGTCACTACAGAATCTACTCAGATGAGCTTGATAAGCTTGTTCTTGAGGCAAGAACTGTAACAGATCAGGCAGTTCGTAAGGCTCTTTACAAAGAGGCTCTTGACTACGTTGTTGATTTTGCATGCGAGATCCCTGTTTATCAGAGACAGGATTGCAACATCTTCAGCACAGAGAGAATCAATGTTGACACTATCACACCTGATCAGACAACATACTATACATATCTCAATGAGATCCATAAGATTGCTATGAATTGAGTGATATAGCAGATCAAGGTCGAATGAATTTCCATGCTTGCATGAAGAAATTCATTTGACTTTGAGATGCGAACATACATGAGGAAGTAGGACGATAGTCCGGATTCCGAATGTATGTAGGATTGCGAGAGCGCAAGCGGAGCAATCCGTATATCACGTATGATATTAAATATTTACGGCCACTAATCGCAGCGCTGAAATATGCACTGCGATTTCTGCGCCAAAAGATTTGATTTTGTTTTCTACTAGATAAGGAGCACCACTACAATGAAGAAGTTTATAATTAGAAGACTGCTTATATCTGTTGTTCTTCTATTCTTTGTATCTATGATCATTTATACAATAATGCGTCTGATGCCTACATCTTACGTGGAGACTCAGGCAATGACTCTTGCCCAGAGACCCGGATCAAAGTCATATCAGGAGTGGGTTGATCAGCTCAACGCTCAGTATGGTCTGGATACCGGCATAGTTCAGGGATATTTCAGATGGCTTTCCAAAGCAATAAGACTGGATTTTGGAGATTCCTGGTATTTCAATCAGCCGGTTCTTCAGAAGTTTTCTGGTGTTATCTGGTATTCATTCGGACTTGGACTTGCATCATTTATTATTGAAATCATCATTGCTATTCCTGCCGGTATTGTTGCGGCAAGAAAGCAGTATTCAATTGCAGACTACGCAATAACTGTTATTGCACTTATCGGTATTTCACTGCCGAGCTTTTTCTTTGCGACAATTTTGAAATATATCTTTTCCATCAGACTTGGATGGGTTGATCTGTACGGCATCGTAAGCCGTATGCATGAGACTATGTCTGATGCCGGAAAAGTTTTAGATATGGTTAAACACATGATTCTTCCTACACTTACACTGGTTGTTGTAAGTATCGGATCACTCATGCGTTATACACGTGCCAATATGCTTGAGGTTCTTAATTCTGATTACATCAGAACTGCAAGAGCTAAAGGTCTTTCTGAAAACAGGGTTATCAATCACCATGCTTTCAGAAATACCCTCATTCCTATTGTTACACTTCTTGGAGGATCTCTTCCGGGACTTTTTGGTGGAGCTATGATCACTGAGACTCTGTATCAGATCCCCGGAATCGGATATACCTTCTATCAGTGCGTAACACAGGGAGATATTCCTTTTGTTATGTTCTACATGGTATTTATGGCTGTCCTTATTCTTCTGGGCAACCTCATTGCAGATATTACATATGCTCTTGTAGATCCAAGAGTACGAGTAAACTAAGAAAGGAGGAAGAAAAATGGCTAAGGAAAATATAGAGAAAAAAGATATGAGCCTTGATGATGCAAACAGAGTCAGAGTTCTTTCTCCCGGAATGATGGTCTTTAAGAGATTCATCAGAAACAAACTCGCTATTGTAGGTATCGTTATTATAGTATTTATGTTCCTGTTCTCATTTGTGGGAGGTCTTTTAAATCCCTATTCACAGAGTCAGGTATTCTATACAACAGAGCAGATCCTTAAGGATTATGCCGGAGCAACTGCCATAGATCAGTATCAGATCTATCAGGCAGACGGAACCAAACTTCCGTCAGATATTTATTCCAAGACACTTATTGCTGCTTCTACAGGGAAGTATGTATTTGAAACAAGAGATGGTTCACTCCTTGGACTTGGAAATGTAGGAGAGGGCGTTTACCGCATATTCTCACTTGAAGAAGTAAATATGCTTCTTAAGAAGAATGCAGCTTATGATGAAGCTGTTGCAGCAGGTGAGAACTTCTTTACAGACAAAGATGGCAAGACATATATATTCCA
Source organism: uncultured Butyrivibrio sp. (assembly GCA_946623755.1). Lineage (GTDB taxonomy): Bacteria > Bacillota > Clostridia > Lachnospirales > Lachnospiraceae > Butyrivibrio. The sequence goes on along the minus strand of CAMORK010000005.1, from coordinate 41,955 downwards.
GGACAACGGTGATCCGTTCCCTGCAGTTTACGAAGCAACTGAGATGGGCGTAGCTGCCATGAAGTCCTTTACACCTTATGCTAAGGATGCAAAATTCTCTTATGATTTTTACTGCGGAGCACTTTCGGCTATCGCTGACGGAGAGAAGTCTTTTGATGCAGACGGCAAGACATATTCCGTTGACGGAGATGTTATCATGGACGGTGCTTCAGAAGTTGCGCTGGTTTCAGACGTAAACTTTAATGCAGCTAACGCAGGTGTGTTCATCAGCCCTGCATACAAGGAAGCGGCCATGAATGCTATTGAAGCAGGACAGTCATCATTTACATTTGCTGACGATGACGGAACCGAGATTGAGTACAGGATCGAGAATAAAAACGGTCAGTACACATTCAGAAGATTCCAGGAGACACGAGTTATCGATACATACGCAAGACCATCAGCCAAGCACTGGGTTGGTACAGATGCGAACGGTATGGACCTTCTTGCAAGACTTATGTACGGTGGACGTATTTCACTTCTCATCGGATTTGTAGTTATTTTCATTGAGGTATTCATCGGAATGATCATCGGTGGTATCGCAGGTTTCTTCGGAGGCTGGGTAGATAACCTCCTGATGCGTATAGTTGATGTGGTTTACTGTATTCCTACAATGCCTCTTTACCTGATCCTTGGTTCAATCATGGATTACTATCAGGCAAGCGCTACAACACGTATTTATATGCTCTGCGTTATCATGGCTGTTATCGGATGGGTTGGAATTGCCCGTATTGTAAGAGGACAGATCCTTTCCCTTCGTGAGCAGGAGTTCATGGTTGCAGCAGAGGCAACAGGTATCAGCACTTACAGACGTATCTTTAAGCACCTTATTCCAAACGTAGTTCCACAGCTTATTGTATTTGCAAGTATGGGACTTGGTGATGTAATCCTTGCAGAGGCAACACTTTCATTCCTTGGACTTGGTATCAAGTATCCTGCTGCTTCATGGGGATCGATCATCAACGCGGTTAATGATTCTTACGTTATGAGCAATTATGTATTTGTTTGGCTTCCTGCCGGCGTATTCATCCTGCTTACGGTTCTTGCCTTTAACTTTATAGGTGACGGACTTCGTGATGCGTTTGATCCAAAGATGAAGAGGTGATAAAGATGGCTAAAAAGGATAATTATATTTCTGCCAGGGAGTCGAGAAGGATTTCAAGAGAGAACCGTAAGATCACTGCAGCAATTGAGAAAAAGAGAAACAGAAAAAACATTCCGGAGAGTGAGTATGTAACTCAGATGAAGAATCCGGATAACTGTGTAGAGTTTGATAACGTACACACTTATTTCTTTACAGATATCGGAACAGTTAAGGCCGTTGACGGTGTTTCATTTGAAGTTCCTAACGGCAAGACAGTAGGTATCGTTGGTGAATCGGGATGCGGAAAGAGTGTAACTTCTCTTTCACTTATGCAGCTGGTTCAGCGCCCTTCAGGACAGACTGTAGAGGGTGAGATCAGATTTAATACCGGAGACAAGGCAATCAATGTTGTTAACGCACCTGCATCATACATGCAGAAGCTCCGTGGTAATTCCATGAGTATGATCTTCCAGGAGCCTATGACCAGCCTTAATCCTGTATTCAGGATCGGTGACCAGGTCGATGAGGTAATAAAGCTCCACAACCCTTCCATGACTGCGGAAGATGTTAAGGCAAGAACACTTGAGATGCTTCAGCTTGTTGGTATTGCCAACAAAGAGGGCGTTTACAAGATGTATCCTCACGAACTCTCAGGTGGTATGAGACAGCGTGTTATGATCGCTATGGCCCTTGCCTGCGATCCCAAGCTTATCATTGCCGATGAGCCTACTACAGCTCTTGACGTTACAATCCAGGCACAGATCCTTGACCTTTTAAGAGGACTTAAGGAAAAGGTCGGAAGTTCAATTATGCTTATTACCCATGACCTTGGTGTTGTAGCTGAGATGGCTGATTATGTTGTTGTTATGTATGCCGGAAGAGTAGTAGAAAAAGGTACGGCAACAGAGATTTTCAAGGACCCGAGACATCCATATACCATTGGCCTTATGAATTCAAAGCCTGTGGTTGGTAAGCATGTGGACAAGCTTTACAGCATACCGGGTAATGTTCCTAACCCTATTGATATGCCTAATTACTGTTATTTCAAGGATAGATGTGAGATGTGCACAGCAAAGTGCAGCGGCGCATATCCCAAGACCTATAAGGTATCACCTACACATGAAGTTGCATGCTACAGATGTGAGGAAGGAGGTCTTAACTAATGGAGAACATATTAGAAGTTAAACACCTCAAGAAATACTTCCCGATTAAGGGCGGCTTCTTTGGCGGTGTTACAGGATCAGTAAAGGCTGTAGATGATGTTTCCTTCACAATTAAAAAGGGAACAACCATGGGACTTGTTGGTGAGTCCGGATGTGGTAAGTCTACAACTGGACGTACGATTTTAAGACTTATTGAGAAGACTGAAGGAGATATAATCTTTAACGGACAGGATATCAGTAAGCTTGACAAGAAACAGCTCAGAGAACTCAGGACCAAGATGCAGATTATCTTCCAAGATCCGTATTCATCTCTTTCACCAAGACTTCCTATCGGAGAGATCATCGGTGAGGCTGTCAAGGAGCATGGTCTTGTACCTGCTTCAGAATATGATCAGTACATATCAAATATCATGAAGGAATGTGGCCTTCAGGAATACCACAAAGACAGATATCCTCATGAGTTTTCAGGTGGACAGAGACAGCGTATCTGTATCGCAAGAGCTCTTGCCCTTAAGCCTGAGTTTGTAGTATGTGATGAGCCTGTATCAGCTCTGGACGTTTCAATTCAGGCTCAGATCATCAACCTTTTAAAACAGCTCCAGGAGGACAGAGGACTTACATATCTGTTCATTTCTCATGACCTTTCTGTAGTTGAACATATTTCGGATACTATTGGCGTAATGTATCTTGGAAATCTTGTGGAGACCGGAAACACAGAGGATATCTTTGCAAATCCTCTTCACCCGTATACAAAGGCATTGTTCTCAGCAATACCAATGCCGGATCCTGAGATCAAGAAGGACAGAATCCTGCTTCAGGGAGATATTCCTTCACCTGCAAACCCACCTAAGGGATGCAAGTTCCATACAAGATGTTCTCAGTGCATGGCAAAGTGCAAAGAGGTTGCTCCGGTACCTAAGGATATGGGAAACGGACACGTTGTTTGCTGCCATCTTTACGATGAAAACTGAGTGTCTTGGAAACTAATAAGTATTGCTTAAAAGGCGATGAAAATCGCCTTTTTTTGCGGAAAAAAACCTGCTTATATGTTAGTATATAAGTAGATTAAAAGATTAATTTTTATTTTAAGAAAAAGGGGATTACTTATGGCAAAAACTATGGCTGAATGGAAAATCGGCGATCCTATGATCAACGAGAATGACTTTTGGCAGGACGAGAACTATGTGGCAGAAGATCCTGAAAAGGAAAAAATGGTTCTTGAGCTGGCAACTCTCATAACTGATCGTATGGTCAAAAAGATCACAAAAAAGATCAACAACAGAGATCCTGAGTATTGGATGCTTGACCGTGTTCTTAACAAGGAGCAGGTAAGGTTCTGTCTCAATTTCAAAAAGACACGTGTTCCTTACTCAATACCGGAACTCGCCAAAATGAATAACATGACTGAGGAAGATTGCACCAAGATGGTTCATGACCTCAGATTTATCGGTATCATTGAACAGAACAGGGCTAAGACGCCTGATAAGCACCTTCAGTATGAGCTTCCTATTTTCGTTCCGGGATCAGCTGAGTTTATGATGATGCAGGATAAGATTACCGATGAGCATCCTGAGATGGCTACATTCTTTAACCTTATGACACAGCTTCCGCTTCAGGGAATCACAGAGTCTGTTCCGCCCGGAGGCGCCGGAATCGGAATGCACGTTATTCCTGTTGAAAAGGCTATCTCACTGGAGAATCAGTCAGTACCTGTTGAACATCTTTCACGTTGGATCGACATGTATGACAAGTACGGTATTTCCGAGTGCTCATGTCGTAAGCAGCAGGCTATGCGTGGCGAAGGCAGCGGTGAGATCCGCGGTGACTACTGTATCGGAATGGGTGACATGGCTGAGTACATGGATGACCGTGGAATCGGACATTATATCACCAAGGAAGAAGTTTATGAGATCCTTGAGAGAGCAGAGCGCCACGGCTATGTTCACCAGATCACCAATATCGACGGCGAGGGCAAGATTGTTGCTATCTGTAACTGTGCGCCCGGCGTATGTAACGCTCTTCGTACATCACAGCTCTTCAACACACCTAATATGTCAGCATCTGCTTACAGAGCTCATGTTGAGAAGGAGAAATGTGTTGCCTGCGGTAAGTGTGTAGAGGTATGTCCTGTAGGCGCAGCCAAGCTTGGTCAGAAACTCTGCAAGAAGAATGGCACAGAGGTTACATATCCTAAGAGTGAGCTTCCTGATAACAAGAAGTGGGGACCTCACAAGTGGAATTACAACTATCGTGATGATGCCAAGATCAACTGCTATGACACAGGTACAGCTCCTTGTAAGACAGCTTGTCCTGTTCACCTGTCAGTTCAGGGATATATAAAGATGGCTGCAGAGGGCAGATATGAAGATGCTCTTAAGCTCATCAAACAGGATAATCCATTCCCTATGGTTTGTGGTGCTGTCTGCAACAGACGTTGTGAGGATGCATGTACAAGAGGAACTATCGACCAGCCTCTGGCTATCGATGAGATCAAGAAGTTTATTGCTTCACTCGATCTTAAGGCAGATAAGAGATATGTGCCTCTATGCGAGAAGCATGACGGCGGTATGTGGGGCGATGAGTACAAGGTAGCAGTAATCGGTGGAGGACCGGCAGGTCTTTCAGCTGCATATTACCTGAGACTCAACGGCTATCCTGTAACCGTATTTGAAAAAGAGAAAAGAGCCGGCGGAATGCTTATGAACGGCATTCCAAGCTATCGACTTGAGAAGGATATCATCGAAGCAGAAATTGATGTTATTAAGGAAATGGGCGCTGATATTAAGTGCGGCGTAGAAGTAGGAAAAGACATCACAATCGAGCAGCTTCGTGCTGAAGGTTATAAGGCATTCTTCATTGCTATCGGTATGCAGGGCGGAAGAATGGCAGGCGTTCCCGGAGAGGATTCAAAAGGCGTTCAGACAGGTGTTGACTTCCTTAGAGCAATCAACCAGGATCATTCAATCAAACTTAATGGTGAGACTGTTGTAATCGGTGGCGGTAATGTTGCTATCGACGTTGCAAGAACTGCTGTAAGAGCAGGCGCAAGTAAGGTTACAATGCTCTGCCTTGAAAGCGCACAGGAAATGCCCGCTGCCAAGGATGAAGTAGCAGAAGCTAAGGAAGAGGGTATCGAGGTTAAGAATGGCTGGGGACCCAAGGAAGTTCTTTCAGAGAACGGCCATGTAACAGCTGTTGTATTCAAGAGATGTACTGCTGTATTTGATTCTGAGCACAGATTCAATCCTCAGTACGACGAGAATGATACAATTACAATTCCTTGTGAGAATCTGCTTCTCTCAATCGGACAGTCAGTTCAGTGGGGCGATCTTCTTAAGGGAACCAAGGTTGAGCTTAACAGAAACGGCACAGCCAAGGCAGATGCTCTTACAAGACAGACAGCAGAGCCTGACATCTTTGTGGGCGGCGATGTATTCACAGGAGCTAAGTTCGCAATTGATGCCATTGCAGGCGGAAGAGAAGGATATGTATCCATCAACCGTTTCGTACATAAAGGAAATCGTCTCGATCTTGCCCGTGACAGAAGAGAGTTCATCGAGCTTGATAAAGACGACATCAAGGTTGAAAACTTTGACAACGCACAGAGACAGATTCCCGGTAAGAAGGCCGGAGTTGCTAAGGATACATTCGATGACCTCAGACTTACTCTTACAGAGGAGCAGGTTAAGACTGAGGCGGCAAGATGTCTTGGCTGCGGTGCTACAACCGTCGATGAGAACCGCTGTATCGGATGCGGACTTTGCACAACCAAGTGTGAATTTGACGCTATCCATCTTACACGTGATATGCCTGCAGCAAGCACAATGTACAGGTCTGAAGACAAGCTGAAAGCGGTTGGACCGTATGCAGCTAAGAGAGCAGGTAAGATCATCATCAACAAGCTTACAGGCGGTAAATAATTAAACCAAAATAAAAATGAGCCGGTTCGATTGAACCGGCTCATATTATGCATTCAATTATTTGTTGATGAATTAGAGGAAGAACTCTCTGTTGCTGATGTATCCGTGTCTGTTGCCGGAGCACCTGTACCTGCTATGGAGCTGTCATAGCTCTGGATAGATGAAACATACCAGGTCCCGGTTTCGTCATTCTTATCAAGGTTAAGGGCGATAAGATAGGATACAGGGTCTGATGACTCGATAGCCTCTTCATATACATTAACAGCAATGAGGATCAGGTCGTTGTATGCCTTGGCCAGAGCTGCATCCTGTCCCTGCTCTTCGGTGATCTTGAGAAGCTCAGCCTGACTGGTGTTGTTATATTCCTCAGAAGCTGCAGAGAACTTGTCCTGTGTCTCCTGGCTTGTAATAACATCAAAGGGAAAGCTTGTCTTCATTGTGACGTAAGCAGTTGCTGATCCGTCATTATTAAGAGCAACTTCTGTGATCTGATATTCTTCCATTAGAGTGGAATACATGCTGCCGAGTTCGTCGAGCTTGGATGTGGTCTCTTCATTAAGCTCAGGATTGCCAAGCTTGGAAGTCAGGTCCTCTTTAAGATAATCCTTGTCAAAAAGAGATACAAAAGAGCCTGTGGAAACCTCTGAGGAAGAGTAGGTGTTGATGCCGTTAGAATCCCCTGTCTTAACAGCTTCCATAAAGCCTACAGCAGCTTCTTTGGCTGCGCTCTTGTCCTGTGAAGAACAGCCTGTAAGAATAGATAGTGATAATATAAAAGCCATGCCAAGCATGGCAGGTTTTTTTATTGTAAACATATTACTCCTTGCACTAAGAAAATATTACTTTAAATGTAATAAATACAGGAGTTAGTATACCACATTAGACACAAATTACAAAGACTATCGCAATTACATCAAAAGAGTGATAAAATATAGTATATGTCAACTTAATCTACAAGGAGGGTTACAAATGAGAGTACTTTTCGGCGAAGGAATTGTTAAGGAAGTTGAAAATGTGGAAGTTAAGCCGCTGGATTTTGGAGATGGACAGATTTCCGGCACAGAGATCGACTTTACACTTGTGGGCGGTGATCACATTAAATATATATACAGCCAGAATGTTCCGATTGAGGAATCGGGTTCAAGAGCAATAGAATTTGTCAGAAAGCTTTATGAAGACGGCAAAGCAGACTTTACACATGAGCCTGTGGAAATGCTCTAAAAAGGGTTAATAATTGCAAAATAAAAGGTCCTGTGCTTAATAAAGCCCAGGACCTTTAATGCTGCTGCGTGATTTCCATAAGATTCTCCTATCTGATTATCAGCGCTTGCCGAGACGACCTTGGTTTTTAAGTTCGATAAGTAAATCAAAAACAACCCCCAATGGTAAACCGGTAATATGAGCTACTCTTTCAGGATCAGGATAATACTCATTTTCGCAATCATGAAGAATGCAGTCAATTACTTCCATTTTTGCATCACATGTAGCTGTCATACACATTTTTCCTCCTTTCCTAAATTGTAAAAATACTCAGTAGCAGATATTTCCTGCTACTGAGTATTATATCGTATATATATCTGCCAAGTTAAGGCTTTTGTGCGAAATTTTAGAAAAATTTATGAATTATGATTTCGTCATCCCCCTGTCTACATGTCTTTTAGCTTATTTGCCTGCTGTATGATCTGATCCAGTACACTCTTGAAAGCATCAAATTTTTCTACGGCTCTGTCAGAGGACTCCAGGCCCTGATTTGAAAGAGATGCAACTTCCTGACTGGTGGCCGAGAGATTTGAAATACTGTCACTGATCTCTGTGGTGGAAGATACAATGGATTGCATGCCTCTTCCGATCTCGCTGAAGCGAACCAGCATCTCCGATACATTGTCGTTGATGGAATCAAAGTTTTCGCCCACGGTCTCTATCATTTCATTTTGCTCGGATACGGAAGCGACAGTGTCATCTATGCTGGCCATGGCCTTCTGAACATCTTCGGTGAGTTCATTGATGATATTGGTGATCTCTGTGGAAGCGTCGTTTGTCTCGGCAGCAAGTTCTCTTACATCGTTGGCAACAACGGCAAAGCCTTTACCCGCATCCCCGGCTCTTGCTGCCTCGATGCTTGCATTGAGGGCAAGAAGATTGGTTTGCTTTGATATAGAAAGAATAGTTCCTACGATCTTCTGAACTTCTTCAACCTTATTGATCACGGCCTGTGTTGTTTCAACCGTAACCTGACTGGTCTGAGCAACATTCTGGGATTTGGCCTTGAGCTCGTTTATAACCTGTACGCCTTCCTGAACAGTCTTCTGGGCATTCTCTGAGGCCTTTGTCATCTCTTTTCTGTGCTGCTCTGTGGTCTCTGTCTCTTCCTGGATTTGCTGAACCTTTTCAGCCTGACCCGTTATAGCCTGAGCTGTGCTCTCCATGCTGCTGGCAATATCCTTCATTCCGGAGTGCTGTGACCCCATTATCTCCTGAAGAGCAGCCATGTCCTCCTGAGAATCATTGAAGAGATCCGTTATTGTATTGGCGATATCAGCCATGGCATTTCCTGCCTGAAGAGTCCTGTCAGCGTTGTCGCTTATAACAGCATTGTTTTCCGTATTGAACATGGTAAGAAGTGTAACCGTGCAGAGACATGCTATGAAAGCCAGCGCGAGAGTAATGGCAGCGGGTAAAAGAGCTTCTTCCAGTGAGCCGGTGGTCACAAAAATCTTTATGCAGGTAATGATAAAGGACAGGGTTATGGCTCCTATACCATATTTACAGAGCTTAACATTCAGATAGGTTATGGAGCAGATAAGGATTGGAAGACCAAAGGCAAAGTATATAAGGTCATCCTCGGCTATAAGCAGAACAAAGTAAAAAAAAGTGGCTCCAAGCATCAGTAAAACCGACCCTCTTTTGATGGTTGGGAATTTGAAATTGCCGGCAGCTATCATGGTACCACCGATCACTGCGGCTATGATGATAGCAATTCTTCCGGGAGTAACACCCTGCGTAAACATTTTTATAAGGGTCAGTATAAGCCCACTGCCCAGTATAACAATGCACACAAAAAAACTGTTATTGTTGGCTCTTTTGAATTGTTCAGCATTCATATCATATTCTCCATAAAATTAGTCGTATTAAACACCACTTTAATTCTAACATAGGGGGAATTGGTTACGCAAAAACGTTTATTAAAAATTGATAAAAAACTGCATTTTAATACTTTTTATACTTTTTTTAGAGGATAATATATTCGTAATATAGTACAATTAAAATGGTGTTAAAAACCAAATTCCATTTAAGAAAAGGGGTAGACAGATGAAAAAAATGAGCCTACGTGCAAAAATGCTTCTTTGTATCCTGCCAGTTATGGCTATAGCCATGGTGATACTTACCAAAGTCGCAGCTAATCAGATTTCTGATACAATGCAGTCAATGAATACTGAGACAATGAACGAGACTGTTATAGCTAACGCGAACATTGTTGACGGTAAGCTGAAGATCATAAAGACCTCCTGTGTTGATATTGCCCAGATGATATCAACGTCATATAAGTTTGTGACAATGGATAACTATAAGGGCACTATTAATAAGATCATTACCAATAATGATTCGGTACTTGGTTCAGGAATCTGGTTTGAACCTTATGTGTTTGATGAGAAGGAAATGTATGTTGGGCCATACTGGTATAAAGACGGCAGCACAATAGTTGAGACCTATGATTACAGTAATGCTGAGTACGACTACTTTAATCAGGAATATTATCTGAATGCTAAATCTCTTTCAGAGGGTCAGGCAATGATCACAGACCCATACTATGATCCGACATCCGGTACGGTTATGGCCAGTTGTTCAGCTCCCATCTATGACAATGGTACATATGTGGGCTGTGTTACAGTTGATATGTCACTGGCCGATATCGATGGAATGATATCCGATATTAAGGTTGGTAAAACAGGAACAGCTTTACTGCTTGATTCTAAAGGTACTTATCTGTATTGCAGCGATTCCGCCAAGGTGGAGAATGGTGTACTTATCACCAATGATGATAACCCTGCCCTTGCATCTATGGGACAGGAGATCATGACAAGAGATTCTACTTCTCCTCAGATGGGCGCCTTTATGGAGAACGGCAAGAATATACTTCTTACATTTGTTACTATCCCTGATGTTAACTGGAAACTTATTATCCGAATGAATATAGAAGAACTGGAAGAACCGGTTCAGGCTGCAGGACTAAAACTGACAATAATCTGTATCATAGCTCTTTTGGTAGGTGCTGTTATTATATGGGCATTTGTACAGAGCATTTCCAAGAGTATCAATAGCGTTAAGACTTTTGCAGGATCTCTTGCAAGCGGTGACTTTACCGTTAACAAGATCAAGAGTAAGAGCGGAGACGAACTGGGACAGATGTCTGATTCACTCAACAACATGTTTGAGAGTAACCGTGATGTTATCAGCAAAATCTCAGACGGATCCGAACAGGTATCAGAGACATCTTCAGGTCTTGCTAGTATGGCCAGTGAACTTCAGAATCAGTTCAACAGTATTCAGGGTAACATCTCCGGTGTAAATGACGCTATGATGTCCTCCGGTGCAGCAACCGAGGAGGTTAATGCTTCTGTTGAAGAAGTTAATGCATCAGTTCATCAGCTGGCAGGTGAGACAGAAAAGACAAGTGCTGAGGCCGCAGATATTAAGGCAAGAGCAAGAGATATCGAGAGACAGTCCAAGCAGGCTTATGATAATGCCATCAGTATTGCAGAACAGAGAGAGGCAGATCTTGCCGATGCCAATGAAAAAGCCAAGGTTGTTGATCAGATCGGAACACTTGCTGATACGATCGCTGAGATCGCAGACCAGATCAACCTCCTTTCACTCAATGCAAGTATTGAGGCTGCAAGAGCAGGAGATGCCGGTAAGGGATTTGCGGTAGTTGCTTCCGAGATCAACAAGCTTGCAAGCTCCACATCCGAAGCTGTAGAACAGATCAGAGATACAATCGACGGCGTTCAGGAAGCTTTTGGAACTCTGTCAAATTCTTCAGGAGAACTTCTCGAGTTTATTAAAGAGACCGTTACACCTGATTACGATAACTTCGTAAATGTAGCTAAACAGTATGGTGATGATGCTGATTCCTTCGGCGGATCTTCGGAGAATATCGCTCAGATGGTTGAGAACATCAGAGCAGCTATGGAAGAAGTATCAAAGGCTATCCAGAATATTGCAGAGTCAACACAGGATACAGCAGATCTCTCAAGCAGAGTAAACGATTCCGTAATGGCAGCTGCAGATGTTGTTTCCAACGTAAACGACATGTCCGGCAAGCAGGAAGAGATCGCAGGAACACTGAAGGAAATTGTTGGTAAATTTAAACTTAAGTGATAATGAGTCGAAAGTCAGAAAGAGCGTACATGCTTGCATGTACGCTCTTTTTTGACTTTATGACGATAACGGATATGAGGAAAAAAGTGCGTAGCACGATTTCCGAATGTCCGTCGGATTGCGAGAACGAAGTGGAGCAATCCGTTATCACTGAATCCGTATATATTTATAAAGTATCCTGTCTCTTGATATACTGCGGAGCATCGATCTCGCCTCTTATATTCTTGGCGTGTATGATGTGAGCCCATTTATCAACGATGGTATTTTCAATATGAACTCCCTCCTCAATTGTGGAATATGCCATGATGATGGAGTTCTTGATGACTGCATCTTTCTTGATGACAACACTACGTCCTATGATGGAGTTTTCGATATTTCCTTCAATGAGACATCCGTTACTTACAAAGGAGTTTGTTACCTTGGCACTCTCAAAATACTGTGTAGGACATGCATCGGTAGTCCTTGTGTAGATAGGCCACTCCGGACGGAACAGGTCATGAGCTTTGTCATAGTCCAGAAGTTCCATTGATGCATTGAAGTAGTCTTCCAAACTGGTGAGAGTAGCAAAATATCCTCTGTGCTGGAATGCTCTGATATCCATATCCTTGCACTTGAGGTTGACGATATCGGCAAGAGTATACATGGAGGACATCCAGCTGGCGGACTTGACAAGTTCTACAAAAACATCTCTCTTCATGCAGTAAGTGTCCATGAATATGTTTCTTGAATTGGCTGTTCCCAGGTTCTTGTCTATGGACTGGACACCCTTTTGCCTGTTTACGGAAACGGTGTGACAGTTTTTGAAATATTCTCTTGCGTTATCAACCTTATGGTAAAGAAGGGTAACATCTGCGCCTGAAGCAACGTGTGCGTCAAGGAGCTGTCTGTAATCCTGTTTGTAGACCATGTAGCTGGGAGCAATGATAACATAATCCTGATGCATACGCTGAATGATATCAAGATTTTCCATGTAAGCGGAGATATCATTGTTGTAAATGGAGCGGGAGAACGAGTTCTGAGAGAAGAGGAGCTGTATCTTACCTCTCTTTGAGTTGATGTTGTAATGTCTTCCGCTGCCTACATGCTCTGCAATGGATCTGGGCCTTGAGCGTACATACACCTGAATACGGTTGATGTCACTGTTGCTCATATTTGAGATTGGGAAGTCTATAACACGAAATCTTCCGAGGAATGAAAATGCGCCGATGGGGCGGTAATCGTGAAGACCCTCAACATGAATGGTGTTATCTGCGGAGGATACTATACCAAAAGCTTTAACTGCCATTACTTTGTACCTCCTTTCACGTTTTTAGCAACAAGTTCGATGTTTTCACTGTTTTTGGAACCAACTCTGGCCTTCTTGCCAATGTGTATATTCTCAGCAACCAGTGCCCTTGTGACTGTTGCTCCTTCTTCTACAACAACACCCGGCATGAGAACCGAATCAATGATCTTGGCGCCCTTGCCTACAACTGCACCTGTAAAGAGAACTGAGTTTGTAACACTTCCCTCTACACGTACGCCCTGTGTGATATATGCTTTTTTGATCTTGGCTTCTTTGCCTATATACTGTGGAAGAGTAGATACATCTTCTGTGTAGATAAGCCATGATGAGTCGTTTAAGTTAAGAGAGTTCTTGGAATCAAGAAGGTCCATATTTGCTTCCCAGAGGGAGTCGATGGTTCCAACATCCTTCCAATAGCCCTTAAATTCGTATGCGAAAAGACCTCTCTTCTCATTCAGCATTCTTGGAATAATATCTTTTCCAAAATCGTGATCGGAATCCGGATTCTTCATATCCTCAACAAGCATTTTGCGAAGAAGTTTCCAGCTGAAGATATAGATACCCATAGAAGCTAAATTGCTCTTGGGTTTGGCGGGCTTTTCTTCAAATTCTATTATGCGGCCCTTGCCGTCTGTATTCATGATTCCAAAACGACTTGCTTCACGCATTGGAACACCGCGGACAGCAATGGTTGCGTCAGCGTGCATCTGCTTGTGATAATCAAGCATCTTGGAATAATTCATTTTGTAAATGTGATCTCCGGAAAGAATGAGCAGGTACTCCGGATCATAAGTATCGATAAAATCGATGTTCTGAGAAATTGCATCAGCGGTTCCGCGAAAGACATCAAGGTCCTGATCAGCCTTCTCGCGAGGAGTTAACACATATACACCGCTGTCTTTGGAGTCGAGACCCCAACGTCCGTCCTGAGCTACGTAACTGTTAAGAAGAACGGACTCATACTGTGTAAGGACACCGACAACATCGATGCCACTGTTTGCACAGTTACTTAAAGGGAAATCAATGATACGATATTTTCCCCCATAGAAAACTGCTGGCTTAGCTACCTTCGTGGTGAGGTCTTTTAGCCTGCTTCCACGTCCACCCGCCAGGATCATAGCTAACATTTCGTTTTGAGCCATATGAAGATCCCCCTATCTTGATGTTTGTAGAAATACCATATAATCTATGATATAATGCTTGAGGACTTTAATCAAGCACGAAGGGGGAGCTTTTAGGTGCTTTCAGTAATTATACCTGCATACAATGAAGAAGAAATTATCCCGCAAACCGCATCTGTTATAAACGGTATTTTAAGCGGGGAGAATATAGAGCATGAACTGCTCTTTATAAACGATGGATCCAAGGACAAGACCTGGGAAAAGATCGAGCAGCAGGCAAAAGAATATCCCTGCGTCAGAGGCGTTTGCTTTTCCAGGAACTTCGGCAAAGAGTCAGCTATTTTTGCCGGAATATCCGAGGCTAAGGGTGACTGCTGCGTTGTGATCGACTGTGATCTTCAGCATCCGCCGGAGAAGATCGTCGAGATGTACAGGCTCTGGGAACAGGGTTATGAGATAGTTGAAGGAGTTAAGTCTGACCGTGGAAGAGAGAGCGGACTTCACAGGTTTGCGGCCAAGAGTTTCTATGGCATCATGTCTGAGGCAGTAGGTTTTGATATGTCCAGAGCATCTGACTATAAGCTCCTTGACAGAAAGGCAATGAATGTACTTCTCAACATGCGTGAGAAGAATGCGTTCTTCAGAGCTCTTTCATCCTGGATCGGCTTTAAATCCACCGAGGTTGAATATGAAGTAAGGGAGAGAGAGGTCGGAACTTCCAAGTGGAGTACCAAAGCTCTTTTCAAATATGCTCTTACCAACATCACGTCATTTACATCTGCGCCTATGCAGATAGTGACCATTCTTGGACTGATTGTTTTCGTGGTTGGACTGGGTGCCAGTATTGAAGCGATAGTAACCTTTTTTGAAGGAAAGGCACAGGACGGATTTACCACCGTTATTATCCTTGAGTGCTTTACAGGTTCTTTTATCATGATGGCGCTGGGTATCATCGGCTATTACATTTCCAAGATCTACGATGAGGTCAAGGGAAGACCGAAGTTTATCATTGATAAGACGGTGTGACGAGCCAAGACTCGGAAACGCGAGCGTTTCCTCGTTTCGTCTTGTCGCCGAATAGGTAGAATAGATAATGAGGCGAGACTCGGAAACATAAATGTTTCCTCGTTTCGTCTTATCGCCGAATAAATGGAAATCAAAAAAGAGATTCTTAAGTAAACTTAGAATCTCTTTTTTAATCCCCATTTGCTCGCCTCATTATCTACGGAATTTAATAAAAAAATAATGTTTTTAATCGTATTTAAGAGGTACAATATAAGTAAGTGGGAGTTTGTCTTGAAATGGCTGAAAGGAGAACTTTATGCTTGCTACATTGATACCTCTTTTTGATAACAAAATGTCCGTGTGTGCTTATTCAGTCTTTGCACGCAAGGCCAATCTCTTCTTGAATCCCTCTTTTATGGCAGGCGCCAGATTTGACGGAGCAGGAACCGTTCCCGAGCTTGAAGTTGTCAGCAGCATGGGTGTTGCGACGCTTTCCGGTGGCAAGGAGGTCTTTGTTCCCATAAGTCAGTTTTCAATTTTTGCGGAAATATCTCTTCAATGTACAGTTCCGCCTGAGAAGGTTGTTCTTTTGATGGATAATTCAATCCCACCCGAGAAGGAATATATCAAGCGGGCAAAAGAGCTGAGAGAGCAGGGATACAGACTTGCAATCCGCAAGATTCCCATCAGCAGTTTCGAAGATTATAAAGAGCTTATCAGTCTTTGCAGCTACATTCTTCTTGATCATGTAAAGATTGATATTTCAAAGGCTAAGATTTATTTTGGCAGACAGTATCCGAATATCAAGCTGTGTGCTGTTAATGTTGATACAAAAGAAGATTATGACAGACTCGTTGAGGACGGCGGGTATGATCTCTATGAGGGAAGCTTCTTCAGAATGCCTGTAACAAAATCTCAGACAGAAGTAAGTCCCCTTAAAGTTAACTACATTGAACTCCTTAATGTTGTTAACGCCCCTGATTATGACCTGACAGATGCTGCAGATGTCATCGGAAAAGACCCTGCTCTTGTTATCTCACTTCTTGAGATAGTAAACAGGATGGCCTTTAATTCAGAGATCACATCAATCCGTCATGCAGCTGCCATGCTGGGACAGAAAGAATTAAAGAGATGGATAAACACAGCCGTTACGAAGGAGCTGTGTGCAGATAAGCCTAGTGAGCTGGTAAGACTGGTTATGATCAGAGCCAAGTTTGCCGAGAATCTTGCAAGTGAGTTTGAGATGGCTATGCATGCTCCCGAACTTTTTATCATGGGACTATTCTCGGCTCTGGATATCATGCTTGAAAAGACAATGCCTGAAGCCCTTGATATGGTTCAGGCATCAAAGCATGTAAAGGAAGCACTGCTTGAAGACAAAGGAGACTTTGCTAAGATCCTGAATTTTATAAAGTGCTATGAGGATGCGGATTGGACTGAGGTATCAAGGATTCTTGTTCTTGAAGATATTGAGATGAACAATGTCTATACCGCATATCTTGGTGCGCTTAGATGGTATCGTGATCTGATTCCGGCATAAGGGAATAGATCCGTCTGATGCCATGAGGAATCAGTATGGTTGATGTTAGAGGTGTTGGCAGTTTTACCTTCAACCTGGCGGCGATAATTATTTCGGTAACCTGTCTTTTCTATACACTTTTGATGGGCAGGAACCGCAGGTTTAAGAACAAACTGTTTATTGCAATTGTTGTAATTGTTATCGTCGATGCAATTACGGTTATAGGAGCTGACCTGCTCATATTAAGCAATCTTTCCCATGACAGTAAGCTCCTTGTTCTTAATGTGCTCCAATTTATCTATTTTTTCACGCATTTCGCTATTGCTCCCGTATTTGCACTCTATATAATCATGGTCTGCAATGTGTCTTACAGGTTTTCAAGAATAGCACAGCTGTGCCTTGCTTTGCCTTTTTATATTCTTGAGGTCCTTGTTATAACCAATCCATTCACTCATTTTGTGTATATATTTGATGATAACCTGAAATTCCACAGGCATGCGGGAGTTTATATCGCATATGTCCAGGCGGGATTCTATCTGCTGTTCTCTATAGTGGCTCTTTTCCTCTATTGGAACATCCTCAACAGAATGAAGAAGATTGCACTTCTTTATTTCTTCGTTGTTGTAATTGTCGGAACGCTTCTGCAGATGATACTCTCAAATATTCAGTGTGAGCTCATGTGCGAAGCCATAGGTCTTATGGGCATCATGATAGTCCTCGAAAATGACGACGACATGATGGATATGCCATCGGGGGCTTTTAACAGAAATGCTTTCACCAAGGATGTCGGAAGTTATTTTAAATATGGCAGAAGTTTTTTCAGTATATGTATCAGACTTTTGAACGCAGATGCCTACAGAAAGATCACAGGATACGAAGAGTTTGAAAAGATCCTTAAGGATATTGTGGGATTCGTTCAGAATATCAATAACGGTTTTGATGTTTACAGAGCGGCATCCGACTGCTTTATGGTAGTCTGTCCCGATATTGAACACGGCGATGCTTCTGAAGTTGCGGATAAGATATTTGACAGATTCAGCCAGGGATGGTCTCTTGGCGATAACATGCTGTATCTGAAGGCATATATTCTCATGGCAAGTTCACCTGATCAGTTTACATCGCTGGACAATCTCTTTTTCCTGAGTGATTCCTCAATTGATGCCGATAATGACAGGGTGCTCTCAGGTCATGACCTTGATTTCATCTTAAGAAGGGCAGAAGTTGAAAAGGCTGTTAAAAGAGATATCGGAACCGATGCTTTCAAGGTCTATTTTGAACCGATATATACCAAGGACGATCTCGCAATCTGTGCGGCCCAGGCAATTGTTGTATTTGAGGACAGTGAGCTTGGCAGTATCGCACCTGAAGAATTCATCCCCATTGCAGAGCAGACAGGTCTGATTGAAAAGCTGGGATGGTTCACCATAAATGAAGCTTTCTATTTCCTGGGCGGTGGTATTGCAGAGGAAATGGGACTTGAGTTTATCGAGATAGGGCTCTCATCCATTCAGCTTATTAAGTCTGATTTCAGCTTAAGAGTCAGAGAAGCGTTTTCAAGGTTTGGTGTAAGACCGGCACAGGTTGTTTTTGATATTACGGAATCGGCAGCGGCAACAGACCATGATGTTCTGGGAGTTGTCATGTCCGATCTGGCAAAAGACGGAATCAGGTTCTTTATGGATGAATACGGAACCGGATTATTTAACATGCAGGCAGCATCATCTCTTAAGTTCGAAGGTGTAAAGATGGATGCAGCTCTTTTGCATGTGTCGGGTAAGCAGATGCAGAATAAGATCATTATTGAGAACAGGCTCAAGATGATGAATCAGATGCACAAGAAGATTGTTATAGACAATGTCAATTCGCAGGAAATCTTTGAAACCATATCGGGAGTTAAGGCTGATTACCTTAAGGGTACATATTTTTCAGAGGCCGTGAGCAAAAATGAGTTTATAGCCATTCTTCGTGCGACAGAGCTTGCAAGAATGGAAGAGAGAAGAGCCAGGGCTGCCAATGAGGCAAAGAGTAACTTCCTTGCAAACATGTCTCATGAGATCAGAACTCCTATCAATGCAGTACTTGGTATGAATGAGGTCATTCTGCGTGAGTGCACGGATGAGAAGATCCTTGAATATGCTCAGAATATTGAAGGTGCGGGACGAACTCTTTTGTCGCTGATAAATGATATCCTGGACTTCTCAAAGATCGAAGCGGGAAGCATGGAGATAAACGAATCGGATTATGACTTCTCCTCAGTCCTTAACGATGTCTACAACATGGTTCATATAAAGGCTTCACAGAAGGCGCTAAGGCTTGAATTTGACATTGACGATCAGCTTCCGGAGAAGATGTACGGCGATGAGATGCGACTTAGACAGATAATGGTGAACATCTTAAACAATGCCGTCAAGTATACCTCCGAGGGAAAGGTTACACTCAGGATAACAGGCTACAGAGAGTATGGTGATATCATAACTCTCAAGATCGACGTCAAAGATACAGGCATCGGAATCAAGGACGAAGACAAAGAAAGGCTCTTTGAAAAGTTCAAGAGACTGGATATCGATAAGAACAAGACTGTGGAAGGAAGCGGCCTTGGACTGGCAATCACAAGTTCTCTTCTCGATCTTATGGGAGGAAGCATATCGGTTGAAAGTGAGTACGGAAAGGGATCAATATTTACGATTACACTTCCTCAGAAGGTTGTCAGTAAGACTCCTATAGGAGACTTTAAGTCAAAGCTTTCGGAGACAACAAAAGAGAGAAAGAGATATCACGAAAAGCTCACATCGCCTGATGCAAATATCCTGGTGGTCGATGATACACCGATGAATCATGTGGTCATCAGGGAACTGCTAAAGAACGTCCAGGCGAAAGTGGAATCTGCAAGAAGCGGAGAGGAGTGTCTCAAGAAACAGCACGCAAAGAAATACGATATTATTTTCCTGGATTACAGAATGCCCGGAATGGACGGTATTGAGACACTGGCCAAGCTGAAAAAAGATGCCGGAAGTCCCAATAAAGATACACCGGTTATTGTGCTTACAGCCAATGCTATTTCAGGTGCCAGAGAGAACTTCCTCAGAGAAGGCTTTGATGATTATCTGAGTAAGCCGATCGAGAGTGATAAGCTTGAAGATACACTGATAAGGTATCTGCCCAAGGATAAGGTGATCCTTTCTTCTGAGAGCGCAAAAAGCGAAGCCCCGAAGGAAGAGGGAAAGAATTCTGAAGAGTATCCAAAGTGGTTAAATTATCTGGAAGAGATAGATGTCGGTGAAGGACTTAAGAACTGCGGAAGTGTGGACAGCTATTTCAATATTATCAAGGTTTACTACGAATCCGCTCAGATGACGGAGTCGAATCTGGAGAATGCATATAATGACGAGAACTGGAAGGACTATACAAGTTATGTACATTCCTTAAAGAGCACCAGCAGAACCATAGGCGCAAGATCTTTGAGCGAACTTGCCAAAAAGCTTGAAGATGCCGGTAATGCCGGCAATATTGAGACCATCAGGGAACATCAGGATGAACTTATGAACCTGTATTCGATAATAATCCACACTCTGTCTGAGGTTCCGGGAATTGATTCGCAAAATGAGCCGGAGGATGCGGAAGATATGGTAGATATAAGCAAGGCTCAGCTTGAAGATGCGTATCAGAGCATAATAGAGGTGAGTAAGAGCCTTGATTATGACACACTTACATTTATTCTTGATTCTTTAAGAAGTTACAGACTTCCGGAGGGCGATCGCAAGATTACCAGAAGTATCGGTGAAATGGCGTATAAGTTGAAATGGGACGAGATAGTAAGACTGGCATCAGAAGGACTTACCTTATTAGAGGAGTAAGCTATGTTTAATAAGACAATTCTGCTTGTAAGAAATGAACAGACTTTTTTGGTTAATGCCATCAAGAATGCGCTTTTGGATGCACATTTCATTGTGGTGGAAGCATCATATGTTCTTTCGGATCTCAGCGGGAAAACGAAGGATACCGATCTGATACTGCTGTATACTGATGCGGAATTTGAAGAACATCGTGATGCCATGGTGTACTTTAAGGATCTGTGTGTCGATGAGAACATGATAATGATGGTCATTGGCAATAAGGATGCCTTCAATCTCGTGCATCAGTATATTCCGAAGGAGGATGTGGCATTTGAAATCGAGAGGCCTCTTGATATGGCTGACCTGGTTCAAAAGGCGCTTCTGGTGACAGACGATGAGTATGAGTTCCAGAGAAGAAAGAGCATTCTGATAGTAGACGATGATCCCACTTTCCTTCAGATGATAAGAGAATGGCTCAAAGACACCTACAGAGTCGGTATGGCAAACTCAGGAACCCAGGCAGTTGCATGGCTTGCCACAAACAAGGCGGATCTTGTTCTTCTTGATTATGACATGCCTGTTCTTGATGGCCCCAAGGTCCTTGAGATGCTCAAGAGTGAATCATTTTCAAGTTCAACTCCGGTCATGTTCCTGACAGGCAAAAACGACAAGGAGAGCGTTACCAATGTAATTGCTCTAAAACCGGCAGATTATCTGCTTAAGACTATTTCAAAGGATAAACTTCTTTCAACACTGGATGCATTTTTTAAAGCGAGGAAGTAATACATGGGTGATTTAAATCCTATAGGAGCGCTATCCTTTAGGACGGCAGCACTTATGATCTGCATAACATGTATTTTCTACACGGCTGTGATGAAAAGAGAGACCAAGAAAAGGCTCCGCAGCCGTTTATTTCTTGCTGCCCTGATCATTACTCTCTATGACTGTGTGACCGGAATTGTTAATACCATAGTTCTGGACAGTGATCTTTCAATGAGGACAAAATACCTTGTTGTCTACTTCAATAAACTGACATATTACGGGACGCACTTTGCCTTTGTTCCGATATTTTCGCTGTATATAATACTTGTCTGCAACGTGTTTCACAGATACAGGAACAGGCTCAAACTTGCCATTATTTTCGGACCGTGTCTTTTGCTTGAAGCCGCGGTTATTTCAAATCCACTGACAGGGCTTATCATTTTAAATGACGGCAGTATTAATATGACAAGAGGAAGCGGCGTTTATCTGGCCTATGTCATCAGCGCACTTTACCTGATATTCTGCTTTTATCTTCTTGGGCGATACTGGTATACCATGAATCATCTTCAAAAGATTGCCATGTTTTATTTTCTGGGACTTGCTGTAACCGGAGTGATCGTGCAGATGTTATTCCCTGAGATCATCTGTGAGATGCTTGCGGAATCCCTTGGTCTTATGGGCATTATGATCATGATTGAGAAGGATGATTACAGGCTGGATTACAAAACTCAGGCATACAACAGATCAGCCCTTGTTCAGGATTTAAAGAGCAGTATAAACGTAGGAAAAGAGTTTTATGCTATCTGTGTCCGCGTAGATAGTGCAGATCTTTATCGCAGACTGATGGGGTATGAGGGATACGACATAATCCTTATCAATGTAGCCAAGTTTCTTAAGGGGATCGATTACAGGTTTGATGTATACAGAACCACCGGCGGAAACTATTATATGCTGTGTGAAGACTTAAGCGATGTTAATGTTGATGATGTTATTGAAAGAATAGTAAATAGATTTACACAGAGCTTTGAAGTAGGAGACGGTGCTACCAATATCAAGGCCAAGATCATATGCGTAAAGTGCCCCGATGAGTTTAATGATGCCTATGATATCTTAAGACTCTCCGAGAGCAATATTGATGATGTCGACAAGTCTGTTTTCAAGGGTAAAGATCTTGATTTTATTCTTAGAAATATCGATGTTGAAAAAGCGATAATAAGGGGCATAGCGGGTGATGCTTTCCGAGTCGTATATCATCCTGTCTATTTAAAAAAGACAATGGGTGTGTATTCGGCAGATGCGCTTTTGACACTCAACGATCCGGTAATAGGCAAGATTAAATTCGCCGAATTCAAAGCTGTCGCCGAGAACGCAGGCGTGGCCGGTGAACTGGAATTCAGGATGATAGAATCGGTATGTCAGTTCATCAATTCCGGAGTAAAAAAGTCTGATATGGACATCTCTGTTTTTACAATTAATATCATGTCTGTTCAGGTACTTACTCAGGATCTTGTAGACAAAGTAAGTGCTTGCATAAAAAAGTACAGCATAGATCCCGGTATGCTCAGGCTCAGTGTAAGTGATACAATAGCAACACAGGCACAGGATGTGCTAGGATACATAATAGATGAATTTAACAAGATCGGAATCAGATTTATCCTGTTTAACCTTGATTCCGGTTTTCTTGGACTGGATGTTACAACTATTGATAAGTTTGACGGTATTAATGTCGATGTCAAAAGACATTTTGATTCCGTGGATATTGTTCAGGGAGAGGCAATTCTTCGCAACAAGGTGAACATGGTCAGTCAGCTTGGGAAGAAAGTAATCTTGAGCGGCATAGACAGCAAAGAGCTGTACGAGAGCATAAAAGATGTGAATGCGGATTTTGTTATCGGAGATTATCTCTCGCCTGTGGTTACAAAGAATGAGCTTCAGAACAAATTCTGGAATAAAGAGGTGTTTAATGAAAAGAGTACGTAGAATACTCGTTACTCTCGCCTTGATGATCATAATTGCTGCAATAGCTTATGGGGTGATAAGCAGCAGGGGAGTTGCAAAAGGGGGAGCAGAGAATAAGGTTGTCGTGGTTTCACCGCACCCTATCGAGTTTATGAAACCACTGACAAGCGAGTTTGAGGCACAGACCGGGATAACGGTGGAGGTGATCCGATGCGGAACATCAGAAGCTGTTTCCAGGATACAGGATGGGGAGAAGATCGATGTGCTTTGGGGAGGATCAATTCTTTCCGTAGGTTCCTACGAAGATCTCTTTTTACCATACACAACAGAAAATGAAAACAGCTTTTACGCTGAGTACAAAAGTGCAGGGAAAGCTCTTACCTGCTTTACTGATGTACCCAGTATTCTTATGGTCAACACAGACCTATTGGGTGATATTACAATTAACGGATATGAAGATCTCTTAAATCCTGCGCTTGCAGGCAAGATAGCCTATGCCAGCCCCGAGAAATCATCATCTTCCTTTGAACATCTGACAAACATGCTTTATGCAATGGGAGGAGGAGACCCCGAAAAAGGGTGGGATTATGTTGAAAAATTTGCCCATAACCTTTCCGGTCGGCTCCTTGATAGCTCACAGGAGGTTTATCAGGGAGTTGCCAGCGGTAAGTTCGTTGTTGGGCTCACTTTTGAAGAAGCGGCCATAACCATGTTAAAGGGTGGCAAACACGTTAAGGTCATATATATGAATGAGGGAGTGGTATCCACTCCGGACGGCATATACATAAACAAGAATGCTTCCAATACAGACGGAGCCAGAGCTTTTGTTGATTTCATGACTGCTTACAACACCCAGTTTTATATTGCCACGGATCTGGGGAGACGCTCTGTGAGAGAAGATGTCGAGAGTTCTTCGCTGGTTGCGTCCAAGGAAGATATCACGATACTGCAGGTGGACAAGGACAAGGTAATTGGCAGCAGGTCCGACTGGATATCAAGGTTTATGGGCTATATGGGGGGAGGGTGGAAATGAGTAAAGACATTAAATCCTTCCAGGACAATATCAGAAGAACCTTTATCCTGTTCTCGCTTACACCGGTCATCGCCATCGTATTTACTGCAATATTTCTTTTTATCTTCACATGGAGCGCCTATATGGCACAGACAACCAGGGACGACTCAAGAAGTATTGCAGGAGAGGTTGACCAGGTTCTTGAGACTTACTATGAAATGCTTGGTGATGTGGAGTTTGTGGTATCCACTGCCGATATCGACGTGGACAGGGTAACAGACAGGATCTTTTCCATTCTATACAGTAAAACCTCCGATTTCGATGACATCGGAAATCTCATCATAATGTCTCAGGAGAGAAAAGCTCTTTTTACCAGTAAGAGTTCAGTTCCGGAGTACCTTACCGGCAAGGAATACGACAACTGGGGCATATGGAACAGGATAAAGGAAAAACCGAACACCACTGTGACCGTTCTATACAGCGGAAATCTCTATGTGGCACGAGGTGTATTTCGAGGGGATGATCTTAAGTATGCCATTATTTATGCTGTTCCGTATCAGGTGCTGGCAGACATCATCAACAACAGGAACAGATACTGTATCATAACGGATAACAGCGGATGGGTGTATCTTAACAACACCCAGGGTCTTACCGATGAGTTTGGACAGATCAACGGGATCCTGGAGGGGAATACCGGATACGCAAGGATTGGCGGACAGAAATATATCTGCTATGAAACATCTGTGTTAAAGGGGCTTAAGGTGTACACCTTCTCTGATATCAACAGAAGTACCAGAATGATACTTATACTGGTGGCTATCGTTGCGATAATTTTCTTTGCTATAATATTCATCACTTACAGGAGCACAGCTACAAGCTCAGAGGTTTATACAAGAGATGTAAAAAAGATTGAAGATGCCTTCGAGGCTGTGCAGCAGGGCAACCTGGATGTATCTCTTAATATTGACAGTTCCAAGGAGTTTCAGACAATAGGCAATGACTTTAATGAGATGCTTGACGGCCTCAAAAAGCAGATAGATCAGAACAGGGAACTGGCGCAGAATGCGGCGTTTTCTCAGGTCAAGCAGCTGGAGAGTCAGTTCAATCCGCACTTTTTGTTCAATACACTGGATAACATCAGATTCATGGCCAAGATAGATGCTGCAGCTGCGGACAAGATGATAGTATCGCTCTCAGGGCTTCTTCGGTACAGCATAAGGGAGACCAGAGAAGAGGTTACCGTGGCCGAGGATCTTTTGCATCTGCAGTTTTATCTCAATATTCTGCAGATAAGGTTTAACAAAAGATTTGCTTACAATATCAACGTCTCAGAGGACATTGATGACTGTCTTATTCCCAAGCTTATTCTACAGCCTCTTTTGGAGAATGCTGTTAAATACGGCTTTGGAGAAAAAGAAAAACTGACTGTAAACATTAACGGTTATCAGCATCAGGAGAGGCTGATATTCATCTGTGAGGATGACGGAGTAGGAATTGATGAGGACGTGCTGGAAGAGCTTAAGGCTTCGATACAGGATCCTGACACTGCTCCGGCACACTTTGGACTTTATAATATTCATCAGAGGATAAGGCTCATGTATAATGGAGATTACGGCCTTGATATCACAAGCAAAAAAGGTGAGGGCACAACTGTAAGACTTACGCTTCCAAAGAGGATTGCCCCCGGGAATGCCGGGTAAAGAGGAGATAAATGTACAGAGTTTTGATTGCAGAGGATGAGGATATCATCCGCAAGGGAATTGCATATACCATGGACTGGGTATCCATGGGGTGCACCATAGTCGGAGAGGCAGCAAACGGCAAGGAAGGTGTCGAGAAGATAAAAGAGCTTTCACCGGACATTGTGCTTGCTGACATAATGATGCCTATGATGAACGGCATAGAAATGATAAGAAAGGGGCAGGAGATAGCAGATTTTAAGGCTATCATAATGACCAGCTATGCTGATTTTGAGTATGCCAAGAAAGCCATTGAGCTAGGCGTTTCGGCGTATCTTATGAAGCCGGTGGATGAAGAGGAGCTCAAGAAAAATATCAGCAAGATCATCACCGAGATAGAGAAGGAAAACCAGCTTCGCCAGCTTACATCCAAGATCAAAACCGCAGAAGATATCGATGCTCTCTTTATAAAGAGCGAGGGCGACAATGACTATATCCAGAAAGTGCTCAAGGAGACCAGGGAGCGCTACTCTGAAAAGATAAGCTTAGAGACCTTCTCAGAAGAACTAGGTGTTTCCGGAAGCTATCTCTCACGCAAGTTTAAAGAGGCGACAGGTCAGACCTATCTGGATTTCCTCAACAAGTACAGGGTTCAGCAGGCAATCAAACTCCTCGAAACCGGAACCTACAAGATTTATGAAGTCTCTGAGATGACGGGCTTTTCTGATTACAAATACTTCAGCACCGTATTCAAAAAATACACCGACAGATCACCGTCGGATTTTGTGAAATAAATCAGCCATGACAGGGTGATAAGATTTGTTCAGAATTTTGGATAAAAAAACAGAAATTTGGGTATTACCGATTTCTGTTTTTTTTTATGATTAATTTATCAATGATCCGAAATGGAAAGGAGAAGAATTATGAAAAAGAAATTAGCATTGGTATTGGCGGGACTTATGACACTGAGTCTGTTCGGATGCGGAGAGGCTGCACCTGAGACACCTGCAGCAACCAGTGAGGCTCCTGCAGCTACAGAAGCTCCCGCTGAGACAGAGGCGCCTGCAGCTGAGGCTGAGAGCTCAGGAATGGATGCTCTTATCGAAGCAGCCAAGGCAGATGGAGAGCTTGTCGTTTACGGTTCATGTGAGGAGGAATACCTCGCAGCAGCTTGTGAGAACTTTGAAAAACTCTATGGAATCAAGGTTCAGTATCAGAGACTGTCAACAGGTGAAGTTCAGAGTAAGATCGAAGAGGAGAACGGAAATCCTTCAGGTGATGTATGGTTCGGCGGAACAACAGATCCTTACAACGTAGCAGCTTCAGAGGGACTTCTTGAGGCATATGATGCTCAGAATGCAAGTCACCTTCTTTCTGACAAGTATCGCGATGCAGACGGATACTGGTATGGTATCTACAAGGGAATCCTTGGATTCATGGTCAACAAAGACGAGCTTTCAAGAATGGGCATTGAGGAGCCTGCAGACTGGAAGGATCTTCTTGATGAGAAGTACAAAGGACTTATCTGGCTTTCAAACTACAACACAGCCGGAACAGCCAAGCTTGTTATCAACACAATGATCCAGAAGTATGGTCACGACGAAGGTATCCAGTACCTTGTTGACCTCGACAAGAACATCGAAGTTTACACAAAGTCAGGTTCAGGCCCTTCTAAGAACGTTGGTACAGGTGAGTGTGTTGTTGGTATCGGATTCCTTCATGATGGTATCACACAGATCGTTGACAACGGATATGGCAACATCGGTCTTGTAATTCCTTCAACAGGAACATCCTACGAGGTTGGTGCAACAGCTATCTTCAAGGGATGTCAGCATCCAAATGCAGCTAAGCTCTGGATCGAGTATGCGCTCAGCCCTGACTGCGTAGAGCTTGCAGCTCAGAACGGTTCTTACCAGTTCCTTGTTATCGACAACGCTAAGCAGCCAGAGATCGCTACAGAGTTCGGCCTTGATCCCGAGAACGTTATGGATTACGACTTCGAAGATGCCAAGCAGAACACAACAACTTACGTCGAAGAAGTTATGAATGCACTTGGAAGCGCAGCAGATGATCGTTTCCAGACCGAATAATAAATACGGGGTTTATTAATAGGGAGGATGCTGATCCATCCTCCCTTCTCTTTTAAGCTAATTCGAGGAGGATTTCAAAATGGCAAAGAGTCAAAGCGCCAGCCTTGACAGAAAAAAGCTGATGGCTGATCCCATTATGGTGACAACCATTATAGTTTTGGTGGTTTTTCTTACAGTCTTTATCCTGTATCCGCTGGCAATCCTGTTGGTGGACAGTTTTGTGACGGAAGAGGGAGTAACACTTGATACATTTAAGAGAGTAATGGATCTGCCTAACTTCAGGCGTGCTATTACAAATACTCTTAAGGTTGGATTTTTGGTTGGAATTGCATCGGCTCTCATAGGCCTTCTGTTTGCCTATGTTGAGGTTTACGTCAAACTTCGCACAAAATTCATGGAAGGTCTCTTTAAGGTAGTATCAATGCTTCCTGTAGTTTCACCTCCATTTGTTTTGTCGCTTTCAATGATCATGCTTTTCGGAAAAGCAGGTATCATCACAAGATTTCTTTTACATATCTATGACAACAGTGTGTATGGCTTCTGGGGTATTACAATAGTCCAGACCCTTACATTTTTCCCTGTATGCTACATGATGCTCAAGGGTCTTTTGAAAAATATCGATCCCTCCCTTGAAGAAGCTGCCAGAGATATGGGCGCTTCCAGATTCAAGGTATTTATGACGGTTACACTTCCCCTTATACTTCCGGGACTTGGAAATGCATTCCTTGTAACCTTCATCGAGTCTATTGCGGATTTTGCAAACCCTATGATCATCGGTGGTTCATACGATACACTTGCAACAACGATTTACCTGCAGATCACAGGTGCTTATGACAAGCAGGGTGCAGCTGCCATGGCGGTAGTTCTTCTGGCAATCACACTTCTTATGTTCATTGTTCAGAAGTATTATCTCGAGGCAAAGAGTACTGCAACACTTTCAGGTAAGGCATCCAGAGAACGTATGCTGATTACCGATAAGAGCGTTACCGTACCGCTTACAATCCTCTGCTCAGGTCTTGCAATCTTTGTAATCATCATGTACATCTGTGTACCCTTTGGTGCGATGTTCAGAACCTGGGGATATGATTTCCACCTGACATTCAAGTGGTTCGGTCAGGTATTTAGCAAGTACAAAGGATTTAAGGCATTCAAGGACAGCTTTATCCTTTCACTTATTTCAGCTCCTATAACAGCTCTTTTGTCCATGATAATCTCATATCTGGTCGTAAAGAGAAAATTTAAGGCAAAGGGATTCATCGAGGCGGTATCAATGCTGGCTATGGCAGTTCCCGGAACGGTTCTTGGTATCGGATACATCAGAGGATTTTCAGGTGGTATCTTCGGAACAGGCTTCCTTCAGGGACTCTACGGAACAGGAGCTATCCTGGTAATCGTATTCGTGGTACGAAGCCTTCCTACCGGTACAAGAAGCGGAATTTCCGCACTTCGTCAGATCGATAAGAGCATAGAGGAGTCGGCTTATGACATGGGTGCAGACAGCTTTAAGGTATTCATGACAGTTACGCTTCCTCTTATCAAGGACAGTTTTCTGAGCGGCTTTGTTACTTCATTTGTAAGGAGCATAACAGCCATCAGTGCTATCATTCTTCTTGTTACACCTTCTTACCTTCTCATTACCGTTCAGATTAATGAGTTCGCGGAGAAAGGCGCTTACGGAATAGCATGTGCATTTGCGACTATCCTTATTATTATCACTTATACGGCGGTTCTTCTTATGAACATATTCATGAAGTACTTCGGAACAAGCCGCAAAGTCAACATAGAAGACTAAATAAACCAAAGATGAATTGAAGGCCGCATGAAAATGCGAGATAGGTGGATAAAATGGCAAAAGAGAAAAAGGGCGTACGCCTTGAACACATTTCAAAGATTTATAAAGATCCCAAGACCGGGAAAGATTTTTATGCAGTAAAAGATCAGAACCTTGAGATTGAGCCCGGCAGCTTTGTTACACTGCTTGGTCCTTCCGGATGCGGTAAGACAACAACACTTCGTATGATCGCAGGATTTGAGTCACCGGATGAGGGCGAGATCTATCTGGGAGGAGAGCCCATAAATGCGCTGACTCCCAATAAACGTGATACAGCAATGGTTTTCCAGAGCTATGCGCTCCTGCCTCACTACAATATTTTCGATAACGTAGCTTACGGACTTAAGCTGCGCAAGATGGATTCTGAGACGATCAAGAAAAAGGTTACCGACATCCTCTCACTGGTTGGACTTGAAGGTATGGAGAATCGTATGACAAACCAGCTCTCAGGTGGACAGCAGCAGAGAGTTGCGCTGGCAAGAGCACTGGTTATTGAGCCGGGAGTTTTATTGTTCGATGAGCCTTTATCAAACCTTGATGCCAAACTCAGGGTCTCAATGAGAACAGAAATAAGACGTATCCAGCAGGAAGCAGGCATCACAGCTATTTATGTAACACATGACCAGTCAGAGGCTATGGCTATTTCAGACAAGGTCATCATCATGAACAAGGGTATTGTGGAGCAGGTAGCAACGCCTCAGGAAGCATATTACTATCCAAACAGCAAGTTTGTTGCTGATTTCATTGGTGAGTGTAATTTCCTTAAGGCCAAAGTTACAGGTCAGGACATGGTTGAGATTGACGGGGCAGCAGTAAGATGTGCAACCGGAAACCTTGAGACTGGATCCGAATGCGACGTTGTACTAAGACCTGAGGGAGCAACTCTCTCTGATGCCGGTGCTATCAAGGGTATTGTTGATTATTCATGCTTTATGGGCGCATACCAGGATTATCGCATCAAAGTCGGCGAGAGCTTTGTTAAGATCCAGGAGTACAATCCTAAGAATAAAAAGATTTATAAAGTAGGCGATACAGTATTCCTTACCTTTGAGGACAATACTCTGTACGCTCTTTAAAGGGGTATGATATGACTTTAGCAACGATTATTGATTATCTGCAGGGAACGAGCAGTATTGCTGTGGCAATCAGGCTTGTCATTGCTACCGTTTTCGGTGGCCTGGTCGGATGGGAGAGGATCATCAAGCATCATAGTGCCGGAATCAAGACACATGCGCTGGTAAGTCTTGGATCCGCCGCTGCTACCGCACTTAATATCTATCTGTCCATGTTGCCGGGACTAAGCGCCGATGTCAGCAGAATTCCTGCCGGAGTTGTCAGCGGCATAGGATTTCTTGGTGCAGGTACAATTCTGGTAACAGGCAGAAAGCAGATAAAGGGACTGTCCACAGCCGCAACATTATGGGTGACTTCCTGTATGGGCATGGCCATTGGCGCCGGATATCTGGAGATCGGCTGCGTGTGCCTTATCATGGTAGGATTTTCAAACATCCTCTTAAAGCAGCTCTCAAACAAGGTTGAGGGATACAGTAAGTTCATGAGCATTTACATTGAAGTCAACAAAAGCCGCGGTGTAAATAAACTCAGAAGCCTCCTATCAGAGCAGGGATTTACCATTATCAGCATGACAAAGAGCCAGGGAAAGACCCTTCAGTCTTCCGACACGGGACTTATCCTTGATCTTGATCTGGACAAGAAGAGGTCTCATGACGAGGTACTGAACATGCTAAGTAATGAAGAATTTGTTAATTATGTTGAAGAAGTATAAGAAGTATTAAACATTCATAAACAATGGGGCTTTACCGGGCAAAACGCTGGTGAGGCTCCTTTTGATTTGATAAAATAAAGAGTAGTGTTGTGCGTAATTTCGGAAGGATGACATATTATGACTATAGAAGGTTGGCAGGTAAACAACTTTTTTACAGTATTTATTATTGTTATAATATTGGCCTTTCAAAGGAGAGGAACCAGAGTCAAGACCGGAAGAATGTTTACATATATGCTCATATGTACCTTGGTACTTGTGGTAGCCGATACCTTTGCCCGGATAGGTGAGAACAGGGGTGGATCCTATATTATTATGGCTTTTCTCGGGAACCTTGCCATGTTTCTAGGAGACCCGCTTATCGTTCTCTTTTCCGTGATATATATAGACTGCTGGATGGATGAAAAGAACAGAAAGCAGCGAAAGATATTTAAGGTCATTTTCCAGATTTTTGCATCATTAAACATGGCTCTTGTACTTATCGACCAGATATTCACACTGAAGTGGTTCTTCTACTTTGAAAGAACAGCATATTACAGGGGCAGATTTTTCATTGTAAGGGCAGTGCTGCTGGCTCTGTTCATATTCCTTGTCACGATCTACCTTGTGATATTCAGAAAAAATGTTCTTGATGATTACAGAAGGACGCTGTATGTTTTGCCGGTGTTTGCCCTTGTGGGAACCATCATACAGGTCTTTTACAATGGCTTGAATGCCTCATATTCTGCAGGTGCATTGGCGTGTCTTATATTATTTGTCAGCTTCCAGAGCAATGATGTAAATGTTGACAATCTGACAGGGGTTCTTAACCGGAGAGGATTTGATATCAGGCTTGACCAGCTAATAAACAGCAGTACTTCCGGAGAAGGCGACTTTTGTGCCGTCATGCTCAATATTGAGAATTTCAGAGAAATCAACGATAATTTCGGACATGATGAAGGCGATGGGGCTATAATGGTATTTGCAGACATGCTTGTAGATGCTTTTGGGGAAGACTGCAAGATAGGAAGAATTGACGGAGTCAAGTTCTGTGTACTTACTAATGTTACTTCCGAGCCTGAGATCAAAGAGGGGATCAGGATAGTCGGAAACAGTATGAACACTGTCAGAAGAAAGTGCGGATGGGATGAGTCGGTTAAAGTCAGCAGCATTTATGAATGCTATGATCCAAAGCTTAACATGAATGCCGCAGAATACAGAAATCATTTGGATGGACTCATGACTGCAAAGATAAGTGAAGATCAGGAAAAAGCAGCAACAGGGGAGAGTGAATAATGCAGGAAGATTTCCATTATTATGCTACATATTGCGCGGCATATCTGGCGGGGTATTCACATGAGGAGAGCCTGGATATATGCTATTGCGCTCAGTTTGTGGATCTGTGTTCGGCTACTTTTTTATCTAAGATAAAGGCGCCCACAAAAGCAGCCACTACTCAGCTTCAGCTGGAGATGATGGATACAAGGACTGATATCATAGGCCTTCAGGATATAACAAGAATCTGGGCGTCATTTCATTTTCTTCCAAAAGATCTTTATGCAACTAAAGAAAAGCGCTCAAAGAGATATATGAGCAAATACAGGCTTATCTGTGGCCCTAACGGAGATCTTCTTGAAAAGACCGTAAGACTTGCCAGGGGTAAGTCTCTTCAGCATGCGGGAATAGCAATGCATGTTCTGGCAGACACCTGGGCTCATATGTATTTTGCAGGAACTCCTTCTCTTGTAATCAACAATATTGACAGGTCTTTTTACGAGATACTTGAAAAAGACGGAGAGGAATATGCAAGGCTTATCAAATTCAG
The DNA here is from genome assembly GCA_946623755.1 of uncultured Butyrivibrio sp. Taxonomy (GTDB): domain Bacteria; phylum Bacillota; class Clostridia; order Lachnospirales; family Lachnospiraceae; genus Butyrivibrio. The sequence continues at coordinate 8,687 of CAMORK010000005.1, read as the reverse complement.
GCACAATCCGTCTGCGCCCGATGATATAGAAAAAGGTCTTTATACGAACAGTATTTTCCAGATCAATGAGAACTCTATCATGAATCTGGGGCACGGCAGAGCAGGACATTTCCCCGATTACTCTTTTGCCAGATATAAATATATGCCTGCCTGGGGCGACTACATGGAGGTTTTAAAGGACAATCCTTCAGATTACGAAAAGGCCTTCACTCAGATGGTATATGCGCTAAGATATTTAAGGGGCGATGTGGACTCTTTTGAAAAAGACACTTATGACACCGCTGTAATGGATAAATACGGTGACAGGATAAGAGAAATCATCAAAAAGAGACAGCTTAGTGCCAGTGCGGACTGGAAGAGCTTTGGAGAGGAGCTCTCGGGTGAGATTATAGAGGATTTTGACCTTGCCACTTATGAAGATGAATACGAACTGATACCGGATGACTCCAAAAACAAATCTTTTATCGGTAAATTCATCGAGGGAGCTTTGCAGCAAAAGGGAATGGTTACAGATGAAATATCAAAGGCCGGCATAAACCACGCCGGATTTGTAATTCCTATAGAACTTGATCTGAGGAAATCGGGATGACAAAACTACAGAAACTAAAGAATGCATCATTTGGCATAATCATGATCATAACTGCAATTGTCATGGCAATATATCCAAGAGATGCTTATGAATATGTAATTGCCTTTATGGCGATGGGCTTTTTGGTTTCGGGAGTCGCTAAACTTGGCTATTACTTTACTATGGCAAGATATATGGTGGGAGGCAGACTCATTCTTTACAGTGGAGTCGTGCTTTTCGATTTTGCTCTTATTACGGGCGCACTGGTGGATGTTCCAAGAATTTATGTACTGTTATATCTGGCAGTGCTCCACCTTTTCTCGGGACTGGTCGAGATTTTGAGGTCAAACGAGGCTCACGGGAACGGTGGAAAATCCTGGAGACTTAAGCTCTTTCACGGCCTTGTGGATGTGGTGATAGCCATAGGCTGTATAGTACTTGCCAGAAGGACCAACACGGCGGTCTATATGTACTGCTTCGGTATTTTCTATTCCGGGGTCATCAGGATCATTCAGGCATTCAGGAAGACGACATTTGTTTATATCAGATGATTGCATAAGAAAGAGATTGTATTGATATGATAATAAACACCGGACAGAGAACCGATATTCCGGCTTTTTATCCTAAGTGGCTGGCAAACAGGTTCAAAGAGGGATTGGTGTGTGTTCGAAACCCGTTTAATCCCGAACAGGTCAGCAGATACAGGCTTAGCCCCGATACTGTGGATGTTGTGGGATTCTGTTCCAAGAATCCTGCGCCGTTTTTTGAGTATATGGATGTGATAAAGGACTACGGACAGTACTGGTTTGTGACCATAACTCCCTATGGAAGGGATATCGAGCCGAAAGTGCCTGATAAGCACAAGATCCTGGAGGACTTTAAGGTGCTGTCGGGGATGGTTGGAATTGACTGCATCGGATGGAGGTATGATCCGATACTGGTAAGTGACAGGTATACTGTGGAGTACCATCTTAAGGCCTTTAAGCAGATGGCAGCTGCACTTGATGGGTATACCCGGACTGTTGTCATAAGCTTTATCGATCTTTATGAGAAGGTCAAAAGAAATTTCCCGCAGGCTGTTGCGGTTTCAAGAGAAGATAAACATTTTCTGGGAAAAGAGATCATAAAGATAGCAGGAGAACATGGCATGGTGGTTAAACCCTGCGGAGAGGGGGATTTCCTTTCGGAGTACGGCGCTGACTGCAGAGGCTGCATGACGGTGGAAACATACGAAAAGGCCATCGGAGCAACGCTCATTGTTCCTAACAAAAAGCCTGCCAGAAAAGAATGTGCCTGCTACCTTTCCGGCGACATAGGCGCCTACGACAGCTGCGGGCATCTGTGCAGATACTGCTACGCCAACAACGACACAGAGGCTGTTAAGCGCAACATGAAGCTCCACGACCCGGACTCGCCGTTTTTGATAGGAGGTTATCATGAAGGCGACGTGATCCACGACGTGGAGATGAAATCCTACATCGACAATCAGCTTCGACTCTTTTAAAAATGAGTGGTATAATATAGATATAAATTAATATTTTTTCTTTTTGGGAGGGCAGGACTATGGCGGATTTAGAAAAGATCGAAACTCGTGTCACAAAAGAAGAGGAAATATACGCTGATCCTGAGAAGGCTGCACTGTTTGCCGATGATATCAGCGAAAAGGAGATAAAACCGGAAATATCAAAACAGTCTACGGTTGTTTTCACAGAAAAAGAGCGGTTTTGGGAAGGCATGAAATAAATAAAGAGTAATAACTGAATATAGGATAGATTATTAAGGCTTCGGAGCGATCCGGAGCCTTTTATCATTATTACATGTATTTAATGCCGCCATGTAGTACAATTATTATAGAAAACTGCGTAATATGAGATTGCTGATAAGGAATGGTTGATTTATGAAGACTGATAAGAAGGGGAATAAAATCCTGTCGATTGCCATAAGCGGCACTGCTATCGTAGCTGCCATTTTGGTGCTGGGTACTTTTATGCTCGGCAATAAAGCCGGCAATGATACAAAATCTGTAGTAAGGAATGTCAGCCTTTTATATCTTAGTGAGCTGGCCGGAAGGCGAGAGCAGGTAGTATCGGCTGTGCTGGATAATTATATAAGAGATCTTGATACAGCACTTGGTCTTATAGAAGCCGGGGACCTTGAGAGTTTTGACAACCTTAGGACTTATCAGCTGAGAATGAAACAGCTGTACGATCTTGATAAGTTTGCGTTCATAGATGCCAATGGCCTTATCTATACCTCAAGGGGGACCAGATCTGATATAGATCAGTATCAGATTGATTACGTTACTATATCAGAGCCCGAGATTTCTATAAAGAATTTAGACAGCAGGGAGAAGAAGGTCATAATCGCAGTACCTGCCGACAATCTTATGGTGGAAGGGAAAAAACTTGTTGTCTGCTTTATGGAAATCGATATGAGTACCATGCTGCAGAACGTTTCTCTCTCTTCCAACAACAGTACCACATTCTGCAATATTTATACGGAGTCGGGCGTGGCACTTACAGATATGGTTCTGGGCGGACTCGCCAGCGAGGATAATCTTCTTGATGCAATGAAGAATGCTGTTTATGAAAAGAATTCTTCCTATGAGAAGTTTATAGATGATTTCGAAAATGGGACAAGCGGCGTAGTGTCTTTTACCTATAACGGCATAAATGAGACCCTGTACTATGTTCCGGTGCGAGGCACAGACTGGATGCTGACTTATCTTATCCGCGAAAGTATAATCGGAGAGCAGATAGATACTATATCTCAGTCCATAATATCAAGAGGCCTTATCCAGTCGATACTCACAGCACTGGTTCTTGCTGGCATGTTTGTTCTGATCTTTATCCAGCAGAGGCAGTCTGCCAAGGCTAAGATGGAGATGGAAGTAAATGAAGCCGAGAACCGCGTTAAGCAGCAGGAGCTGGAAGAGCAGCTGGCGATGCAGGAGGAACTCCTTGAGCAGGAGAAAAAGGGAGTTGAACAGGATAACATGATAAAGGCCCTTTCTTCGGATTACAAAGGCGTTTATTATGTGAGCCTTGATACCGATGATGCAATTTGTTACAAGAGGGATGATAGTTTTACTCTTCCTTTTGAAACAGGACAGCACTTCCCCTTCCTTGCTACACTGACTGAATATGGTAATAAGTATGTGGCTAAAGGATATGCAGAGAAGTTTTTTAGGTTTATTAATCCCGCCAACATAAGGATGGCTCTTGCAAAAGAGAAGGTTATCTTTTTCAGGTACCTGACGATTAAGGACGGAAACGAGAGCTATGAGATGCTTAGTATGGCAGGAGTCAGACTTAGCGATGAAAGAGATGACCACGTTATTCACGCTGTTGGAGTGGGATTCTCTGATATAGACGCTCAGATACGTGAGTCTATGTCCCAGCAGGAGGCTCTTGCCCAGGCGCTTAAGTCCGCGGAAGAAGCAAGCAGAGCAAAGAGCGGCTTTGTTTCCAATATGTCCCATGAGATCAGAACGCCGATCACGGCTATTCTTGGTATGAATGAGATGATAATGCGCGAGAGCGAAGACGAGAATATTCTGTCATATGCCGACAATATCAATACAGCGGGTGTCAGCCTTCTGGGAATTATCAGTAACATACTCGATTTCTCCAAGATAGAAGCAGGAAAGATCGAGCTTGTGGAAGATGCATATTCTCTGCAGAATCTTATTATCGATCTCTACAATCTGATCCAGTTAAGAGCGGAAACCAAGGGCATAAACTTTGTGATACAAACGGACAAAAGCCTTCCTAAGGGCCTTTATGGTGATGAGCTCAGAGTAAAACAGGTACTGGCCAACCTTCTGACCAACGGAGTTAAGTATACAGAGAAGGGAAGTCTGTGCCTTGATATTAAGTGCAGAGAGATTGACTATGAAAACAAAAAGGTCAGGATTGCGGTTTCGGTAAAGGATACCGGCATAGGAATAAAGCCGGAGGAAATGCAAAAGCTCTTTACCCCCTTCGACAGACTCGATATTTCCAGAACCAGAAATATTGAAGGTACGGGGCTGGGACTGTCCATATCGAGGGAACTAGTCCATCTTATGGGTTCGGAACTGGTTGCGACAAGCGAGTATGGAAAGGGTTCTACGTTCTCATTTGAAATCTGGCAGGGAATCTCTGATCCCGAGGCTATCGGAGATTTTGACCCTAAAGTAAAAAAGATCACTCAGGAAACCCGGAAAAACAAAAGAAGTGTATTTACCGCGCCTGGAAAGAGAATTCTTGTTGTGGATGACACACCGATGAACCTGCAGGTGATACAAGGTCTTTTGAAGCGGACAAAAATGGTTGTAGAGACGGCTTCAAACGGAGAAGAATGCATCAGTATGATCGGGGAAAAGACCTATGATCTTGTTTTCATGGATTATCGCATGCCGGGGATGGACGGAGTTGAAACCTTAAAGAAACTAAGGAAGGTCCATCCGGAAAAGACGGAGGGGCTGCCGATAATTGCCTTGACAGCCAGCGCAATACAGGGAGACCGTGAAAGGCTTATTGATGATGGATTCACAGACTACCTGTCAAAGCCTGTAAATATTTCCGAAATGGAAGAGATGCTGAAGAAGTACGTAGGCGGTAAGGTGGAGGAAGAGGCAGAGAAAAACTCTGATCAGGATCAGGACTTGGATGTTTTGCACAGGATTAGGGAAATACCGGAATTGGATTGCGAAAAGGGGCTTGAGTACTGTGGTGATGAGGATGATTATCTTTTCGCCCTGGGGACCTATGCGGAATCTGTTCCGGAGAAGGCGCGGCAGCTTGATGATCTGCTGGAACGGGAATTCTATGAGGATTATGCGCTTCTGGTGCATTCCATAAAGAGCATGTCGATTTCAATCGGAGCATGTACACTTGGCGAGCGGGCAAAAGAGCTTGAGGCAGCCGCCAGGGCAGGTGATTTAAAGGTTTTGAAGGATGAAGCAGCTTCTTTTGCAGAAGACTACAGAGCTTTGGGGAAGAAGATAAAAAATGTTTGTGAGAAATGAACCCTGACTCCGTCCCGAGGTTCAAAATAGTATAGAATGTATATAGGTATAGACTTGAAGGGAGAATCAGTCATGCAGATTTCAGACATCGATAACGGCAAGGCGTTTGATTGGGGAAATACATCAAAAGACTATGCTAAATACCGTGACATTTATCCTAAGGAGTTCTATCAGTGCATTCTGGATATGGGACTATGCAGAGACGGCCAGAAAGTGCTTGATATCGGAACAGGAACCGGAGTCCTTCCGCGCAACATGTACAGGTACGGAGCGAAGTGGATTGGAACAGATATCTCGGAAAATCAGATAGCGCAGGCAAAAGAGCTGGCGGATCAGCAGGGAATGGACATTGAGTTTTACGCGTGTCCTGCGGAAGAGGTTAGTTATCCGGACAATACGTTTGATGTCATCACCGTGTGCCAGTGCATCTGGTATCTGAATGCTGAGGTCATAACAGATAGATTTGCAGGAATGCTAAAACCCGGAGGAAAGCTCCTTATCCTGTATATGGGATGGCTTCCTTACGAAGATGCGATAGCCAGAAAGAGTGAGGAAATCATCCTAAAGCATAATCCAAACTGGTCCTCTTACGGTGATACGGTTCATCCGGTTTATGTTCCGGATGCGCTATTGTCATCTTTTGACTTGGTGAAAAGAGATGAATTCAGAGTCGATGTGTCTTTTACCAGGGAAGGGTGGCATGGCAGAATGCGTGCGTGCAGAGGAGTTGGAGCTGCAATGAACGAGCAGCAGCTTGAGGCCTGGGATAAAGAGCATATGAAGATGCTTGAAGAAAATGCCGGGGATGAATTTGTGGTTAAGCACTATGTGTCTTTTGCAGAGCTTCAGGTGAAAAAAAAATAGCTAGAGATCGCGGGGAAATCGGTCGGCAGAGGTGAGAATCTTTGCCGGTTTTTTGTTATAATAAACATGACATACAGATGACATGTTTGGATTGATATCATATATTCAGGGAGCAGGAAGAGAGCGAAAATGAAGATAGACAGGCAGATTGGGATATTGTCCGTGCTGCTGCAGCAGGAGAAAACTACGGCTCCGGAACTTGCAGAGCGGTTTGAAGTATCAAAGAGAACCATAAACAGAGACATAGAGGATCTGTGCAGAGCCGGGATTCCGATACAAACTACCCAGGGAGTTGGTGGAGGTATCAGGATCATGGATGGATACCGGATGGACAGGACTCTTCTTACGTCAAAAGATATGCAGATGATCCTTGCGGGACTCAGGAGCCTTGACAGTATCAGTGGCAGCAGGTACTACGGGCAGCTCATGGAAAAGATCAGTGCAGGTTCATCTGAATTTGTGAGCGGCCGTGATTCCATTCTGATCGATCTCTCGTCCTGGTACCGGGATACGCTTGCTCCCAAGATAGAAACCATACAAAGCGCCATAGAAAACAGGCACATGCTGACATTTAAGTATTACAGTCAGACCGGAGAGAGCAGTCGCAGGATTGAGCCATACTATGTGGTGTTCAAGTGGTCCAACTGGTACGTTTGGGGATGGTGCCTTAATAGAAAAGACTTTCGCCTGTTTAAACTGAATCGAATGGATAAGGTCGGTGAGTCAGATGCGGAGTTTAAGTGCAGAAGTGTTCCTGCGCCGGATCTATCAACTGAAAAGGTGTTTCCGGGTGGAATAAAGGTGAAAGCTCTTTTTACAAAAGACGTGAAGTGGCGTTTGGTAGAAGAGTTTGGCCCCGAGTGCTTTGTGGAACAGGATGACGGAAAACTGCTGTTTACGGCGGACTATACAGATATGGAGAACCTTGTGACTTGGATCATGACTTTTGGAGACAAGGCGAAGCTTCTTGAACCGAAGGAAGCGCGAGAGAGGCTGGCTACAATTGTCAGGAATATGAATGATGTTTATAAGGAGGATGAGAAATGAGACTTGATGGATTTGGACTTTTGGTGGAAGACATGGGCAAGATGGTCAGATTCTACAGAGATGTTCTGGGATTTGAGATAAAAGAAGCGGAGGATACCTCCAATGTGTATCTGGTTAAGGATGGAACTCTTTTCCTGTTGTATGGAAGAGGGGACTTCGAGAAGATGACAAACAGAAAGTATGAATATGTTAAAGGACTCAACGGACATTCTGAGATCGCACTCTATGTGGATACCTTTGAGGAAGTTGATGCTGCATTCAAAAAGGCAGTCGAAGGCGGTGCAATATCGGTGCTAGAACCTGAGCTTGAACCCTGGGGCCAGAGAACCTGCTACATCGCAGACCCGGAAGGCAATCTAATCGAAATTGGATCCTGGAACAAACCTTACGAGGAGAAGGATACCTGAAATGGTCCCAGGGACGGAGTCAAGGGACCATTTTTGTGGAGAGGTTAAACTATGGCATTTGATTATAAAAAAGAATTCAAAGAATTTTATATGCCGGCATCAAAACCAGAAATTGTAACTGTGCCTAAGATGAATTTTGTTGCTATCCGCGGTGCGGGCGACCCTAATGAGGAAGACGGTGATTATAAAAGAGCAATTGGTATGCTTTACGCAATTTCTTTTACCATCAAAATGAGCAAAAAGGGTGACCATAGAATTGAAGGATATTTCGATTATGTTGTGCCCCCGCTTGAAGGCTTTTGGTGGCAGGATGGAATTGAAGGCGTGGATTACACGCACAAGGAAGTGTTCAACTGGATTTCTGTGATACGGCTCCCGGATTTTGTGACACCAAATGATTTTGATTGGGCAGTTTCAGAGGCTACGGAAAAGAAAAAACAGGATTTTTCCAAGGTGGAGTTCTTGACTATAGAAGAAGGCCTCTGTATTCAATGCCTGCATGTCGGACCATATGATGATGAGCCTGCGACTGTAGCGATGATGCATGAGTATATGGAGAAGCAGGGATATGCACCGGATATCACAGACAAAAGACTTCATCACGAGATTTATTTGAGCGATGCCAGGAAGGTAGCACCTGAGAAACTAAGAACCGTGATCAGGCATCCGATAAAACCTAGATAGTGTCAAGTGATCTATGAAAAAAACTGGGTCAAAAAAACAGGCTCAGAATGGACCTTGAAAATGCAGATATGTAGGTTGTGGTAGCCGCACGCCACCCTTGACAGCA
>CAMORK010000004.1 GCA_946623755.1 uncultured Butyrivibrio sp. | reverse complement strand
GATTTTCCATTATTCGTCATTTCAAATTTTCCGAAATTGATAAAAAAACATCGGACTAAACACTTTAATTATCACATCCAGTCCGATAATAGGTAAAAGCAAGTCTGGGCCGAATCCTTTAGTCTTGCAATGTAAAGAAGGGCAGCCATAAGGTATGTATATTGATCAATCACTTTGTCTACACTCTGACCCGGAACACTTCAGTGTTCTGGGTTTCATATTAGAAAAAGAGTTTTACTGAAGGTTACCCAACATTGTTAATAGTAACTTCGCTTGCGCTAAAAAATTCACTTAACCTCGTATAGTAAAATCTGACCATCATTTCTGATCATAAGCATTTCTCCATCTGCAGATACAGAAGTGGCTTCTCCCAGCACTTGTAATTTATTCATCTGCTCATCAATAAGGATTGCTTCTCCGTTTTCCCTGATCAGCGCACATCCATTTACAAATGATGAAGCATCTTCAAACATAGACAGTTCTCTTCCCGATTGATCAATGTAGCCCCATTCATCGCCCTTATTAACAAGCCAAAGTTCAGAATCGCTCATATATATTCCGTCATACGAGCAAATAAGCGCTTCACTTAGGTTGCTATTATTCTCTCCAACCTTGGAAAGATCAAGCAAGTAATCCCTACCATCTATCGATGCCACAACTTTAGAGCCATAGTTTACCCTACTTGCTCCATCAAGGAAGTAGCTTCTGAACCAGTTTTCTTCGTTAAAAGAACTTTCGTTTGAAGACAGGTTATCACCATTTCCTACCAATTTGACGCAATCAAGTGATCCAATTTTTTCTAAATCAGTGGAGTACAACTCAACGCCAAAATCCGGAGTTGACCTTGCAAACATAAGGAAATATCCATTGTTTACTCCTGAAACCGGACACTGAGTAAGCCTCACCCTCATAGACTGCGCATCCGCCGCTGTCTCAACATCTCTGCCATCAGCGGTCTGAATTATCTTTCCATCATAAAGAGTACCAAGCCAGTCAATATTCCCACTGCTTCGTAATATTCCTATCTTTTCAAATGCATGGTTTTCTTCCTCAGATTCATAATTCTCATAAACAGTGATTCCGTCTTCACATGACCCATATAAAAGATCTGCTGAATCAAATCTATCTGTCTGAGCCACCTCATTTCCATTAAGATCATAATATTTAACAAGTGACTTCTGCCAGTCTCCATCAATGTTTCCGGTCATCACTGCATAGAAGGAACCACTTGCCATAACTTCATCTGTGCCCTGATATAAGTTTTTGCCATCAGCATTAAAAAGATAGTATGTGCCATTTCCATCCTGAAGGATAAATAATCCTTCTTTATCTGGAGCTCTGAAGAAATTACTGTATTGAATAGGAACAATTTCTTTTCCTTCATAATTTACAGCACCCCAAAGTCCATTCTTTTGTACAGGAATAACTCCACCATAAGCAAATCCAATAGATTCATATTCAGAACAATCAAGCAAAAGTTCAGCAGTTTTCTGTATATCTTCTGAAATCATATCGGTTGTAGATAAATCCTGTCCAGTTACTGTGCCTGTCTGTTCATTGCTCTGAGTATTATCCGTCGCCACTTCAGAAATAGCATTTTCCTTATCAGATTCATCTTCATGAACAGCTACAGCTTCATCAACTACATTCTGACCCTTGTGATTTGAATTAATTACTACAGCACTAATCACTCCTGCTGCCACTAATAAAGCAATTCCTGTGATAACGATATTCTTACCGCTCATCACCCCTGCTGCCTTTTTGGCTGTTGCACCAGCAGCCTGTCCAACTTTTTCTGTTGCTCGTACGCTTTCCTCAACGACCTCCGAAAGTGCCTTAGGCATCGGCGGAACATCGCACGCCTTCGCCTCTTTTGCAAAAAGAAGCAGCATAAACGGCGCAAGAGCATAGAGCTTTGTACCCTTGTTTTTCTCCATATCCTCTACCGCCTCTTTGATCTTAGCCTTTGCACGACTCAAATGAGACTTTACTGTGTTAAGGGGCATACCAAACTCTTCTGCTATTTCATCCTGCTTTTTCTCGTTAAAGAAATAGCTGATCACACAAAGCCTCTGAGCCTCGTTCAGTCCATCTACGATCTCCCTTATCAGTCTGCAGTTCTCTTCATTATCCAAGATATTTTCAGGAATAAAGGCCTCATCATCTTTGATGTTGTCAAAAAAATCTGACACATTACCTTCATCGTCAACCCGCTCATCTACAAGAATGTCCCTATCTTTTTTGAGCGCAGCAAAACTCTTCCTGTTAGTGATTGTTGCTGCCCATCCCAAGAAAGAATCCGGATCTTTTAATGATGACAGATTCCTAAATATCTCAATATATGCATCCTGAAGAATGTCCTGTGTCTCATCCTCATTTTTCATTACATGAATCGCGCAGGTGTGAAGATATCCGTAGGATTCTTCATATATTCCGGTGAAAAGATCTGCGTTTCCGGTCTTTATAAACTCTTTTACCTTATCTGATAATTCAATTGTAGTTTTCAACAGCGTTCTCCTATATGCCAATTATTTCGCCACATCACCCATGCTTAATTGTACTGTTCAATCTTGCTAGAGTGGTTCTTGATGAGTGATTTAGTCTCAGCGTCAAAGTATGCCCGCGCCTCAGGATGCCTGTTCCACTTTTCATAAGTTATATATCTATTATTAACGTAAATGCATGCCCTGTATTCATTATACTCAGGATGGCCAATATGCCACTGTCCGTCTGCCGGATTATTAAAAATGTATGCACCTTTAACTGCGCCTGACTTCATAAGATCAACAGCAAGGTTGTCACATAACTGGATATAGTACTTAACATCCCCCTCATAAGTAGAAACAGAGTATTCCTGAATGTTATTTCCCTTTGTCGCAACCATCTGCAATATTTCAGCCTTTAATGCCTGATATGTAGGGTCAGATGAGTAATCACCTCTTACAAATCCATAAGCAGGATCTGAATGCCACTGGTCATCATCAAGTTTATAATCACCGCTCCAGTTACTCAGATATCCTGCCCTTAAATATCCCTCATCACCGGCTTCCATTTTTACGCCTGATGCTGTTGTTGAAGATGTTGCTGTTGCTGTGTTCTTAGCCCCATTAGCAAAGGGTGCTCTGCCCTCTGCTTTCCCATACTGTACATAGTGCTGGTACAAAGCCGCTTCACTATTTCCAAGCGCTGCTACCACATCAGGATTCTGTGATGCATAGTATTCTGCATCAAATTGTGTCCCGTCTGGCATTGTCTTTTCCTGTGCAAAAGCAGTTGTACTAAAAACTGTCATACATGTTGCTACTGTTAATACTGTTGAAATAAGTCTTTTGATTGTCATAGATTTAATCCTCCATAATGTGATTTTTGTTCTTACACATAGATAGAGTTTGATAGGTTCAAAAAGGTTGCAGAAAAAATAAAAAGATTTTTATTACTTCTCCCAATATCCAACTAATTATTTTTCCACAATGATTCCCCAACATGATCATGTGGTTGATTTCAACATAGCACAGCTCTCTGCCACGGAAGCAGTGAGCCGTTTTTCTTAGTATTGTTCTATTACATCTTCTACATTGTTAATACTAACTTCAATAGGTTTAAGAGTATATTTTTCTTTCCCATCTTCGTATTCTGTAATCATTGCATTTGCCTGTTCTTCAGAAATTGACTCCTCTGTATTATCTCCATTGATGATGTAATAGCCACCATCATTCCAGAGTTCATACTTCTTGACAAAGGCTCCGTCTTCCAATCCATAAACAGTAAATATTTCTGCATATCCTCCTCCATTCGCATACAGCGCTTTGGATTCAGGGTTATAATAACTGTTCATTGCATCATTTACAAATATCAGACTTCCATCTTTATATGACAATACACTTCCGAGCACATAGTCGTCATGATAATCAGCATATATCCAGAGCTCCGGAATTCCATCTTCTGTAATGTCATCCAACGCTATAAGTACTTTTGCATCCGGTCCCGCAATTGAATATACCTCATACATATCATGCATGTATTCTTTTCCGGATAACAAGTCATAAAGGTAAGTCTCATATGCTTCTTCCCATGGCTCCAGTGTCTTTGTACCAGCCGTCTCAGGAAATGCTGTAAATTCAGGATCTCCCGAATTGAAACTATCTTCCGTCAGACCAAATTCTTCAACAACGCTCTTTACAACCTTATCATATTCATCAGACTGTAACAGTTTTACATTGGCTTTATTGAAAACATCTTCAATAGCATCTCTGTACTGCTCATTTCCTGACAACTCATAAGAATAAATCTTTTGGTCTTTCATGGAACCATATTCAAATTCTGCTTTATAGACGTAAAAATCCTCTCCCAATTCACTACACATATCAGATAGCCCTGAAAAATCCGGTTCATCAGAAGAATATCCGCTATAAATTCCAGGAATTGCCTCTGCATAAGACATCGATGATGACTTTATTTCATGAACAACTCCATTTTTATCAACTCCTCTTTCTGATGACCATATATTCGCACCTGCAAAGTCAATAAATGCATCACTAATTATTCCATACCCATTTATTGTCTCATTATATCTATAATGTGAACAAGCTTCAGCGCACACTTCAAGTTTTCCATCGACATATTTTATGACATTCTCAAATACATAATCCCCTTCATATTCAGACATTTCTCCTGTAAAGGCATATCTTATCAGGAGTTCTTTTACACCATCATTACCACAATCTATGTATGCATATTCCAGATCATAATATTTGTATAGCGCTGGATCAGAGTTAGCCCTCTTCGTTGCAAAAAAATCTTCAAGAGAATAAGCCTTGCCTTTTTCAACCCCGTCCATATCGTATATATCAAAATACAGGCTTTCTCCGGAATCAATGAATTCTTGGTACGCTTCCATGCTAATGGCATTTTCATTGTTCATTGCCGAATCAACAGCTTCTTCAGTTTCTATTGTTTCGTCAATGACATCTGTATGAGCAAGTACTTTCATTATTTCCAAATAATTAAGTCGCGTGGTTTCCTGTTTAATAGCTTCCTCATCTATATTTCCTAAGAAATTCTCTGCACTTTCCCACTCATATAAATGAAAGTTCAGATCATTAATTCCAAACTCGTCTGTGTCATCAAACACGCAAAAAAGAGGATACTGATAATCATTGTTTATGTATAATCCAAAGATCCTTTTATCCCTATCATCTGTTCGATTAATGAATGCCTCTTCAGCACATTGACTATACTCTTTTGCCCAGCTTCTATCATCATCAAGTTGATTAATGATACTATTTACTGTGTTCAAGCTATATTCATCAGCTGGATCATATGTAACAACCTTGCTCTTTTCTGCATCATCGTCAAATAAATTATTGGGGTCTCCGTTGAACTTTATTTCTACTGTGTCATGTGTATTGATTACCGATCCTTTTTTGGCACTTTCAGGAAGTATCAGATATGTCACATCGTTGCAATCTATTGCCTTTTCATCCAATTGCGTAACACTTTCAGGAATATACAACTCTTGCATTTTATTATATGCAAAAGCATACTCCCCTATGTGCTTAACGGTATTAGGGATATCAATATACCTCAGATCACAGTTGTAAAATGCCATAGCACCAATGTCGGTCACACCTTTGGGTATAGCAAAAATCTCTAATGGGCATCCTCTAAAAGCATATTCTCCAAGAATTTGTATTTCTGAATCCTTTTCGAAAGATACATTAGCAAGACTATTGCATCCACCGAATGCAGATGCGCCAATTTTACTAACACTCTTTGGTATGGTGATTGATTCGACTTGTTTCATCCCATCAAATGCATGGTCATCGATAATTTCAAGTGTGGATGGAAGAGAAATACTTTTAATATTTTCGCGCATTTCAGAAGGGCCATTCCAAAACATTGACGTATTTGTTATGCCTTCATCTATTATGATGTTCTCAAATGCACCAATCTTCCCTTCTTTAAATGCAGAAACCCACGTTGTTTTTTCAATGGTTCCGGTGCCATAAATTACAAGAGTCCCATCATTATAAAACCATTTACTGTTTTCTCCGCATTCCCCGCCAAAAGAACTTTTTTTCAACATATTATTAAGCTCTTCAGTACTGCATTCTTGCTTATCTCTTCCAGCAGTAATTCCTTCATTTTTACTTCCACAAGCTGAAAGCATAAAGCAACAAATCAAAAGGACACTGACAGCTTGCAATTTGTAATAATGTATTCTGTTCATAGTTACAATTCAAACCTCCATAATGTGTTTTTTATTTATACTTATACAGAGTTAGTAAGTTTCAAAAAGGTTGCAGAAAATAAGATTTAATTTGGCAGCTTCAAATTTATAGCATAGTTCCACTTAATTCCAAGTTCTTTGAAAAAGCCATTACTAGTAACTATTCCGCTAAGCCCTCCATTAACAGCTTGTGCATTACAACCAAGTTTTGATTCCACATAATCAATGTATGCATTAGAGAGAACATTTGCAAGATATGAAAGGTCTTTATCTCCAAAATATGTAGTCCCTACATAATCTTCATATCGCACCAATCCGGAGTTAGATACCATCTCTTTAACAAATGCATAATATAATGCATCATTTGTATAATCACCCCTGGTAAACTCTCTGCCAAGTGGTCTCTGTGCAAATCCGGCAAGATTTAGCCGTGAATCTCTCCCAGGATCATATGTTATTCCAAGAGCATTAACCTGATCCTTAACTGCATTTAATACCGCTTTGTTATTATCTGCGACTCCAGCATTTGCTTTTGGAGCTCTTCCTTCTGCCTTTCCGTACTGGACATAATGCTGATACAAAGCAGCTTCACTGTTGCCAAGCGCTGCTACAACATCCGGATTCTGTGATGCATAGTATTATGCATCAAATTGTGTCCCGTCTGGCATTGTCTTTTCCTGTGCAAAAGCATTTGTACAAAAAACCGTCATACATGTTGCTACTGTTAATACTGTTGAAATAAGTCTTTTGATTGTCATAGATTTAATCCTCCATAATGTGATTTTTGTTCTTACACATAGATAGAGTTTGATAGGTTCAAAAAGGTTGCAGAAAAATAAAAAAATTCTGAGGCTTAGAGGTTTACCTTTAGAAAATTGAGACTTACTTCAAGACAAAAAAATAAGCCAGAATACTTATGTATTCTAGCTTCTCGGGTTGGGCTGTTATAAACAGTCAGTACCTCGTAGCGGAATCGAACCGCTGATTCTGCCGTGAGAGGGCAGCGTCTTAACCGCTTGACCAACGAGGCATTTCGTGTCGTCCGTATCGCGACGACTTGTTTATATTATTACAAATCAAAACAAAATGCAAGTACTTTTTAAAAAAAATTTTAAAAAGAGACGGATTCGTAATAAATCCGCCTCTTTTCTATATAGATATGTGTTTGATTATTAGCTGATTAGTTCTTCTTGGAGTCGTTCTTTGAATTTTCGTTCTTTCTTCTTACATACTCCTCAACAGATACACCGGCAATTGCCGCAAGAATGATGAGTACCCAATAAGGGAATCCCTTCTGTGTCTCGATTGGAGTTGCAGCCTTAGCAGGAGCCTCATCAGCGATTGTAGCAACTTCAGTGTTTGTAGTTGTCTCCTTCTCTGCTGAAGCATTATCTGCGCCATTTGCTACTGCTGCATTTGCAGAATCGTTTGCATTTGCTGTAGCGTTAGCATTTTCAGCTGAGTTAGCTGTTGCATTTGCTGTGTCATTTGCTGCTGTATTTGTGCTGCTTGTCTTAGCTGAAGCAGTGCTGCCAGCAGATGATCTCTTAGCACCAAGTACTTCTGCGCCGTCAGCTACTGCATCATTTGAAGCAACTGTTGCAATAACTGCAGGAGTCTCTGTTGATGTTGATACTGCAGGTGATGCAGATGTCTCAGAGGATTGAGCTGAAGCATCTGTATCGTCTGATGTAGCTTCTCCGACTGTATCGTTTGATGCAACTTCTCCGATTATGTCATTTGTTGTTCCTGTTACATCGCCTGATGAAACATTTGCACTATTACCAGATGTGCTGCCAGTTGTTCCATCGGTTGTACCAGCTGTTCCGTTAGCATCTGCAATGTCGCTTCCGCCAATTGTTCCATTGCTTCCGTTTGTTCCGTTTCCGCCTGCTGTTCCATTGTTAGCAGCTGTTCCGTTTCCACCGGTTGTTCCGTTGTTACCGGATGTTCCGTTTCCACCGGTTGTTCCGTTGTTACCGGATGTTCCGTTTCCACCTGCTGTTCCATTGTTACCGGATGTTCCGTTTCCACCGGTTGTTCCGTTGTTGCCGGATGTTCCGTTCCCACCTGTTGTTCCGTTGTTGCCGGTTGTTCCGTTGTTACCAGTTGTTCCATTGTTACCAGCTGTTCCATTTCCACTGGCTGTTCCGTTGTTGCCGGATGTTCCGTTTCCACCGGTTGTTCCGTTGTTACCGGTTGTTCCGTTTCCACCTGCTGTTCCATTGTTACCAGCTGTTCCGTTTCCACCGGTTGGCTGATCTGATGTGCCGTTTGAGTTGTTGTCATCTCCGGAACTTGTTGGATTTTCAGGTGTTACAACAGGTCTGTTATCAAAGTCCTTCTTAGCCTGATCAGCCCTGCTTACAGCATTTGTTGCAGCTGTTTTCTTCAGACCGGCATTTGTTACTGCAGTTGTAGCCAAAGTCTGTGCAGCCTTTGCATCAAGTAATGCCTCTTCTGCTGCCTCTTTATCCTGAGTTGCTTTAGCAAACTCAGCTTCAGCTGTCTCGAGCTTTTTCTTGGAGTCTACAAGGCTCTTCTTGTTTGCCTTAGCTGCTTCAAGAGCATTAACTTCATTCTTTGCTCTGGTAAGAGCTTCCTTTGCAGCCTGATATGATGCATCTGCCTTCGCAACAGCTGCTACATAATCGTTGTAGTGCTGCTGATCAGTATATTTCTGCTGTTCTTCTGGAGACTGGTTATTAAGCACTCCTGTACCATTTTGCACATTGTTCCAGCTAAGGTTGTAATATTTACCAACTTCTCGTGAGTCGGCAGGTACATAAGTATAATCATTACTGCTGTATAATACTTTAGATTTGGTAAAGCTCTTCTCGCCTACCTTTTCCCATTCATAAACAGGTGTTGTGGTGGTGATGGTTGTTCTAGCAGTATAGGTAAATGTGTAGTAAGCAAAAACATCTTTCCATACCCATTTTCCATTTTCCTTTACTATTTCTTGCTTTGTATGCTCCTGTTCAGAAACAGTAACAACAACATTTACACTCTGGTTATCATTAAGGGTCTTTTCAATTTCGCTTCTAATTTCGAGTTCTTTTTGGTTCTTGATTGAGTTTTTTCTATTCTCAAGCTCGTCAGCTTCATAAAGTCTTACGTCATCATCATAAGAAAAACCAAAAATATTTTTCTTCTCCTGTACTTTCTGCGCGTTTCCATTTTTATAGTCATTAGTTACATCAGATGATGTAGTACCTACCTGCTTATACTCCATCTTGTCATAGAGCTCTTTTTCTTCAACAACGATTCCCTGAGCACTAACCATATTAGGTGTATCAGTAACATGGTCTACAGTAACATAGGACACAGGCGCATATGATATAGTATATGACTTAGCGCCAAGGAGTATGTCTATGCCGCCATCAATCCACTGTGCAAATACACTTATTAGTCCATTGTTTTTTGTAAGCTTTCCATTTTCATCCAAATCTATAGGAATCCATTCATCAAAGAATCCAAGATTCAAATAATTGTATGCCAAAACCGTAACATCAGCTTTATTCTCATCATTCTTATAACTATTTACTTTTTTAATAAAATCATCATAGTTCTGTGCTTCACCCAGCGTAACCTCTTCTTTAACCGGATTAGACTTCTTCTCTATTACCCATCCATCCTGATATTCTGCACTCGTATATTCAGTAGTCTTAGATGTAAGAGGATTCTGTGTAGTCTCGCTGGTACTCTTCACATACTTTATTGCTCCAGGCACTTCATCAACAGTACTTTCTTCCGGATTTCCAGCTGCGCCGAAATCATGAAGAACTTTGCCACTTACATGAGCTCCTGTTAATTTATCATCAGCATCCTTGATTTCAACTATTTCCTTGTCGTCAGGAAGAGATGAAACCTGGTTGTTATTGGCATCTGTATAATAAGCTGCAGTTGGCTCTAACTTAACACCGCTTATGACTGAAGCCTCTTTTTCTGTAAGGGTAAAAGATCCATCATCATTAGCTTCAACTGTATAATATGCACTCTTGCTTTCGCCGGCTTCATCAGTGTATGTTACAGCAAGTACACTATCCGGAACATTCGCTGTCAGCTGATTACCGTTCTCGTCATAATCATAGACATACTTCTTATTACCATTCTCATCAGTTGAAACAAGTGACTGCTCAAGTCCGGAAAGATCAAATTCTCCGGAGACAAAGTCTGTAACTGTGATACCTTTTTCTGCGTAATAGTATTTGATTAGTTCCTCAGTAAATTCAGCCTTTTTGGCAGCCTTATCTGCATCATCAGCTTCATCCATAGCCTTTTTTAAAGTAAGAAGCCTAGCATATTTTGCTCTGTTCAGGCTTCCAACGCTCTTCTCAACATCATTTCTGGCATTGGTAAGATTGGTCTCTGCATTACCAAGCTCAGTCTCTGCGTTTGTAAGAGCAGTCTTTGCAGCCTGTATTTGTTCCTCAGTTACTCCATTTGCAGGCTCTACAAGCTCTTCATAAGCTTTTCTTGCAGCCTGTACTTTCTGCTGAGCTACTCCATACGCAATATTAGCTTCATCATACTCTGTCTGAGCTTTCTCAAGCTTATCATTTGCCTCGCCCAAGAGTCTTACTGCGTCTTCATATGTCTGATCAGCATTCTCCGCATCAGCCTTAATCTGCTCAAGAAGTGCTCCTGTTGTATCATTATTAACTTCACCGCTTACATAATCATTTGAATCAGATATAACATCATCATAAGCACCTGATGAAGAATTTGCCTCGCCCGCTGCTGTTTCAAACTGGGATTTTGCTGCTGTTGCATCTGCAACAGCATTATCGTTTGTCTTCTGTTTAAACTCATCTACATTAACAACACCGGCTTCAGAAATCTCATCATCTTCCTTGAGTGTTCCATCTGTAAGTGAATCGGTAATATCTTTAACAAGGCTCTCTGCATTATCAAGAGCAGTATTGTAATTCTTAACAGCCTGGTCTGCCTGCTGAGCATTTTCAACAGCTGTTTTTGCATTTCCGATCTCTGTATTAGCGTCTGTAAGATCTGTCTTAGCAGCTTCATATTTCTTAGGTACATTTGCTTCGCCAAGAGCTTCCTTAACTGTTTCCTGCTCATCTGCAGTAGCATCAACTGCATTTTTAACATCAGCTGTAGTATCAGCTGATTCCTGCTCATCTGCAGTAGCATCAACTGCATTCTTAACATCAACAGTAGTATCAACTGATTCCTGCTCATCATTAACTGATTCGGTGCTATCATTTGATGACTCAGTTCCAACTATTGCTTTTGAAGCATCTTTGATAGCCTCTATAGCATTTACCCCAAATGTCTCCTGCTGAGTCTGCTGATTCTCATCACTACCCTGAGTCTGTGCAGCGCTTCCCTCAGTAACTCCCTCAGTTCCCTCAGGATTTGCATTCTCAGCAAGTACTGTTACAGGCTGGAGTGCCATGCTTGCACTGATTCCGATTGCCATAGCTTTAATAATGTTCTTGTTTTTCATAACTCTTTGTTTCTTTCCTTCCCTTTTTAATAATCAAACACACTAAAATCTTGCATTAGAAAGCCAAGGCTCATACGGGCGTTCCTTGATTTCTTTTGTCAACCTAAAGAATTCTACAATATGCCCCATCATACATATCATCATAATTTATATTATTTTTGTATTTTCTATGTTGGTTTGTGATTTACTCAGTAAACATGCGGCTCTCCGAGGATAATTTTTTTCACATTGTGTACTTTAGGCAAAAAAAGAGCGGATCTTTCGATCCGCCCTTATCGCTGTTAACTTTATAAATTCCCTCCCGGGGAAAACATGACCTTCATGATCCAGACAAGGAAAACAAACACGAGCACCGGAACCACGCATGCTGTGACGATCATTACCGCAAGAGATTCCATTAAGCTGCTGATAAATTCCGTCACCTTGTCGATGGTGCTGGTTGTGATGGTTGTTATCTCTCCGATGATACCCGAATCAGAATCCCCCGAGACATCAAGATTATTATACTCTTCGATTGCCTGAGATACAGTATCCTCCTGAGTTTGATAGATCTTATCGGACAGTATCACGCTGGCAGGAACAATGAGGTAAATTATAAAACCGATAATCGCGATTTTGCCTGCAACGGATAAGAACTTCTTATTGCCGCTTATGATCACTGCCGCAACCATTACAAGTGCAAGCGGGATCAGCACAGAAAATGTGATGTACCCCGTTATGGTTATCATGAATTTCTCAAGATACAGAGCACTCAATATAAGGAGAAAATACTTGGCAAGCTCTGCAAGCTGCTCAGCAAGAGGCGTACACATATCTCCCGGAAGAATTGACAGTGTAGCTGATGTGCCGGCTGCTCCGCCTGAGAGCGTCATAACCGTTGAAATCTTGTATTCTGTTTTTTCTATGGAGGAAACGTGATGGGCAGGATCCGCCGCCCAGGGTGCTATTACGGTAAAAGAAATAACGGCTGCAAGAAGCAGTATCGCCACCAAAGCATACTTTTTAAGACTCATACGGGTTACTCCTTTGCTCGAATTCTATAGTATATTCATCTGTCCCCGGCATATTCGTTATGAAATTCTTTATCAGCTCTTTTGCCTGCTCGTTGGATCTCTCGAGGATTCCGCTATCAATAGCTTTTCTCTCTGCAGTTTCTTCAAACTCTGCCATGGACATGTTGTAATCTTCCATATTAAGCGAATTCCACAAAGACTCTTTTTCCGAAAATATCCGAAAACTATCCCTGTCTATATCTGTTGATTGAAGCTCGGAATACGGAATCTCGACTTTAAGAGTTTTGTTCTCCTCATCCTTGGTCACGGTAACCTTGCCAAAATCGATTCCCGCTGTTACCTTGCCATCATAGCTGTAGGTAAATCCGGATTCGGAATTAATGAAGTTTAAAATTTTCTTTTCCTTGGTGTAGGTCTCTACCTGTGTAAAGTAATACTCCTGAGTAACCAGTACACCCATATTTTCAAGACCATCCTCGATGGTTTCAACATTCATTGTAACAAGGACTTTCTCCTCCTTGGGAGCAAGGGACGGAGCAGCTGACCCGGCAGTCTGTCTGCCGGCCATATCCCTGCTGTATTTAACGCATAAAATTATGGCCACAACAAGTGCAAGTGTAATAACTGAAATATAAAACACATCTTTTGGGTTTTTTATATTCTTCATGATCCCACTCCCCTTAATTCTAATATATCCCCGCAGAGCATCTGCTCCGCGAGGATATTATTATTATATCTCAAATTCTGTTGTAATGCTGCAAGATCTGTATCAGCCTATATTAAAATGCTGATATTCTCCCTGCTCGCCCTGCGAATATTTCATGGCTTCGTCCATGAGTCTGATAAGCTCAAGTGAACTTCTGAACCTCTCTTTTTTGTTCTCTTCGGCCCAGACAACTTCCCCCTGCCATGTATTATTATTACAGCGATCTATTTTTACTATGAAAGTCCCGTTATTATTTACATTGTTCTGCGGTATCTGATTCATACAAACTCTCCTCGTCAAAATATACTGTCATAATCTATTTTATGAATCACCCATCATAAGAACAATCATAATATTAAATATTTTTGATAATTTTATAAAAAATGTATAAATTCACAAAAATTACACATTTTTAATTGCCTTCTTCGGACATTTCTGTACGCATGTTCCGCAGTGTGTACATTTCTCCTGATCTATATGAGCTACATTATTCTCAACCGTGATAGCACCGGCCGGGCAATTCTTTTCACAGATATGACATGCAATACATCCGATACTGCAGTACTGATTAACAAGTTTGCCCATATCCTGAGACTTGCAGGATACGACACATGTTGCATCATACGGAATAAGATCAATGAGGTGACGCGGGCAAATATCGATACATTTGCCACATGCCTTACACTCGTCCTTATCAACCACTGCCACACCGTTAACTACGTGGATGGCATCAAACTGACATACAGAGACGCAGCTTCCGCCGCCCAGGCATCCGTATGTACATGTCTTGGAACCGCCTCCGGGAAGCTGTGTCTGCAGTCTGCAATCAGCCTCTCCGTTGTACTCATACTGGCTCTTAGCCTTGTCGCAATCACCCTGACAGTGAACATAAGCCACCATCCTGGTAGAATCTCCGGCTTCTACGCCCATGATCCCTGAGATAATTTCAGCTACCGGTGCTCCTCCGACAGGGCACTGGTTAACTGCTGCCTCTCCCTTGGCAATTGCTGCAGCACATCCGCTGCATCCCGGGAATCCGCAACCGCCACAGTTGTTACCAGGAAGAGCCTCTAAGATTGCTGCTTCTTTTTCATCTACATCAACATGCAGCTTCAGGTCTGCCACACCCAGGATCAATCCGATTATGATTCCGGCACCGGCAACTACCAAAGTCGCAATGATTATTCCTGTTACCATAGTCTAATCTCCTTGTTTTATTTGAGTGCGCTAAATCCTGTAAATGCTATTGCCATAAGTCCTGATGTAAGAAGCACAAGAGGCATTCCCTTGAAAGGTGCGGGAATATCGTTGTACTCCATCTTCTCACGAAGTCCGGCGAGAATAACGATGGAAATTGTAAATCCAACTGCAGTTGCGAATCCGCAAACTGTGCTCTGAAGGATTGAATATCCATCTGTTACGTTGTTGAGTGCCACACCGAGAACTGCGCAGTTGGTTGTAATAAGAGGAAGGTATACACCAAGTGCCTGATACAACGAAACCACGAATTTCTTAAGGATCATCTCAACAAACTGTACAAGCATCGCGATAACAAGGATAAATACGATGGTCTTAAGGTATGAAATATCTAAAGGTGCAAGTATGAACTTATAAATTATGCTACAAACCAGTGAAGCCATGGTGATTACGAAGATACACGCTGCTCCCATTCCAAGAGCTGTGTCTGTTTTCTTGGAAACACCAAGGAAAGGACAAAGTCCCAGGAACTGGCTAAGTACTACGTTGTTAACGAGTGAAGCTGATATCATGAGCCCCACAAGACTAAGAATAGTTTCTGCCATTATCCTTTAGCCTCCTTTCCTGCTGACTTTTCAGCCATGATCTTGTCTGCTGCAGCTTCTTCTGCTGATGAGCAGCAGCCCTGGCCAAACTTCGATGTGTCTTTTCCCTTGGCAGCCATGTTCATCTTGATCTTGTTCATTATCGCAATAAGGAATGCAAGAACAAAGAATGCTCCGGCCTGCTGGATAAAGATACTTACAGGCTGATACTGTGAAAGGAACTGACCAACAGCTCCCGGTACCACTGTTCCCTCTCCGAGGATCTGAACATCAAAGGCTGTTCCGCCACCGATGAACTCTCTCACAAGACCGATGCATGTGATGGCACAGGTAAATCCTATTCCCATACCGATTCCGTCAAAGAATGCCGGAACAATACCGTTCTTGCTTGCATATGCTTCCGCTCTTCCGAAGATGATACAGTTAACAACGATAAGAGGAATGTAAACTCCAAGCGCCGCATTGAGAGCCGGAACATAAGCTTTCATAAGAAGCTCAACAAGTGTTACGAAAGAAGCTATAACTACGATGAAGGAAGGAATTCTGACTGTAGAAGGAATTGTCTTCCTCAGTGCCGAAATAACCGCATTACTGAGTGCAAGTACAAATGTAGTTGCAAGTCCCATACCGATTCCGTTTATTGCCGATGATGTAACAGCAAGCGTGGGACACATACCAATCATAAGGACCAGTGTAGGATTCTCAACAACAAGTCCGTTAAAAAATCTCTCGGCAGGAGTGTTCTGTTTAAAGCCTAAAGCGCCTTTTTTTGCTTCCATGCTTATCACTGTCCTCCTTTCAATACTTTTTCAAAATATGAAATTGCACCATTAACGCCGTTTGTAACAGCTTTAGATGTAATGGTGGCGCCGGATATTGCCTCGATCTGAGTGTTTGCATCAGTGAGCTGGCCACTCTTAACAACTGAAAAAGCTGTAGCTGCTCTGTCTACAAACTGCGGAACGATGACCTTCTCAGCATTCATTCCAAGTCCGGGTGTCTCTGCAATCTTGATGATGGAGATACCATTTACGTTAGCATCATTCGTGATACCAACTGTATAAGTGATGAAATCGCCATAACCCTTGGACTTAACCTGGATAACATATCCAAGTCCGTTTCCGGAGGAATCCTTGGCCTCTTTTACACTCTCAATTGTCACACCCGTAAAGCCGGATGCGACCTCAGCAGCTGCAGCATCGTCAAGAGCCACATCCTCAAAGGTAGCTGCTGCTGCAAATACAGACTGATTAGCTTTATCCTGTGCGAGCTTCTCCTGATATGCGATAGGGTCTTTGGTAACCTGATATACAAGACCTAAAAGAACACCTGCAACTAATGTTATAGCAAAAAGGATAAGCGCATTTTTGATCATTGATTTTGTGTCATTCATGCTTTTTTCGCCTCCTTCTTTGCTGTTTTCTTGATACCGAAGGCTCTCGGAATTGTGTACTTCTCAATGAGCGGAACAAGCAGGTTTGAAATTACGATGGCAAAAGAAACGCCCTCTGCATTTGCTCCGAATATACGGAAGATACCTGTAAGAAGTCCTAATATAACGCCATAAATAACCTTTCCCTTAGGGGTGATAGGGCATGTGACATAATCGGTAGCCATGAAGAAAGCACCGAGCATAAGGCCGCCACCTGCAAGGTGTGCAGAAAGATATGCAAAATTGAAGCCATATCCCCCAAAGAGAACTACGAACAGTGAAAATGTAATGATGTAGGTAAATGGGATAACATAATCAATTACACCTACAGCAAAAAGAATCATTGCACCGATCACGATACAAAGCATTGATGTCTCACCGATCGTTCCGGCTGTTCTACCAATGATCATGTCCATGACAACGGGCTCCACACCGTTCTTGAGATTCTGAAGGGGTGTTGCACCAGTGTATGTATTGGTAATGAAGTTTGTCATGATGGCAGGGAAGGAAATTACAAGGAAACATCTTCCGCCCAGAGCCGGGTTCATGAAGTTCTGTCCAAGTCCGCCGAAGATCTGCTTGACCATAATGATGGCGAAGACACTTCCGAGAACCGGTATCCACCACGGCACAGTTGAAGGAAGATTAAGGCCCAGTAAAAGACCTGTTACCACCGCTGAAAAATCTCCTATTGTTATAGGCTTTTTCAGTGCCTTCTCATAAAGGAACTCCGCAAGTACTGCAGAAGCCACAGATAATAAAACAATGATAAGTGCATTCAGTCCGAAGTTGTAAATACCAAAACCTGTTGTAGGAAGAAGTGCGATAACTACCCACATCATGATATTGGATGTTGTGGTCTTGCTCCTAACATGCGGATTGGATGACACTCTTCTTAAATCGCTCATTCAAATGTCCCCCTTACTTCTTTCTCTTGCCGAGCTGGATCTTTCTCATGCCCTTTATCAACTGTGTAAGCTGACGTCTTGCCGGGCAAATATAACTACAGCATCCGCACTCGCAGCATTCCATTCCGTACATATTGAGGAATGCCTTCTCATCGTTGTGTTCTACCGCATCTGCAAGGTTCTTGGGAACCAGTCTCTCAGGACATACCTCAACGCACCGTGCGCAGTTGATGCATGCAGATGGCTCCATCGCAGCAACCTCATCCTTGGTAAGGCAGGTTAAAGCTGAAGCAGTCTTGGTTGTGGGAACATCAAGATCAAAGATGGCAAATCCCATCATAGGTCCGCCCGATATGATCTTGGCAGGCTCAGTCTTGAATCCACCGGCGTCCTCTAAGAGCTCACGGTAATTGGTTCCGATCCTGACTTTATAGTTCTGGGGCTCAGCAACAGCATCACCGGTAATGGTTACTATCCTCTCCATAAGAGGTCTGCCCTCTTTTACAGCTCTGCATACGGCGCAGAGAGTATCAACGTTATCAACAATGCATCCGGCATCAGCAGGAAGCATTGAAGAATTGATCTCTCTTCCGGTGCAGGCATAAATAAGCATACGTTCAGCGCCTTCAGGATACTTGGTCCTAACGGCTTTAACGCTTATCTTGTCCTCGTCTTTGGTTAATTCTTTGAATTTGGCGATTGCATCGGGCTTGTTATCCTCGATTGCAAGAATACCTCTCGCATTAGGGAAGATACTTACAGCAATCTTAAGACCTTCTAAAAGAAGCTCGGGCTCCTCGATCATCCTTCTGTAGTCAGATGTAAGATAAGGCTCACATTCTGAACAGTTAGCGATAACATAGTCGATCTTGTCCGGCTCTTTTGGAGCAAATTTGACAGCAGTAGGAAATCCTGCTCCTCCCATTCCGACAACGCCTGCTGCTCTCACAGCTTCGATCTTGTCCTGAGGAGTCATCTCCTCGTAGGGCTTTGCCGGCTTAAACTCCACTTCTTCATATTGACCATCGTTTTCTACGATGATACTGGTACACATAGCACCGGTTGCCAGTCTTCTGGGTTCGATGGCCTTAACCGTTCCCGATACAGTTGCAAAGATCGGCGCTGAGACAAAACCACCTGCCTCGGCAATCATCTGCCCTGTGAGAACATGGTCACCAACCTGAACGATAGGCTTCGCAGGCGCACCAATGTGCTGGGATACAGGATATACCAGATCCCCTTTAGGCATTACTGATTTGATGGGTTTATCCTTAGAAAGTTCTTTACCTTCATAAGGGTGTATTCCCCCCGTAAAAGTACCTCTTGCCATTTTCCTACCTTCCTCCGATTTTAGAAATCTTATCTCAAAGAATTTGAGATGATAATACACTTATTTATTATACTCGCTTTTGCCTAAAAATTTATGATTAATGTCAATTTTTTTAGTTATAATTTTGTCAATAAATGCCCAAAATATAGGCAATTGCATGAGATGCGTAAAGACTCATTGCAAATCTGCTCTTCTTCATATTCTCATTCAGATCAAAGTAAAAGCATTTGTCTTCATAGTCCTTTTTAAAGAATGGTGTAAATACAAGATCCCACTCCCTGAGATACTGCCCCTGCTTTTTGGTATAGCAGTTCTCAGGTCTTGCCTTTTCCCTGAAATCCTTGTCCACGAAGGTTGCCAGTGACTTGTGGATTGCCATATCCTCCTGAGGCAGATAATAATAGTCCTTGTAGTTGGAATAGAAATACTTAAGTTCTGTCTGATAGAGAGGCACTCTGAGTGTCGCCTCCTGACCTGAGGTCTTAAAAAAGCACCCCTCCACATTGCCGGAAATAGATGTCGGAAGCTCAATCGGAAGTGCAAGCTTCATGAACACCTCATATTTCTCCTGTCCGTCAAGATCCTTGTATTTGTTGGCCTGAACCTTGATTGCCTTAACAGGAAGCTCCCGGCTGATATAATCCTTTTCGTTTATCTCCTCATCGGTTCTGACAGAAACCTTAGGGAGATTGTCAAACATCCCAAAAAACTTTGCATAAAGTAGAATGGGTGCCATCCTCATCATTCCCTTTACATCCTCAAAGTTATGAAGAAGCAAAAGATCCAGAAGTTCTGAACTCTTGCTCTCCTCATAGTCCTTGTAAACCGCGATCAGCTTACCACCGTCATATTTATCGTCTCTGTCTATCTTAAGAAACTTCTCAACGGTCTTCTGTTTACAGTCCGGAAGACCGAGTTGTTTTTTTAAAGGCTTGACCCATTTGTACAGGTCAAAGGATTCAAGCCTCCCAAAAGGGTCTGTGAGCTTGTGTTCCTCGTATTTATTCTGCAGAAAAGGAATATCAAATCTGTCACCATTGAAATGCACGACTTTGGCAAAAGACCTCGAAAAGTCCGAAAACTCCGATAAGACTTTTTCCTCTTCATCTGCATTTTCGCCAAAAAACTGCCTGACTACCCACTTCCCATTCTCCACAAATCCGGTTCCGATCATATAAAGATCAGAATTTTTAGGTGACAGTCCTGTGGTCTCAATATCAATAAACAGAATATCCTCTCTTTGACATCCCACAATTTCAGGCATCATCTCGAGAGCACTGCTGTTAATTCCTTCAATAACTTCACTTGTTTTTATCATGTTTATCCCCGCTTTCCGTGGTCTCCTACAGCATCTATGATACCATAAATTACCTGTAGCTGCGTGGTTTATGGCATAAAAAAGGACATCTCTTATGCAAAAGAGATGTCCCTGTAATTCTTATTTATGCTTTTTATTTATGTTTCAGGTTTCTCATAGTAGAAGGAGTTCTTTCTAACGAAACCGATATCCTTATAATTAACGATCTGCTCGGTACTTCCGATAAAGAGTATTCCTCCGGGCTTAAGGTTTGCGAAATACTTTCTGAATATATCATCCTTAGCTTCTTCAGTGAAGTAGATAAGAACATTTCGGCAAACAATAAGGTGACAGTCCTTGGGATAAGGATCACGCAAAAGGTCTGCCTGTTTGAAGGTAACTCTTGAAGTGATCTCACTTGAAACCTTCATCTTGCCATCTTCAGTCTCTGTGAAGTATTTTTTCTTGAATTCCTCAGGAACTCCGGCAACTTCCTTTTTGTCGTAGATAGCCGCCTTAGCCTTTGCAAGAACTACCGCATCAAGATCGGTTGCATAGACATTTATCTGATTCAAAGGAATATGCTTGGAGAGCATCATTACAATTGTGTACGGCTCATCGCCGGTTGAGCAGGCCGCACTCCAGATCTTAAGATTCTTACCGAACTTCTTCATAAGCTCAGGAACCATCTCTTTGTCCATAAGCTCCCACTGTTCCTTGTTCCTGAAGAACTCCGATACGTTTATTGTAAGATATGTGACAAAGGAATCCAGTGCCTCTCTGTCTTTTTTTATAAGCTCGAAGAATCCGTCGTAACCCTTAACGTCATACTTGCCGATCAGAGTATCGATTCTTCTCTTCATCTGCTTTTCTTTGTATGCATTGAGGTCAATCTTGGTCAGATTGTAAACATTTTTCTTGAACCACTCATAATCAACTGCCATAAAGCCCAATTCCTCCTAAACTTAAATTTGATATTGTCACTACTTCAATTTTATATTAGTTGGAATTGTATGTAAAATTAAATAAGTATAAATAATATTTCGTTAATAATTGCATAAAAATAAGGAGTGGAAGAATTTCCACTCCTTAAAAAATATCAAGTTTAATTATTCATTCTCTTCGCTCTGCTCAGCGATAACCTTGTCGATGTCAACTGATACTACATCGCCCTCGTCCTCAGCAGGAGCTTCCTCTTCCTTCTCAGGAGCGAACATAGCCTTGATTGAAAGGCTGATCTTCTTGTCAGCCTCGTTGAAGTCTACAATCTTAGCTTCAACTTCCTGGCCAACCTTAAGAACATCTGAAGGCTTCTCAACATGCTCTTTTGCAATCTGAGATACATGAAGAAGAGCATCGATACCGGGCTCAAGCTCTACGAATGCACCAAAGTCTGTCATTCTGGCAACCTTGCCCTTTACGATATTTCCAACTGCATACTTCTCAGTAGCATCCTTCCAAGGGTTCTCATTATCGAACTTTCTTGAAAGAGCGATCTTGTTTCCGTCGATAGACTTAACAAGTACCTTAACTGTATCGCCAATCTTGAATGCCTTCTTGGGACTCTCAACACGTCCCCAGCTCATCTCTGAGATATGAAGCAGACCATCTGCTCCGCCAAGATCGATGAATGCACCGAAATCTGTAACGTTCTTAACTACACCGTCAACGATGTCGCCGGCATGAATTGTGTCGAAGAGCTTCTTGGCAGCCTCTGCCTTCTCAGCTGTTACAAGCATTCTTCTGTTACCAATGTATCTTCTTCTCTTAGGATTGTACTCAGTTACAACGAACTGAATCTCCTGATCCTGATACTTGGAAAGATCTTTCTCATAGCTGTCCGATACAAGGCTTGCAGGGATGAATATCCTGACTTCATCAACTACTACTGTAAGTCCGCCTTCAAGTACCTGTACAACCTTAGCTGTAAGAACTTCCTTGTTGTTGAACGCCTCTTCGATTCTCTTGTTGCCTCTGTCAAGGGCAAGTCTCTTGTATGAAAGAATAACCTGGCCGTCAGCATCGTTGGTCTTAAGGACCTTAACGTCCATTGTATCGCCAACCTTAACGGCAGTTGTAAGGTCAATACTGTTGTCGTTTGAGTATTCGCTCTTTGTTAAAACACCGTCGGACTTGTAACCAATGTTAAGGATTATCTCGTCAGGCTTAACGTCAATAACAGTTCCCTCAACAACCTCCCCTGTGTGAATTGTTTTGAACGATTCGTTAAGCATCTGTTCAAAAGTTTGTTCTGACATGTTTCTGAACCTCCTCAATAATGTTCTTTGGGGTTGAAGCCCCGGCGGTAATCCCAATCAGCTTTGCCGATTTAGGTATCTCCAGATGTAAATCATCTAAAGTCTGAATAAAATATGTATTTGCACACTTCTGAGCGCATATCTCGTACAGTTTCCTTGAATTGGAGCTGTGTGCGCCACCTATGACAATCATAACGTCAGCTTTGGACGCAATTTCCTCCGCTTCAGACTGTCTTTCGTCAGTAGCATTGCATATTGTATTCACAATATTAATATTGTAACCAACATTTTTAAAGATTTCAATGGTTTCTTGAAATTTGTTTTTATTGTAGGTTGTCTGAGACACAACTGTGTATTCCAGTTTTTTGTCACCGGTAAATTCACGGGCTTTTTCAGGTGACTCTATTACATACACAGGACCGGTTGCGTAGCTTACAATTCCTTCAACCTCCGGATGGCTCTCACTGCCCACAACGATGATGCTCTTGCCCATTCTGCTCTCTTCTTCCACGATCCTGTGAATTCTCTTAACAAAAGGGCAGGTGGCATCGATTATCTGAAGTCCGGTATTTTCAAGCTGATTGTGAACCTCTTTGGTAACACCGTGAGAGCGTATGATTATAGTACCGTTTCCTATGCCCTTAAGCTCATCCGGGCTATCGATCACCTTAACTCCCTTTTTCTCCAGATCAGAGACTACTATCTCATTGTGGATAATGGGTCCGTATGTATAAATATTCGACTTTTCTTTTTCAATCTGCTCGTATACGGTCTCAACCGCCTTGGTAACTCCAAAGCAAAAACCCGCATGCTCTGCTACGATCACTTCCATATCATTCTCCCACAGCAATATGATACAGTTCAAGTATCCTGTCCTTAACCTCATCGATGGTCAAATCCGATGAATCAAGCAGTATTGCGTCATCAGCCTGCTTCAGCGGCGAGATTTCCCTGTGCATGTCACGGTAATCCCTGTCGATGATATCTTTTTCTATCGCGTCAAAATCACAGCTTACACCCTTTTCTGTGAGCTCTTTGTATCTTCTCTCGGCTCTCACTTTGGAGCTTGCAGTGAGATAAATCTTGAGATTAGCCCCTGGAAGCACCACGGTTCCTATATCTCTTCCATCCATAACCACATCTGTGGTCTGAGCCAGCTTCTGCTGGAGCTCAACGAGCTTCTTCCTTACGTCTCCGTTTACACTGCTTGCAGATGCCATGTTTCCGACAGCCTCTGTCCTGATAAGAGAGTTAACATTCTCTCCGTTAAGATAGACTACCTGAATTCCGTTCTCGTATTTAATGGTGATATCTGCACTCTGACAAGTTGCGCTGATCTTGTCAGACTCGCTTGCATCTATTTTGTTATTGATCATATACAGTGCCATTGCTCTGTACATTGCTCCCGTATCCACATAAATGAATCCGAGGTCCTTGGCCACTTTCTTGGCTATTGTACTCTTGCCTGCTCCGGCAGGCCCGTCTATTGCTATGCTTCTGCTCATAAATTATCTCCTGAATATTAGTTTGCGGCGCATGTGCCTGCCAGATGCCCCGTAGACCAGGCCACCTGAAGGTTGAAGCCACCGGTGACAGTGTCCACATCAAGAACTTCTCCGGCAAAATAGAGTCCTGAAATCAATTTGGACTCCATGGTAGAAGGATCCACCTCTTTTACACTTACTCCTCCTCTTGTAATTATAGCCTCATTAAAGTCCCTTGTCTTCCTGATTGTCATCGGAAGGTTTTTGATGAGCTTTCCAAAGGCTGTTCTCTCTTCTCTGGTAATGCTGTTTACAGGCTTCTCCGGGTCTATTCCGGACAGTCTTATCATAACAGGGATAAGTTTGGACGGGAAAAGACCTCCAAGAGAGTTTTTAAACTGTCTGTTGGGAGCATCATCGAAGTCCCTTAAAATACGTTTATCAAGCTGCTGTTCATCCAGCGCCGGCTTCAGATCAAGTAAAAGCCGTCCCTTTTTATCTTTGTCATAATAACAGCTGGCCGTAAGAACCAAAGGCCCGCTCACTCCGAAATGAGTAAAGAGCATCTCTCCGAATCCGTCGTATATTGGCTTTACCTTTTTGGCAGATGCCGCAGCTTTTGCATCTTCCATAAAAAGTCTCAGTCCGACATTTTTAAGAGACAGTCCCTGAAGATCCGGGCACCAGTCTTCTTCTATCTCAAAAGGAACCAGAGAAGGTCTGACCGGAACCACTGTATGGCCCAGATCCCTCGCAAATCTGTATCCGTCTCCGGTTGAGCCCGTTGAGGGATATGACATTCCTCCGGTACATATGATAACACTGTCAAACTCTTCTCTAGTTATAGGCTCATCCTTTTTGCTGTAAGTTATGGCCTGTACGGCTCCCTGACCGGACTCTACAGAAAACACTTCCACTTCAAACTTAACAGCAACTCCGGCTTTTTTGACAGCATTAAACAGAGTCCTGATGATATCCGAGGAGTGGTCGGAAACAGGAAATACCCTGTCTCCTCTTTCCACTTTAAGGTGACATCCGTTATTTTCAAAAAAGTCCATCACAGCCCTGTTGTCATAGCTGTATATGGCACTGTACAAGAACCTGGGATTTCTTCTGACATTGTCAAAATAATCAGAGACATCGCAGGCATTGGTAACATTGCATCTGCCCTTTCCTGTTATATAAATCTTCTTGCCGGGCTTTTCGTTTTTTTCAAAAATAGTGACGCTACCGCCGCTTTCCGCAGCAGCAAGCGCCGCCATCATACCGGCTGCGCCGCAGCCGATCACCGCTATCTTTTTCATATCAATCCTTATCCTTTTGACGAAGGCGCGTATTCATAAGATGCATTCCCAGGTCATCAGAGGCAAAATCTATCTCGTCATTGAGATATACCTGATAATTGTTCCATGTCTCCTCGAGCATTTTGAGGTCGGCCTGCACTTCATTGGGCCGTCTCATGCAAAGAGCAACCACCAGAGCATTTATAACGCTAAGAGGTGCCACAAGAGAATCAACAATTGAAGCCATCTCACTCTTGGCCAGGATATTACAGGAGGAATACAGGTTCATCGGTGAATGAACCGAATCCGTAATTGTAATAACCTTGGCATTCCTGTCATTGGCAAACTCCATGCACTTTAAGGTTCTCATGGAATACCTCGGGAAGCTGATACCTATGATGCAGTCCCTGTCGCCAATCCTTATCATCTGCTCGAACATCTCACTGACGCTGGTGGTCCTTATGAGAACGTTGTTGCCCCTTATCATATTCAGATAAAAGTGAAGGAAATCAGCAAGAGGTTCACAGCTCCGAAGGCCTACAATGTAAACCGTTCTGGCTTTGAGGATAATATCAACGGCGGTCCTGAAAGCCGCAACATCAATATTGTTAATGGTATGCTGAATATTTGAAATATCAGATTGAAGAATGGCCTGGAGGATCTCGCCCTCATTGCTCTTGCCGAATCTCCTGCCAACCTTCTCTACAGATCCAAACTTATCACCCACCCATGAGGCAAGCGCCTTTTGAAACTCGGGATATCCTTCGTATCCGAGGCTCATGGCAAACCTCACGACTGTGGATTCACTCATTCCTACGATCTTACCGAGCTCGGCAGCTGTCATAAACACTGCCTGCTCGTAGTGATCACAGATGTAGCCGGCAATGTTCTTTTTGCCCTTGCTCATCCTTGAATAGCATTCATTTATTCTGGTAATAACATCTACGTCTGCTTCGAACTTCATAACCCCTCTGAAAACTTAAAGCTCTTTTACTTGGCAAAAGACCTGTAGGCTGACTCAAGCATGTTTACGCTGGTTGCCTCGTCCAGGTCATAATCCCCGGTTACCGCCATACATCCTGCTCCGTGAATAAAGATCCACATCTGCATAAAAAGCTGCTGAGCATTGGCTGCACCTGCAGCAGTAGCCCTGTTTATCTCTTTTACCACATTCTCTTCAGGCCCGTTTACAAGATCGTACATACTCTTGCCATCAGGACTCTTGCCCGAAACAAAAAGCAGTTTAAAAAGATGTGGATATTTCTGTGCAAATCCGATATATGCAAGTCCAAGATCAACGAAGGGCACTTCGTGAGTCTTCTTGCAATCTGCGTAATACTCAGAATAGTAATCAGCTGTCTTGGCATAAACATCCTTTCTGAGTTCATCCATATTCTCATAAATTCTGAAAATAGGCTGTGTTGAACATCCGGCTGCTGCTGCAAGCTTTCTTGAAGTTATTGCTTCAAAACCCTCTTTCTTGGTTATTTTAAACGCCGCATTGACTATTTCTTTTTGCGTAATGGTAGCTTTTCTAGACATAATTTCCTCCCGAATAAGACCGCTACTTATTGAATTTAAGACCATCTGATTAGTAGCGTGCGTTATTATTCTACCCCAACGCCAAAGCACTGTAAAGAAGATTTACGAAATATTTTGTGTTAAAATATAAGGATAAAAAGTATTGCAATAAGGGGGCTTATTATGAGCAAAAAAGAAAACTATTCTCTTCTTAGTCGTAATCTCTACGGAATGGCCGAATTCTACAGCGGCGGCGCATTTGTCATCATCAACACTTTTTTTACCGCATTTCTCATAAAGGCACTGGGCATGCCTGCTGCACTGGCCGGAACAATCCCGCTGGTGGGCAAAGTCTGGGATGCGATCACTGACCCTATTATGGGTAATATCACAGACAGAACCGTCTCTCGTTTTGGTCCGAAGAGATTCTATATACTGGTGGGCGGAATAATATCGGCCCTTACATTCGTCGTAATGTGGGTTACAATTCCCACAAAATCGGCAGGAGCCATGTACGCATTCTATCTGTTCATGTACTGCCTCTTTTCCACAGGATTTACCATCATATCGGTCCCTTACAACGGGCTTCTTCCGGATATGATCGACGATTATACAATACGTGCCAAATTCTCAAACGTCAGAATGATCTGGTCCACTATAGGATCTGCAGTATGCGGACTTGTGCCGACCTTCATCATAACCGATAACACCAACCCTTCACTTTATCTTTACTGTGCACTTCTCTTCGGTGTTCTTTTCTTTATAACTTCAATGGTTACCTTTGCCGGTACTTGGGAACATCCAAAGCCCCCTGTAAAATCAAGTCTTGTGGAGAGCTTTCCTCAGGCAATCAGCGTATTTAAGAGCAGATCCTTCAGACTTTTCATAGGCATCTATCTCTTTGGCCAGTGTGGAATGGATATTGTATCGGGAATGGCACTCATTTATGCCGACGATGTACTTAACGGCTACAATAACGGCTGTTTTATTGCACTTATGGCAACGCTTCTCGCTTCTCAGCTGATCGGAATGCTTATCTGGGGACCTGTAATGAACAAGACCTCCAAGAGGACCACTATTCTCATCGGAGCACCAATGAGGCTTTTCGCAACACTTGGTCTTTTATTCGTATCAAGGGAGGGTGCTTCTCTTGCCCCAATCCTGATCCTGACTGCCATCATCGGTCTCGGCAACGCAGCAACTCTTACAAGTATCTTCTCCATCATGGCTGACATGGCAGATGTAGATGAGCTTATCACTTCCATAAGGCGCCCCGGAATAGTATCGGGAATGGCCACATTCGCAAGAAAAATATCAGCCGGTTTGTCCAATGCGACCATAGGCTTTCTTCTGTCTGCTGTAGGCTATGACTCAGTCCTTGCCAACAGCAAGATCAGACAGAGCCTTGAAACGCAGAGAGGAATAGTGTATATCTTCGTTTTTGTTCCCGTGATACTTATGACTCTTCTCATCATCGTCGGCTATATCTTCCCTCTCACCGGAAAAGAGTTCCGCGTAATCCAGACTGAGATCGCAAGGCGCAAGGGTGAAGATCCCGGCAAGACAACAGACGAGGACAAGCTTATATGTGAAAAAGTAACAGGCATTTCATATGACAGACTCTGGAATCCCGCAAACACACTTACCAAGGGTAAAAACACATGACAGACATAAAGTTTCTCGGAGAGGAAGACTTTCTCTCCTCCATGGAAAATGAGAATAAAGCATGGTTCGACTCAGAAGTAACATCTGATATACTTGTGAGTTTTGATGGCACCAGGCTCCGCTACTTTACTGCTTCTCCAGCCTCTCCAAAAGCCAACATCGTCGTAGTTCACGGAATGGCTGAGTTCATCGGAAAATACAGAGAATACTTATGGTATCTGTATCAGGCCGGCTACAGGGTCTTTTTCCTTGAGCAGCGCGGTCACGGCTATTCAGAAGGCAAATGCCCGGAGCCGGACGTCATCTATATCGACAGTTATGAAACCTATGTAAAAGACCTTCATAAATTCATCGAAACTGTTGCACTTCCCGGCGCAGGTAGCCTTCCTCTTCTGATGATCGCTCATTCCATGGGCGGATGCATCGGCACACTCTACCTCGAAGAGCATCCGGATGTATTTAAAGCAGCAATACTCAGCTCCCCCATGTTGAAGATGAAAGGCGCAGACTATCCTCCCATTGCAGAGAGTCTCATAGGCATATTTGCAGCCATTACCGGCAAGAGCAGGAAACTGGCGCCAAATCAGAAGCACTTTAACCCTGAGGTTACTGTGACAAACAGCAGTGCAGTTTCAGTGCCAAGGTTTGACTATCAGCTGGCACAGAGAATTGCAGATGTTCACTATCAGACCTGCGGAGCTTCCTTCGGCTGGGCAGTCGCCAGTATGAAGGCTTCAAGAAAGGCAATAAAAAAAGCAGGTCTTATAACCATCCCCATAACAGTAATGACTGCCGGACAGGATCATCTTATAGATCCTGCAGGATATGCAGCCTTTAAAGAAAAGGTTCCCGGAGCAGTCTTTAATACTTATGAAAAATCAAGACACGAAATCTTCAATGCGGATGAAACAACACGCAAGCAGTATTTTTCAGATGTACTCAGAACTTTGGACGGATATTTGAATAATGCAAAATAACAATGGTGATTTTAATTCAAGGAACAGTTTTGTATCCGGCTCCGGCAGGCGGTTTGTTTCCGATGCTCCCGGGAGCTACCATTACACCTCATTTGAGACCAAGAATCTTCTAATGGCTTATTCTCCGGAGGTAAGGAGCCCTCTTCTTTACAAGAAAGGCTCTTTTGTGGATCTGGAACCGCATGTTGTACTTAGCAAAGGGAAGCTGGAACTGAGCTTCAACATCATAGCCGGTGACACAGGCTATAAGTATGTTTTAAAAGACATCTTAGCCCTTCTCCATGCCATCCATAACGGTGATACCATCAGTTATGGAAAACACCTGGAATTCACACATGATCTCTCAGCATTTACAGAAAATGCTGGGAAGATCATTCGTTTTCTGATTTCCTATTTCAGAGAAAGGCAGCTAAAAGACAATTCCCTTCCGACGGGTTCAACTTCATCCATCTCTTATACCTATGCCAAAGGACACGGAAAACAGATAGAGCTCTTCGGACATGAGATTGATGAATTCTTTGCAATACGAGATCAGGTTTATTTCCTCAATACCGATTTAAGGGCCAGATACAACGATGAAAGGCTCCTTGAGATAGTACACGTATTCCCTCCCATTGACCTCACTATCGAGACGGATAAAAACGGGATAACCTTTGAATCCAGCAGTTTTACAATGTTTGAAGGACACTCGGAGGTTTATTTTGAGCGAAGGCACAAGCTACACATGGTGGAAAGCGAAATTGCAGAGCCGGTGCTGCCCTTCCTTAAATTTCTGTCTGCAAGAAGAACAGAGAATGAGCTCTTTGTTTCAAACAAGGATCTTACTTTGTTTTCAACAGGTCTTTTCCCTGTTATCGAAGAATATTTCAATGTCAGCTACGGCGGCTTTTCTCCTTCAAAATATACTCCTGACATGCCAAAATTCAGGTTCTACGTTGATATGCCGCAGGAGAATAAAATAACCTGTGAGATCAAAGCTCTTTACAGGGAAAATGAACCGGAAGAAACTGCAGTAAACATATTTGAGAGCATTGACAGGGTGTATGAGAATATCAGGCGCAATCTAATGCAGGAAAGCCAGATGATGAAGACTGCCGGCAGATTTTTTGATGCCATAGACGAATCCAAAAACATCCTTGTACTCTCGCCCAAGCCCGGAGAAGAAGATAATCTCTACAACTTCATCTCTCAGGATCTGGCAGAGCTTAACAGACTCGGTGATGTATATCTCTCCGACGCCATAAAATCCGTAAACATCAGAAAAGCTCCCAAGGTAAGCCTCGGCGTTTCCGTTGTCTCCGATCTTCTTGAACTGACCTTTGTACCGGAAGACTTAAGTTTAAAAGAGCTTGATGACATCCTTAGCAGATATGACAGAAAGAAAAAGTTCTACAGACTTAAAAACGGCGATATCTTAAAGCTTACAAGCGAAGACATGGAGCTCATGTATACCTTAAAGGATGGTCTTGGTCTTGCGTCAAAAGACATTTTGTCGGGCCATGCCTCCGTTCCCATGTACAGAGCGCTCTTTTTAAATGAACTCTCAGAGAAGTCCGCGGATTATGAATACACCAGACTCTCAAGAGGCGGTGATTTCAAGAACATCATAAACTCCTTTAAGGATCCCGAAAGTGCAAACTATGAGATACCGGAAGATCTTGATAGAGTTCTTCGCGATTATCAGAAAAAGGGCTATATGTGGCTGCGAACCCTTAAGGCAAACCGTTTCGGAGCCATACTGGCGGATGACATGGGTCTTGGCAAGACACTTCAGATCCTGACCCTTCTTCTTTCTCTCAAAGAAGAAGCGCTGAAGGAAGGCAGAAAAAGCAGATGTTCTCTTATAGTCTGCCCTGCTTCACTGGTATACAACTGGCAGCACGAGATAAAAAGATTTACTCCATCCCTAAAGTGCGACCTGGCTGTTGGCATAAAGCCGGACAGAGTCAGGGTAACATCGGAGATCGATGAGGAGGAAACAGATGTTATCATAACTTCCTACGATCTTCTGCGCAGGGATATTGATCTGTACAAATACCTGTCCTTCGAGTGCATGATAATCGACGAGGCTCAGTTTATAAAGAATCAGACTACACAGGTTGCCAGAGCCGTAAAATCCATAAGCGCGTCCTTTAAGGCTGCCCTGACAGGAACACCTATAGAAAACAGGCTGAGTGAATTGTGGAGCATCTTTGACTTCTGTATGCCGGGATATCTTTTCAGCTACAAAAGCTTTAAAGAAATCCTGGAAATACCTGCCATCACCGAAGGTGACAAGGCAGCAATGCTGCGCCTTAAAAAGATGATCTCACCGTTTGTACTGCGAAGGCTTAAGAAAGATGTTCTCACAGACCTTCCTGACAAGCTTGAGGAAAACATAGTAACTCAGATGACCAAAGGCCAGCAGGAGCTCTATAGAGCTCACCTCCAACAGGTCAAGATGCTTGTTTCTTCAAAGAGTGATTCAGAGATTAAAAATGACAGGATCGTGATCCTGTCTGAACTCACAAAACTTAGGCAGCTCTGCTGTGATCCGGGGCTTATTTACAACGGTTATGACGGTGGCTCTGCCAAGGCTGACCTCTGCGTAGAAATGATAAAGAGCGCCGCCGAAAGCGGGCATAAAGTGCTTTTGTTCTCCCAGTTTACTTCAATGCTTGAGAGGCTTGTGACACTGTTCCAAAAAGAAGGTATATCCCACTATCTTCTTACCGGATCCACCAAAAAAGAAGACAGGATAAAGCTTGTGGATGCATTCCAGGAAGATGACACCACCGTATTCTGCATATCACTAAAAGCCGGAGGCACAGGACTTAACCTTACCGCAGCCGATATTGTTGTGCACTACGATCACTGGTGGAATGTGGCTGTAGAAAATCAGGCCACCGACAGAGCTCACAGGATCGGACAAAAGAATGTTGTCACAGTCTACAGACTGATCATGAAAGATACCATTGAAGAGAGGATCATAGAACTTCAGAACAAGAAAAAAGAGCTGGCTGACCAGCTCCTTAATACAGGTTCTCTTAGTGCACCAAGCCTTACAAAGGAAGAGCTCTTAGAGCTTCTAGGGTGATATCGATCACTTCCTCCATAGTATGGTTCTTTTCCTCGATTGTAATATCGGCATACTTCTCATACAGAGCGCTTCGCTCATTGTAGAGGGATATAAGGGACTGACCCTCTCTCATTACAACTCCCCTCTGCTTTGCATTGTGAAGGCGCTTTGTGAGAGTATCCATATCAACCTTAAGGTAAACAACCCTGCCTATGTTCTTGTAGTGGTCCATGGCCTCTTTTCCGTAAACCACACTTCCTCCGGTTGCAATAACTGTTCTCTCAGTCTCAATTTCCGAATTTATCCTGTTCTCAATGTCGATAAATCCGTCGATTCCCTCTGATTCTATGATCTCAGAGAGTTTTTTTCCTATCTTTTCCTGGATCACGATATCCGCATCAAGAAATCTGTAGCCAAGGATCTTGGCCAGGATTACACCCATGGTACTCTTGCCTGATGTAGGCATACCGATCAAAACAATATTATCTTTTTTCATAATCTCTCCTCAAAAATTTAACAGATGATCCCGCCGCCCAGGACTATCTCCCCATCGTACAATACTGCACTCTGTCCGGGTGTTATGGCACGCTGCGGCTCATCGAATATGATCCTTGCCGTTCCATCATCCGATATTGTGACTGTGGCAGGCTGTTCTTTGTGTCTGTAACGGATCTTGGCCAAGCATCTGAAGGGCTCTTTTGGCGCCTCTCCTGTTATCCAGTTAAACTCCCTGACTAAAACCTCCTTATCAAAAAGGTCCTCATCATCCGCAAGGATCACGCGGTTATTGACTGTATCCAGTCTCTTTACATAAAGCCTTCTGTCTGCGGGAATGCCAAGTCCTCTTCTCTGACCGATGGTGTAGTTAATAATTCCCTCATGGGTTCCCAGGACATTTCCCTCAAGATCAACAAAATCGCCCTTTGGATAATCCTTTTTTCTGTACCTCTTGATCATGGCTGCATAATCACCATCCGGTACAAAACAGATATCCTGGCTGTCTTTTTTATCCTTGTTGACAAAACCGTACTCGGCTGCGATCTCCCTCGCCTCGTCCTTGGTCATCTCTCCCAGCGGAAAATAGGTATGGGCCAGCTGCTCCTCAGTGAGGTCATATAAAACGTAGCTCTGGTCCTTCCTCTGATCTACTGCCTTAAGAAGGTAGAAGTGTCCGTCCCTCTCCTTGATCCTTGCATAGTGCCCGGTTACGATGTTGTCATAGCCAAGGGCTCTTGCCTTCTCATAGAGGATGTCAAACTTAAGATACTTGTTGCATCTTATACACGGATTTGGAGTTTCGCCTCTCTCATAGCTGCACACAAAGGGCTCGATGACGTTCTTGGTAAACTCTGCCTCGTAGTGGTATATGTTGTACTCAATACCTAGCTTCTCGCAGACAGCCCTTGCATCCTGGGTGTCCTTAAGCGAACAGCAGGTTCCGAAGAGGTCCTCACCTATCATATCATTTTCATAAAGGCGCATGGTACATCCCATGCAGTCAAATCCTTTTTTTAACATAAGAGCAGCGGCTACGGAAGAATCCACGCCGCCACTCATAGCTATCAAAGCTTTTTTATTCTCGTTACTCATCATGCATTAATCTTTTTAATAATCTCCGGTAAAACTTCATCTATCTTATCATTGTCTATCTGGCAGGTTCCGGCATTTGCATGCCCGCCTCCGCCGTATTCAAGGCAAAGATCTCCGATGTTGAAATTTGATGCCTTATTTATAATAGACTTTCCTATCATAACAGCTGTGTTTTGCTTTTTAAAGCCCCAGGCTACATGAATTGAAATCTCAGCCTCAGGATACAGAGCATAGATCATAAAGCGGTTTCCGGCATAAATAACGTCACCTGCTGCCTTCTGATCAACTACAACAACCTTTCCCTCCATATGAGAAATCTCTTTAAGCTGCTTCTTAAACAGCTCTGCCTGTTCATTGTAGAGATTGACTCTCTCTTTGACATCAGGAAGCTCCAAAACATCCTTGATATCATGATTTACGCAATATCCGATAAGCTCCATCATAAGGTCGTAATTGGATATCCTGAAATCGTGGAATCTTCCAAGACCCGTTCTTGCATCCATAAGGAAGTTCATAAGAACCCAGTCCGTAGGATGAAGTATCTCATCTTCCGTAAAATCAGCGGAATCGCCCTTATCAACCGCAGTCATGATCTCATCGGATATTCTGTCAAGGGCATATCCTGCTTTCTTGTAGTAATTGTAAACCACTCTGGCTGCTGACTTGGCCTGACCCTCAATAAACCAGTTATCATTGTCCTTCATTGAAGCATTTCTTGTCAGCTCAGACTCATGGTGGTCAAAGCACATAAAAACTCTTGAATCATAAGGCAGATTGGTGGTGATATCATTACCTGAAAGCTCAATCTTGCCATCCTGAACATCCTTGGGGTGAACAAACTTGATATCCTCTATCAGGTCGCACTCCTTTAAGATCATAGCACAAACCAAACCATCAAAATCACTTCGTGTCACAAGTCTCTTTTTGTCGCTCATATTGCCCCCGATCCTTATGCAAAGTGGTATGCATATCACATGCAAACCAAGTGAAAAGTGTCCTTATACAGTATATCACCATTGATGTGGTTTACGATATATCAGCAAGCATGTTTTTATATAAAGTTAATAGAGTGCTCCGCCGTCATCATGCAAAAGAAATTCTGGATCCTGATCAGCCGCTGTAGTGGCCAGTTCATCGCATCTTTCGTTCTCAGGATGTCCATTGTGGCCCTTTACCCAGTTCCATCTGACCTTATGCGGCTCTACAGCTTTCAAAAGTCTCTGCCACAGCTCCACGTTCTTGACAGGCTTTTTGCCTGCGGTCTTCCATCCGTTCTTGACCCAGCTCTTAAGCCACCCTTCGTTAAAACCGCTGATGACATATTTGGAATCTGAATACATCTCAACCTCACAGGGTCTGTTTAGGCTCTCCAATCCAACAATTGCCCCAAGCAGTTCCATCCGGTTGTTGGTGGTCTTGTCGTAACCGGCACTTATTTCTTTTTCATGGACCTCACCCTTTGGGTCAATATAGCGCATTACTACGCCGTAACCTCCGGGTCCGTC
This sequence comes from uncultured Butyrivibrio sp., assembly GCA_946623755.1. Lineage (GTDB taxonomy): Bacteria > Bacillota > Clostridia > Lachnospirales > Lachnospiraceae > Butyrivibrio. The sequence goes on along the minus strand of CAMORK010000004.1, from coordinate 36,161 downwards.
AGGGTTTCCTCTGGCGGATCCGTCAGAATATATGCTTACCTGCATGTAAAATCTCCTCTCTAAGGAAGTTCTGCTCTCGCTTCGCTCGCCAGAACACGCTCCTACTAAACTCGAGAATACCTCGTTAAGTAGTCACAGCCAGGGATTCTCACTAGACTCGACAATACCTCGTCAAGTGTTCACCCAGGGCTCGCACTAGTTTCGAAAATACCTCAACAAGTGCTCTGCTCCCAGCTTCCACTCTTTAAGAATCCATCGGCCATCTTCTGCGCATTCTCTACGATATTTTCGTCGTATCCCAATACCTTAAGCAGCATGATTGCATTTCTGGTGGTTGCAGGTCCATCCTTGAGCTTATAGTCAAACTTAACATCATTATCCGTAACATCACCCTCAAAATGATACATCTCATATATATCTTTCAAAAGAGATGTGAGCTCTATATCATGCGTTGCAGCAAAGCACTGCACTCCGTTTGCCATAAGGCTCTTTAATATCTGAGTGGACGCTGCTATTCTCTCGACAGTATTGGTTCCGCGAAGGACCTCGTCTACAAAGCAAAGTACCTTATTGCCTGAAGTCATGGATTTATCGATTATCCTCTTTATGGATTTGATCTCAACGATGTAGTAACTCTCTCCCATGGAGATATCATCTTTAAGCGCCATTGAAGAATAAACCCTGTAAAACGGAGCTTTGTACTCAGTACCAAGTACTGTATGAACTGACTGAGCAAGGATGGTGTTTATAGCACAGGTCTTAAGGAATGTGGACTTGCCTGATGCATTTGATCCGGTTAAAAGAACACCGCTCTTTGCCTCAATTGTATTCTTAACAGCTCCATCTATAAGGGGATGATAAAGCTCTTTTCCCACATAGGAATCACCTGTAAATTCGGGAATGGCATATCCGTTTTCAAAAGAAGCCCTGAAGCAGGCTACTGAAACTTCAGTCTCTAACCTTCCGGTGATCTCAAGAATCTTGTCGAGCCTGTCCCTCTTTTCCATAAGCTGTTTGTACATCTGGTTGAACTTAATGAGATCGATATGAGTCACCATTTTCAGATAATCAAACAGAATATCCAACGGATTTCCGCTGGAGTGCACCTTACTATTGGCAGAAAGAAGGATCGAAGATCCGGCTCTGAAGGATGCAAACTCTTTTGATATGCCTTCCAGTTCCCTGATATCATCAGCAAATACAGATGCCTTGATCGCAGAAAATTTATCTATGGACTTTATGACTCTCATAACATATCCATAGGTGACAAGGTAAGGATCTATATCACTCTTTATTCTAAAATAAGATAATATCTGTATCGCCATCAGAATAGCAAGCGCAATAAATCCTACAACAAAATTCACAAAGCTGAAGCCTATAGCTGCAAGCATAAGTACGATCATCACATAGTGCATGGTATTGCTGACATTTGAGACATTTTCAAGATAATCAATATAGTCATAAATCGAATATCTGCTGTTATGGCCAATCTCCCAGAAGATAGTCTGAATCTTTAATCTGTCATCATCATTCTCCTTTATGAATGAGACCTGTTTCTCGAAAGATTCAAAGTCGTCTGTCTGTCTCGGAGATCTTAAAAGATAGTACAGGTACTCCTCTCCTGCAGCAGAAAGGCAATAGTTAAGCCTCTTGAACACTCCGTCCATTCCAAGATCATTCCAGGTGATGTCATCTATCTGTCCTTCCTCCTGATGATTCTTGAAAAAGCCGTCAACGTGATCAAGATCGTCGGACTTATACTCTTTGGCAGGTGGATTACCATAGTTCTTTTTAAGCTTGATGATCAGGTACTTTTTTGCATTTAACGCATCTCTTATTCCCAGTGCAAAAGCAACAACGATAAATGCAAGTAGCGTGAGTATTAATCCTTCCATATCAGCTGTATAACCTCTTTCCGATTTCGTCTGCCTTAGCGTAGATATCTGCAGGCTCTGCACCTATATTGAAGTTTCCGTTTTCATAGCGGATGATACCGCCGATCATTGTAAGCTTAACATTTGACTTACTTCCGCTGTAAACAATGTTCTTAACAATATTGTTGATGGGCTGCATATTAGGCTGATACAGATCAAGCATTATGATATCGGCCTTTTTGCCCTCAGCAAGGTAGTCGCAGTCTGTAAGCCCCATTGCATGTGCTCCGTTGACAGTTGCCATCTTAAGTACCTCAGTTGCATCGACACTGGATGCATTCATATCCTTAAGTTTGGCAAGTCCTGTTGTAAGGAACATCTCCCTGAACATATCAAGACAGTTGTTGCTGGCAGGGCCGTCTGTTCCAATTGCTACAGGAATACCCTTTTCAAGGTACTTTGAAACAGGTGCAATTCCACTGGCCAGCTTGGTGTTGGAGCCCGGATTGGTCACAGCATAAAGACCTCTCTTCTTCATGATTTCCATATCCTCGTCATTGGTCCAGACAAGGTGATATCCGCCTCCGCCATAATCAAAAAGCCCCAGCGAATCAAAGAGTTTAATGGGAGTCATACCATATCTCTCAACGCATTCCTTTGTCTCGGATTCTGTCTCCTGGATATGTGCCCAGAAGGGAGCTTTGTACTTGTGGACAAGCTCAGCTGTCTTTTCCAGGATCTCTTTTGAACAGGTATATTCTGCATGCAGACCAAGAATGAATGAGTTGTACTCATCCCTTCCGTTTAAGTCGTTGTAGTATCCTTCCAGCATCTCCACAGACTGGCTGAAGTTATTGACGCAGCTGGTCTGAACGCAGCGCATTCCGCAGTCCCTGAAGGCATCTGCCACTGAATACGGTGTCAGATACATCTCAAAAACAGCTGTTATTCCGCTGGTGAGATACTCCATAATGGCAATCTTGGATAAATGATAAATATCCTCTGCAGTCATCTTGGCTTCAATTGGGAATATCTGAGTATTAAGCCAGTCAGAAAGCGGCAGATCATCAGCTTTGGATCTCATAAGAGTCATGGCTGAATGAGTGTGAGCATTCTTAAATCCAGGCATGAGAAGATTGCCCTTGCAGTCAATCTCCCTGTCCCATACAAGTATGGAGTCCTGGTGAGTATCACAGTAACCAAGGGCCTCTTTCTCAGTGCCAACGAACTGTATCTTATCTCCGTTTACCCATACTTCGCCGGTAAAGATCTCTTTTCCCGGCTCCATAGTCAGAATCCTTGCGTTATAAAATCTTGTTCTCATACCTCAAACCTCTTGATAGACTCGGAAACGAGCTTTGTGAAAAGAGGTGCTGCCTTATCTGCAGCCTCCTGAACCTCCTCGTGTGAAAGAGGCTCTCCTGAAATGCCTGCTGCAAGATTACTGATGCATGAAACTCCGCAGATGCGCATTCCCATATGGTTTGCTGCAATAGCTTCATTGACTGTACTCATTCCGACAGCTGAAACACCGAGCTTTGCAAGCATTTTGATCTCTGCGGGAGACTCAAATGATGGGCCTGTGCACTGGCAGTAAACACCTTCCTTGAGGTCAATGCCGTTTTCCTTGGCAACAGCTCTTATTACGTCCTGAAGATCCTTTTTATAAACGTTTGACATGTCAGGGAATCTGGGTCCCAACTCGTCAAGATTTGGTCCGATAAGAGGGTTTGGAGCAAAAATTGAGATATGATCTGTGATAAGCATGAGATCACCTGCGCCAAAGCCTTCTCCAAGTCCGCCTGCTGCGTTTGTAAGGAAAAGAATCTTAGCACCAAGCATCTTCATAAGTCTTGCCGGAAGAACTACGTCGCTTATGTTATATCCCTCGTAAAAGTGGATTCTTCCCTTCATGCAGACAATTTTCTTGTCTCCGAGATATCCGAAAATGAACTTTCCTGCATGTCCCGGAACTGTTGAAACAGGGAATCCCGGTATATCGCTATAAGGAATTTCTGTCTCTATCTTGATATTCTCAGCAAAGCCGCCAAGGCCCGAACCCAAAACCAGAGCCACATCCGGTTCAAAATCAGTTACCTTTCTTACTGCCTCTTTGCATTTTAATAATTTTTCATATACAGCATTTGCCATGGTTATTACCCCTTTCTGTTAATTCTCATCTAATGATATATCATCACCACCTGCATCTGCAAATGATTGATCATCTTCGGTTACATCTTCCGTATCCGCAGCTTGGCCTTCTGTTACGACTGCCTCAAGGTATGGCGGAAGATCATGATTGGCCAGTGTTCCGTAGATCACAGGCTGAACAGTGTTGTTTACTGCATGTGCTACAGCTTCCTTCATACCGCCCTTAACAAATCTTGATATGATGGCACTCTCCCATCCGACACTCTCGATCGAGAAGTTTTTCAGCGTGTCGCGAAGCATATCGGTTCCGGGAGCCTCATTCATTCTTATCTCAATCCTGCCTGGAACAGCGGGATGGATGAAGGTCGCTTTTCTGTCCACCCTGTCTACAGCATCATCCTCAAAATAGATATTAAGAGTCCTGTAGCTTGCCTCCTCCAGGAAATAGATCTCGTTCCTGATGGTAAGTCTGTTGTACTCATCCCTGTTACATACAGTATTTAGTGATACCTTATAGTTCTCGCAGTGCATGTTGATGTCACTGATATATCTTTTACCGCCAAAACCGCATCTCAGCTTGTAGATAACATCGCCTTCATAGATATCGATATAGAAAGCCCCATTTTCCGCAAGCCTGAAGCCAATCTTCTTCATGCCGTCGGTGAAATTGTTGTGGACAATCTGCATCATCATTGGCATAAAGCCTATTCCGGAGGTCTCAAGGTCATAAATCTTACCATCAAGCTTTTGAAGCCATCTCAGTATCAGCTGATTCTCATTCCTGATGTTATAGGAATTAACTGCCGACTTGAAATCAGTTCTTTTGCCCAAAAAGCTTATGCTCCTGTTCCTGGTGGAGCCGGTGGTCATACGAACTGTTCTGTTCTTCCAGCCCCCTGAGCTGATAACCGGAAAATCAGCTGTTCTTCCGCTTACAGACTTGCAGATCGCCTTAAGCTCCGTAAGGGCCCTGAAGTCCTCCGGGATCGGTGTGTCCGAAACTTCAATTGTGTTCTTCATCCTGTCACGTATCTTGATCGCCATGCTGCTGGTCTGGAAGACATCGCTATTACCGGCGTTTGTCACGACCACCATATCAAGATCGGGATATACAAAGACATTCTGGCCCATCATACCGTTGTAGGCAAAGCATCCGGGCCTGTCATCGTTGAGCCAGAGCTGATAGCCGTAGTAAGGATTGTCCTCACGTCCGGTCTCTATCTGCTGCGTCGTTGACTCTTTAACCCATTCCTCAGGCACCAGCTGCTGCCCGTTCCAGACACCGTTTTGCAGATAGAGCTGGCCCATCTTGGCCATATCCTCTATTCGCATGAAAGCTCCCCATCCGCCTTTTGTTATGCTCTGTGGGCAGCACTCCCAAAATACCCTCTTGATGCCCATGGGATCAAATAATCTCTCCTTACAGAAATCAAAGAGGGACTGGCCGGTTATTTCGGTGACTATAGCTGACAGCATGTACGTGTTCATGCTGTTGTATTCAAATTTTGTTCCGGGATCAAATTTAAAAGACGCATCCAGAAAGCCCTTGCGCCAGTCGTTGCCACTTATGGCTCCAATCTCGTTAAAGTCCACTCCGCTGGACATATTAAGGAGATTCCTGACTGATACCGTCTTTCTGAAAATGCTTAAGGGTCCTACTCTTGGACTGAATATATCACTGATCCTGTCGTCCAGTGTGAGCTTGCCCTCACCCATCAGAATGCCTATGGCCATTCCGGTAATTGACTTGCACATGGAATAAGTCACATGCCACATATCCATGTCAAAGGGCTCAAATGCACACTCTGCAATGACCTTGCCATGACGGAGAGCCATGAACTTATGCATCCTGCACTCCCTGTCTGCCTGAAGGTCTCTTATCAGATCAGTAAAAAAAGCAGAGCTTACGCCCTGAGATTCCGGAGAAGATCTCTCAAGAAACTGTTCATCAGGGAAGGAGAGTGATGAGAATGCCGGTTTCTGAGGTGTAAAATCCACCTTGCTTATCTCGCCGGTCTGTCTGGCGACCATCTTCATCAAAAGCTCTCCAACGTAAAGTTCTGCTCTTGGCATTTTATACTCCCTCCAAAGAGAACTCTCAGTCGGTCTTGAGCGCCCTCATAGAGTTAAGTATTGCTATTACTGCTACTCCTACATCTCCGAATACTGCAAGCCACATGGTGGTAAGACCAAGTGCTCCCAGAACCAGGATGATGAGCTTAACTGCAAGCGCAAAGACTATGTTCTCTTTTACAATCCTTATGGTCTTGCGCGCTATCTTCATTACAGCTGAAATCTTGCTGATATCATCGTCCATGATAACAATGTCTGCTGCCTCAATGGCGGCATCAGATCCCATGGATCCCATGGCGATTCCGACATCCGCTCTCATAAGCACGGGAGCGTCGTTGATACCGTCGCCCACAAACGCAAGCCTGTTACCATTATCGCCTTTTGATAGCATTTTTTCAACTGCACTGACCTTATCAGCAGGAAGAAGTCCCGCCTTAACGTCATTTATACCGACCTGATCAGCCACATGTCTGGCCACCTCTTCATTATCACCTGTGAGCATGACTGCTCTCTTTACTCCAAGCTCGTACAGGGCAGCGATTCCCTCTTTTACCCCGTCCTTAATGGCATCGGCGATAACAATGCTGCCCGCATAGGCTCCGTCATAGGATACGAAGACCACAGTGCCTGCGGCCTCATCCAAAAGACCTATTGATGCCGGAACGTCGATGAGTTTGTCATTGCCTACCAAAAGCTCTTTGCCCTCAAGGATGGTCCTGATACCGTTTCCTGGTATCTCCCTGGTCTGAGATTCATCTATGTGAGAAGCATCAGGCTTCCCGCCGCCGTTCCTCTCCATGTAGCATGCAAGAATGGATCTTGCAATCGGATGATTGGAGTACATCTCACCGTAAGCTGCAAGTGAAAGAAGCTGATCTTCTGTAATGTCACTCTGAGTTGCCGGAACAATCTCCGAAACCTTAAACTCACCCTTTGTGATAGTACCTGTCTTGTCAAAGACAACCGTATCCACCTTGGATGCTGCCTCAAGGAAGTTGGAGCCCTTGACAAGGACGCCCTTCTTGGAGGATGCTCCGATTCCTCCGAAGAATCCAAGAGGAACCGAAATAACAAGAGCACACGGGCATGAAACAATAAGGAAAATACATGCTCTTCTGATACTGTCCGAGGGAGCGAGCTGTCCGAATATCGGAGGAAGAACTGCAAGGAACAGTGCTCCTATCGTAACAACAGGTGTGTAATATCTGGCAAATCTCGTGATAAAGTTCTCCATTCTGGACTTCTTGTTGCTGGCGTTCTCAACCAGATCAAGGATCCTTGCAACTGTAGAGTCCTCATATACCTTATCTACTCGTACCTTAAGAATTCCCTCACCGTTGACGCATCCGCTGATAACGGCATCTCCCTCTGCCGCCCTTCTGGGAACAGACTCACCTGTAAGAGCTGCGGTATCAACAAAGGATTCACCTTCAATAACAGTTCCGTCCAGCGGGATCTTCTCTCCTGCTCTGACAAGAATGATATCACCCACACTTACTTCCTCGGGATCAACTTCTGTAGTCTCTCCATCTTCGTTTACCAGATTTGCAAACTCCGGAGCAATGCTCATAAGGTCTGTAATGGACTGTCTCGACTTGCCTACAGCGTAGCTCTGGAAGAGCTCTCCGACCTGGTAAAAGAGCATTACGGCTAAAGCCTCTGAGTACTCGCCTATTCCAAATGCTCCGAATGTTGCTATCATCATCAGGAAGTTCTCGTCAAAGACCTGTCCGTGACTTATGTTAATAACAGCCTTTCGAATAACGTCATAGCCGATGATCCCATAAGGAACAAGGTATATGATCAGCTTGACAAACCAGGGAAGCGGTTCCATTATGCCGATCTTATCAAGTACCAGCAGGATGACAAACATTGCAAGTACTATGAGTATTCTGTTGCGGGTCTTTTTTTGTTTCTTAGTCATTAATCATCACATCCTTCGTGGAACTCTAAGTTAAGCCTCGATAGAGCAGTCAGGCTCAACCTTTTTGCAGGCCTTAACTGCCGCATCAAATACACTGTCAAAAACGTCGTCGGCAGCCTCAAGTGTAAACTTCTGAGTCATGAAATTAACTCTTGCGCTTACAACGCCATCGATCTTCTTAACTGCATCCTCCATCTTAGCTGCACAGTTTGCACAGTCTACCTCACACTTAAATGTTTTCTTCATAATATCCACCTTTCTGCCCTCATAAGGCTCATAATTTACTCTTCAATATGGTTGATTCCCTGGCCGATGATGGTTCTTACGTGGTCATCTGCCAGAAAGTAAATAATCTGTTTGCCCTCGCGTCTGTTTCCCACGAGCTTACTCTGCTTAAGTATCTTAAGCTGATGAGATATTGCCGACTGAGTCATGCTAAGGCTGTCAGCTATATCACATACGCACATCTCTTCTTCAAACAGGGCAAAGAGAATTCGTATCCTTGTGGAGTCACCGAAGACCTTGAACAGCTCTGCCAGATCATAAAGCTTGTCATCGTCCGGCATCTCTCTGTGTACCTTCAGTACCACGTCTGCATGCTTGTGCACTACATCGCAGTGCTCTACATCGTTTAGTGACATATCATCTTCCTTTCATTTCAACATATGAATAATTGTTCATATGTTGAATATAAAACAAGTGAATGCATATGTCAATACACATTCACTTATTTTTTAGTCTTCTGCTGCTACTACAGTCTTTCTCATATACCTGATAACATCTGCCGGGTACTCACCTACCGCTGTCTCTCCGGTTACCATGACGGAAGATGCACCGTCCATAACTGCATTGTAGATGTCACTCACTTCAGCTCTTGTTGGAACCTTGCTGTGCTCCATTGACGAGAGCATCTGGGTCACCACCATAAATGGCATATGCGAAGCTCTGCACCTACGGGCAATGTCTTTTTGCAGTCCGGGAAGTTCCCACAGAGGAACAGCATTTCCAAGGTCTCCCCTTGCTATGATGATCTCATCTGCCCGGTCAAAAAAGCTCTCGAGATTCTCTACGCCGCTCCGGTTCTCAATCTTGGCGTATATCTTTATGTCTTTTCCGCCGTTTAGATCAAGCATCTTTCTGACTTCCAAAAGATCGTCCGCACTTCTGACAAAGGGCTGCATGACTCCGTATATCCCACTCTTACAGGCAAGTTTTATATTCTCAATATCGCTGTCTGTAAGCGCCGGCATATCAACTGATCTTCCGACTATTGCTATGCTCTTTCTTCCGCTGAGTTCTCCTCCTCTTGTGATTCGGACCCTGGCATACTCATCACCGGTCTCCGTGACGGTTGCTGCTATCCTGCCGTCATCAAAGAGTACCTCCTGTCCGGGTTCAAGTGCCTTGAGAACTCTTTTATCAAGTGTTACTACCCCGGCTGTATTGTCAGAAGTAATCCCATTTATATCTGCATTTTCATGTTCTGACATTACAGCATGTCCCTTGGATCCAAGCACCAGCTCATCGCCCTCATTCAAGCTTACAGGCGCATCCAGATTGCCAATCCTGAGTTCCGGTCCCTGCATATCTATCAGGATCTTTGGAACGATTCTATTGGCAGATGCAGCTCTTTTGACCTTATCAATATCCTCAAGACAGTCTGTAAGCATAACATGCGAGAGATTGATCCTGATTCCCGTCATGCCTTCATAGAACATCTCAGAAAGTGTTGCCTCATCCCTGCAACTTGGGCCAAGGGTTCCAAACACATCTATCATATTCTTTATCTCCTCGTCGCAGTTATCAGTTTTTGCAAATGTTTGTTATATATCAGACCTTTAATTCATCGTAGAGTTCCGGGTATCCCTTTTTGAGTGCTCTGTTAAACTGTCCGGTCATTCGCCCAAAGCTGAGCCAACCGATAAATCCAAAAGCGATTGCAATAAAGAGGATCATCGGAACAAATATGAACAGCAATGTAACGAAATCCAAATTTCCATTACTGCCGAGATTTATAGCTGTCGTAGCCCCCATAAGAAGTGTCATTGCTATAAGAAGCACGCATGCCAGCGAAAATCTCTTTTTAATCGGTTCAACATATTCCGCAACATTTTTTCTTGTCTTCTTCAGATCGAACTTTTCCATCTGACCGGCAGCTATAGCCTTTACAGCCTCTTTTGTTAATGTTTTTGTTGTAAGTGTTACTGCCATTTAGAATCCTTTCATAAGGTCGAACAGGCTTATCTGGTTGGAATCAGGGATATCTCCCAAAAGTCCCATATCGGACATCTTGTCGATAACAGTCTGAGGGCACTTGGTCCTCTGGCGGAAGTCGTCCTTTGAAAGGAACGGTCCGTCCTTGGCCGCCTCAACGATCTGGTCCGCAGCCTTCTCGCCCATACCGTCGATACTGGTAAGAGCAGGCATGATCTTATCTCCGATAACCTGGAAATCCCTGGACTTAACCTTGAAGATGTCGATCGGCATAAACTCGATACCTCTCTCGTACATCTCCTCGACCAGTCTCATATCTCCGTACTCTGCCTGCTGGGCATTAGTAAGCTCGTCCTTGTGGCTTAAGTAATCCTTCATTATGCTGTGAAGGTGATTCTCACCCTGGCACATGTGCTCATAGTTGAAGGCCTTAGCTCTGATTGAAAACCACGCTGCATAGAAGGCCTGTGGCATATAAACCTTAAAATACGCAATTCTCCAGGCCATCATAACGTAAGCAGCCGCATGGGCCTTGGGGAACATGTACTTGATCTTCTCGCAGGACCAGATGTACCAGTCAGGTACGCCGTGATCTATCATGTCTTTTTTCCAGGCCTCCCAGTTGCTCTCTTTGCCCTTAGCTACCTTACCCTTACGTACTGCCTCCATGATCTTGAAGGACTCAGACTTATCAAGTCCCTTCTGGATCAGATAGATCATGATATCGTCACGACAGCAGATACAGGTATCAATTGTTGCCTTACCCTCCTGGATCAGGGTCTGGGCGTTACCTAGCCAAACGTCGGTACCGTGTGAAAGACCTGAAATCCTTATAAGGTGGGAAAGAGACTTGGGCTGCGCATCAATAACCATCTGCATGGCAAAGTCCGTACCAAACTCAGGCAGTCCCAGGCATCCCAGCTTGGTTCCGCCAATCTGCTCAGGCTCAATGCCCAGAGCTGTAGTATTCATGAAAAGACTCATTACCTTCTTGTCATCTAAGGGCACAGTCTTGGGATCCATTCCCGTGCAGTCCTGCAAAAACCTTATCATGGTAGGATCATCGTGTCCCAGAATATCGAGTTTTAGAAGGTTGTGGTCGATTGAGTGGTAATCGTAATGTGTTGTTATTGTGGCCGTGGTCATATCATTGGCTGGGTGCTGAACAGGACAGAAGGAATTGATATCCTCTCCCACAGGAAGAACTATGATTCCTCCCGGGTGCTGACCGGTACCGCGTCTTATGCCGGTACAGCCCTGAACTATCCTGTTGATCTCACTCTTTCTCTTGCTGACGCCGATTCCGTCAAAGTACTTCTTGACAAAACCGTAGGCTGTCTTATCCGCAAGAGACGCTATGGTTCCGGCTCTGAAGGTCTGTCCGTAACCAAAGATAACCTCTGTGTATTTGTGGGCCTTACTCTGATACTCACCGGAGAAGTTAAGGTCAATATCAGGCTCCTTATCTCCCTTGAATCCAAGGAAAGTCTCAAACGGAATATCAAATCCGTCCTTGTTCATCTTGGTTCCGCACTTTGGACACATCTTATCAGGCATATCACAGCCTGAATTTCCGCCGTAAGCCTTAACTTCCTCAGAATCAAAGTCGGAGTACTTACAATTAGGGCATACATAGTGCGGGCTTAAGGAGTTAACCTCTGTAATTCCCGAAGTAAAGGCAACAAAAGAAGATCCTACGGATCCTCTGGAGCCTACCAGGTATCCGTCCTCATTGGACTTCCAAACCAGCTTCTGGGCAATAATGTACATAACCGCGAAACCGTTCTTAATGATTGAGTTAAGTTCTCTCTCAAGTCTCTCCTGAACTATCTCGGGAAGGTTCTCTCCGTAGATTTCATGAGCCTTGTCATAACAGATCTTGGTAAGGATTTCATCACTGTTGGGAATTACCGGCGCACACTTATCGGGACGAACGGGCGAAATTGAATCGCACATATCCAGGATCTTTCTGGTGTTGTCGATTACGATCTCCTTTGCCTTCTCACCGCCCAGATAGTCAAACTCAGCCATCATCTCATCTGTAGTTCTGAGATACAGCGGTGCCGGTTCCTCATCATTCATGCCCTTACCTGCCATGATGATGGTTCTGTATATCTCATCCTCAGGGTTTAAGAAATGCGCATCGCATGTAGCAACAACAGGCTTATTCCACTGCTCGCCGAGCCTTACGATTTCCTTGTTGATCTCTCTTATGTCGTCATCGCTGTTGATGTCCTCATATCTTTCTGACTCAACCATGAAGTGATTGTTGCCCACAGGCTGTATCTCCAGGTAGTCATAGAAGCTTACAAGTCTTGCAATCTCTTCGGGTGGTCTTCCCTCAACAACTGCACCGTACAATTCTCCCGCACAGCAGGCACTTCCAATAATAAGACCTTCCCTGTATTTGATAAGCTCGCTCTTAGGTATAAGAGGAAATCTTCTGAAATAATCTATATGCGACTTACTTACAAGGGTATAGAGATTAACTCTTCCCAGAGTATTCTTGGCAAGGATAATGCAGTGATTGGGACGAAGATGCCTTATCATCTCGGGTGTCGGCTTGCCAAGTATATTGACCTGAGTCAGATCCTCAGCACCCTGCTCTTTGAGCATAGGTACAAACTTGTTGAAAATAAGCGCAGTACACTCAGCATCATCTACAGCTCTGTGATGATGTCCCAATACAATATTCAAAGTCTTGGCCACTGCGTCCAGTGTATGCTTGGCCTGCAGCGGGAAGAAATATCTTGAGAGCCACAGCGTATCAACGGTAGTGTAATCCACATCGATACCCAGCTCCTCGCAGTTCTGATTTATAAAGCTTATGTCAAAAGACACATTGTGTCCCACAAGTACTGCTCCCTCGCAGAACTCTACGAACTTCGGTATGATAACTTCTCTGGTAGGAGCGCCGATAACCATGTCATCGGTGATACTGGTGAGCTTCTCAATCCTGTAGGGAATAGGAACCTGAGGATTGATAAACTCTGAAAATCTGTCTACAATCTCGCCGTTTTTGATCTTAACGGCACCAATTTCAATGATCTTGTTCTTGATAGGTGAAAAGCCCGTTGTCTCAATATCAAATACTACAAAGGTAGTATCATCAAGCTTCTGCCCCTTGTCATTTACAACAATTTCCTTAAGATCGTCTACTACGTAGGCCTCAACACCCAGTACAAGCTTAAAGAAATCCTGTCTGTCCAGAGGAGGTTCTCCTGCCTCTTTACGCCTTGATTTCTCGTCCTTGTAAAGGTCTTCCCACACGTGATTGGCATCAGTAAGAGCCTGAACAACACCGTGGTCAGTAATGGCAATACCCGGCATTCCCCATTTGTAGGCCTGTTTTACAATATCTTTTACCTCTGAAACTCCGTCCATATCACTCATCTTGGTATGGCAATGGAGCTCAACTCTCTTCTCATCCGCAGTATCAACTCTCTTGACGGTAAAGTCAGGGATCTTCTTGACACCTACAACAGACTGGATTGAGAGTTCGTGATCAAACTTATCAACCGCAGCAATTCCCTTGATCTTAACAAAGGCTCCCATCTTGATGTCCTTCGTTATAGCGGGAACATCCGCAGTATTGACAAACATCTTGACTGCTATCGAATCCGTAAAATCGGTAACTGCAAAGATGAGAATAGTCTTGTCATTTCGGATATCTCTTGAATCAAACTCGATGATCTTGCCGTGAATGGTAACTTCACCAAGCTCGCCCATCAGGTCAACAAGCTTCATTGCCTCATCATCAAAGTCTCTTCCGAAGAGTACATCCGGATTATCGCTTCTCTTGTAGCTTCCGCCGAAATCTCTTTTGCCAAAAGACTTCTGAGCGCCTGCCTTAGGAGCTGCTTCAGGTGCCTTACTCTCGGCCCTGGCATGAGCAGCCTTCTCAGCAGCTTTGGCCGCCTTTTCAGCCTGCTTCTCTGCCTCCTTCTCCTCCATTGCCTCAAGCTTTTTAGCCATCTTGGCTGATTCCTCGGAGTAATCGGGTTCCTTATCCTCTTTTTCAACTTCGACAAATTCAGGGGAAAGAACTACTGAAAGTCCGCATCTGTCATTGAAAATCTTGGAGAGCACGCGGATAAGGTCAGGGGCTTTCTTTTTGCCCACAACGCTGTCTTCCAGCTGCATGATGACATTACCCTGATCAGGGTACAAAAAAGAAGCCGAGCGAAACAGACTATACTCCATATGGTCATAGTCTTTTAGCTCAAGCTCAATGCTCTCTCTGTATATGTCCAAGAGGTTCTCCGGCGTGTACTGCGCCGAAAGTGAGAACTTCTCGTATATCTTGATGGTTATATCCTGATCGCCAAAAAGCTGCTTTTTGATGCTGTTCTCAGTTTTGATGATATCAGCTTTATCGATCAGCTTGTTGCTGGCAATGTAAATTCTAATAAAATCCTGTTTCCTGGTGGTTGAAACCTTTACAACCTCAGTTTGCCCCATGATATCGCCGGTGTGTTCATCCAGCTTAAGAGCAGGAAATACTTCAAAAAAACTCTTCCCCATTTTATTCCTCACAAGGAAGTTACGCTTACGCGTAACACGTTCGAACTAGACTCGATAATACCTCGTCAAGTTCTCTCAGCCCACTTGTCCAACTCTTCCTTTAACGTAGCGAGCAACTGGTCTTCCTTAACCTTCTTAACTACTTCTCCGTTCTTAATAAGCAGGCCTTCTCCCACGCCGCCTGCAATTCCGATGTCCGCTTCCCTGGCTTCTCCAGGTCCGTTTACTGCGCAGCCCATAACTGCAACCTTGATGTCGAGGTCATACCCCTGAACCATGGTCTCAACCGCATTGGCAAGTCCGATAAGATCGATCTTGGTCCTTCCGCATGTAGGGCATGATACCACTTCAATTCCGCCGCTTCTCATTCCGAGAGTCTTAAGGATCATCTTGGCTGTCTTGATCTCCTCAACAGGATCCCCTGAGAGGGAAACCCTTATGGTATCTCCGATTCCCTTGTTAAGGATGATTCCAAGTCCTATGGACGACTTGATGTTTCCGCCGTAAACCGTTCCGGCCTCAGTGATACCGACATGAAGCGGATAGCGGCACTTCTGAGCCAGAAGCTCATGAGCCTCTACACAGAGCATTACATTTGAAGACTTGATGCTGACAACCATGTTGTCATAGCCAAGATCCTCGATAATTCCAATCTTATCAAGGGCCGATTCAACAAGTCCCTGAGCTGTAACTCCGCCGTATTTCTCCACAAGGTCTTTTTCCAGAGAGCCACTGTTTACACCGACTCTGATGGGAATA
Organism: uncultured Butyrivibrio sp.; assembly: GCA_946623755.1. Classification (GTDB taxonomy): domain Bacteria; phylum Bacillota; class Clostridia; order Lachnospirales; family Lachnospiraceae; genus Butyrivibrio. The sequence goes on along the minus strand of CAMORK010000004.1, from coordinate 20,642 downwards.
TTTCTCTCCCTGGCACATGATACAACGGAGGCTATTCTGTCCCTGCCTCCGATATTGCCCGGATTGATCCTTATTTTGTCTGCACCGTTTTCAATGGCTGCAATGGCCATCTTATAGTCAAAATGAATATCCGCAACGATTGGGATATGGATCTGCTTCTTGATCTCGGCAATAGCCTTGGCTGCTTCAAGCGTAGGCACGGTACTTCTAATGATCTCGCATCCGGCCTCCTCAAGTCTCTTTATCTGGGCAACTGTGGCTTCAACATCCTCAGTCCTTGTGTTGGTCATGGACTGGATGAGGATGGGATTGCCTCCGCCGATTACTCTGTCGCCAATATGGATTACCTTTGTTTGATTCCTATACATTCTTATATCCCTTCCATAATAACAATGAAGTTCTGCTCTCACTGCGTTCGCCAGAACAAAGTTCTGACTAGATTCGAAAGTACCTCATCAAGTCAGTCACTTTTTACCTCGTAAATTTCGTAATATCGTTAACCAGTACAAATACCATTAGCGCCATTAGCGCCACCATTCCGATCATGTGAACAAAGCCTTCCTTCTCAGGTGGTACGGGCTTACCCACAATGACTTCAATAAACTGGAACACCAGCCTTCCTCCGTCAAGAGCCGGGATAGGCAAAAGATTCATTACTCCCAGGTTCACCGACAGAAGAACCGTAAGCGAGAGCATAGTGAGAATAACTGCGGAAATACCGTAGGGCTTGACCTCCTCGTAGGTATCATCCACCATCTTGACCATTCCCACAGGTCCCGAGACATCGTCCTTGGAAAGCTTGCCTTTAACAAGAAGAGCAAGGCTTCTGTAGGTTGTCTTGAAATAATAGCGGACCTCATACCAGGCATACTTAAGAGCAGCCGGTCCCTCAATCTTGCCGTACTCACCGAGATAAATTCCCATGTAGTAGCGGCCCTCATCTTCACTGTACTTGGGTAAAAGAGTGGTCTCGTATCTCTGACCGTCTCTCTCATATACAATGTCCATCGGACTTCCCTCAGCGAACTGAGAGATCATTGTAACTTCTCCGGACATGTAAACCTTCTCACCGTCTACGCTTATTATCTTGTCCCCGGGCTGCATTCCGGCCTCAGCTGCTGCAGACTCCTCAGTCATCTTGTTGATGACAGGGAAATTCCAGGCTGAAAAGCTTACCAGAATAACTGCCAGAAGATAAGCGATGATAAAGTTTGCAAAGGGTCCGGCAAAAAGAGTTGCTATTCTCCTCCACACAGGGGCATTCAGGAACGAATGCTCATCGTAGCCCTCTTTCTCCTCAGCCACGGGATCCATGCCATCAAAGACACATGCTCCGCCAATGGGAAGGAGTTTGATACTGTAGAGAGTCTCTCCCTTCTGCTTTTTCCAGATGGTTGGTCCCATACCTACGAAGAATTCATTGACCCTGATCCCGCCTGACTTGGCGATGATGAAGTGACCGAATTCATGGGATGTAACCAAAACTCCAAATATGATAAAGAAAATTAAAATACTTACTAACATCAGATGTTGTACTTCTTTCCGAGGAACTCATAGGTCTCCTGCTCAGCTGCGAGAATAGCAGCAACGTCAGGGTTCTCCACCTTGTTGTGATGGCTCATTGCTTCCTCTATCATGCTGTAGATCTCAAGGTATTTAATATCACCTTTTAAGAATCTCTTAACTGCCATCTCATTGGCAGCATTAAAAACTGTTGGCATGCTTCCGCCTTCGCGGGCAGAATCATAAGCGAGCTTAAGGCCTCTGAAAGTGTCTGTATCAGGCTTTTCAAAGGTCAGGCTGTAAAGTTCAAAAAGATCAAGTCTCTTTTCATGCATAGGTCTTCTGTCCGGATAGAAAAGAGCATACTGAATAGGCAGCTTCATATCCGGCACTCCAAGCTGTGCTATAACAGCTCCGTCCACAAACTGAACGGCACTGTGAACAATACTCTGCGGATGGACAACTACCTGAATATCATCAAGTCCCACTCCAAAGAGCCACTTGGCTTCCATTACTTCAAGTCCCTTATTGACAAGTGATGATGAGTCTATTGTAACCTTGGGACCCATATCCCAGTTTGGATGCTTAAGCGCATCGGCAGCTGTCATGTTTTCAAGCTCCGATCTCTTCTTGCCCCTGAAGGGTCCGCCGCTGGCCGTTAAAAGAATCTTCTCGACCTTGTCCCTCGGTTCCCCGTTTAAAGACTGGAAAATAGCGCTATGCTCAGAATCAACCGGAAGTATCTGCACATTCTTTTCTCTGGCAAGGGGCATTATAATGTGTCCTGCGCACACAAGGGTCTCCTTGTTGGCAAGAGCAATGTCTTTGCCACACTCAATTGCTCTGATAGTTGGTCTGATGCCGATCATACCAACAACAGCTGTAAGCACCGTATCTGCCTCAGGAACAGCAACTATATCAAGAAGTCCATCCATACCGGCCATTACTTTAATTCCGGTATCCGCAATCCTGCCCTGAAGCTCTTTTGCTGCTGCCTCGTCATACATGCATACATATTTGGGCTTGAATTCACGGACCTGCTTTTCTACCTTGTCAACACTCTTTAGAGCCGCAATTCCTACAACCTCAAGTTCAGAGGCATTATTTCTGACAACATCAAGGGTCTGGGTACCGATAGATCCTGTTGACCCAAGTAAAACAATTTTTCTCATTCCTGCTTCCTTATAATCTTAATCTTCAAAACATTTTGCAATAGCATCAAGTATATCCTGATTATCATAGGGCTTGGTAACAAAGCCGGCTGCTCCGGCCTCCATGGCCTGTTGTTTCTTTTCTGCCTGACCGGCTGCTGAGATTATAACTACCTTTGCATCAGAATCGTACTCCCTTATCATTTTAAGGGCATCTATTCCATTCATCTCAGGCATGGTGATATCCATGGTGACCACATCGGGAGAAAGCTTTTTGTAAAGCTCCAAAGCCTCCTTACCGTTTATGGCATGAGAAGCCACAGTATATCCGCTGCTCTCAATAAGCTTTGCCAGCATCTTACGTGAAACAATGGAATCATCAACAATTAATACACTCTTCATCACTACACCTCCATCATTTAATGCTGTTATCCAACGAGGGGTAACAACACAGCCGCAAGAAAATATATACAGGGTATTACAAAAATAACACTGTCAAACCTGTCCATTATTCCGCCATGTCCCGGAATAAGCGTTCCGTAGTCTTTGATGTTATGATCGCGCTTTATGCCTGATGCTAACAGATCCCCAATCTGGGAAATAATGCTTCCGACAAAGCAGATGATCATAAGTCCCCACACAGTGTCAAGGTTATGTGTTTCATTCCTGTACAGGATATACCCTATGATCGCACCTACTGCAACTGATCCAAGTATTCCGCCTATAGCGCCCTCAATGGTCTTCTTGGGAGAAAGGACCGGTGTCATCTTGTGTTTGCCAAAAGCCCTTCCCGCGAAGTATGCGCATGTATCACAGACCCATGCAATAAACGGTACCCATGCGAAGTACACACCAAGGTTTCTGATCCTGAGAAGGTAGACAAAAGACATATTCACCGGCGCATAGATAAAGCAGAAAAAACAGAATATCGCCTGAGATGCCGTAAACCTCGGAAATGAGATAACATAGCACACCATGATAAGGAAAAAGGCAAACATTATGGAAAAAATATAATACCTGTAGTCCCGAACAACCATCATCTGGATATAGTGAACCAGGATCGATGCATATCCACAGGCTTCCAGCATGTTGATCTTACCGCCGTTTTCATGGACTCCCAAAGCCCTTGTCAGTTCAAAAAATGCTATAAGTGATACTATCAAAAGTGCTGCCGAGAGTACGTACCCTCCCGGGATAAGTACTGCCGCCAGCACAATTCCAATTACAATTCCACTGATAACTCTGGTTTTCAAGATTCCTTCAGTCCTCCAAACTTACGGTTTCTTCCGGCATAGGCTTCTACCGCTTTTTCAAGCTCAGCCTTATTGAAATCAGGCCATGCTACAGGAGTAAAGTAGAACTCCGTATAAGCACACTGCCAGAGCAGATAATTGGATATTCTCTGCTCGTTGCAGGTCCTGATAAGAAGGTCCGGATCCGGAAGATAATTGGTATCCAGATTATCAGCTATATCCTTCTCGGTTATATCCTCAGCTTTCAGCTCACCTGCTTCAACCCTGGCTGCAACCTTCCTGACAGCCCTGGTGATCTCATCCCTGCTGCCGTAATTGATGGCAATGGTAAAGGTAAGCCCGGTGTTACCGGCAGTTGCATCCTCAAGCTCTTTAATTGCCTTCTGAATATCCTCTGAAAGCAGAGAGCGCTCACCGATAACACGGCAGCGCACATTGTTCTTCATGGATTTCTTTATACTGGTTTTGAGGTAATTACGCAAAATCGTCATGAGGGCAGATACCTCTGCCTCAGGACGACTCCAATTCTCAGTAGAGAATGCGTATACTGTAAGATATTTGATTCCCATGTCCCTTGCGTCCACGAGAATGTCTTCAACAGCCTTGGCTCCCTGCATATGGCCATAGTTTCTGGGCATGCCCTTCTCCTTGGCCCATCTTCCGTTGCCATCAAGAATAATGGCTACATGTGCAGGAATATTTGTGTTCTGTTCCATAGTTTATACCGTCATTATTTCCTTATTCTTCTCTTCTACAGCTGCATCGATATCCTTGATAAATTTGTCGGTTATCTTCTGAAGCTCATCGTTAAGATCCTCGATCTCATCCTCTGAAACCTCGGTTCCCTTAAGTTTCTTGAGAGCATCATTGCCGTCACGTCTTACGTTTCTGACTGCAACCTTAGCATCCTCACCCTTCTTGCGAATGTCCTTGGTGAGCTGTTTTCTGCGCTCCTCAGTAAGCTCAGGGAAAACAAGTCTGATCACTGCACCGTCATTACTTGGTGTGATACCAAGGTCTGATGCCATGATAGCCTTCTCAATATCCTTGATAAGTGTCTTGTCCCATGGCGCGATCTGGATGATCCTTGCCTCAGGGATAGATACGTTTCCAACCTGCTGAATAGGAGTAGGTGTTCCGTAATAATCTACCTTAATCTTGTCGAGAACATGCGGATTGGCTCTTCCTGCTCTTATTGATGCAAGATCGTCTCTAAGAAAGTCAAAGGACTTCTGCATTTTGTCATTAAAGCTCTTAAGTCTTTCGTTCATACCCTAAACCTCCCCTGATTAATCTGTTGTAACGGTAGTTCCGTTAAATTCGCCCGTTGATGCCTTAACAATGCTGTTCTCCTCCTGGAGAGCAAATACTCGCATAGGCATGTGATTGTCTCTTGCAAGGATTGATGCTGTCATATCTACAACCTGCAGGTTCTTCTCGATAACCTCATTGATTGAAAGTGTTGTATATCTCTTTGCATCAGGGTTCTTGGCAGGATCGCTGTCATATACTCCGTCAATAGCCTTGGCAAGAAGGATATAGTCAGCATCAACTTCAATTGCTCTGAGAACAACTCCTGTATCTGTTGAGAAATAAGGATGTCCCGTTCCACCTGCGAAGAACACAACCTGATTTCTTGCGAAATATTTGTTGGCTCTGTCCTTGGAAAAGAGCTTTGTAAATGAACCACACTCGAATGGAGTAAGTATATTGGTCATCATACCCACACTTCTGAAAATCTCAGATACATAGATGCAGTTCATTATAGTGGCAAGTATTCCGATCTGGTCAGCCTTGGTGCGATCAATATTCTCACTGCTGCGTCCTCTCCAGAAATTGCCTCCGCCGATAACGATACCGACCTGTGTGCCGTTATCTACAAGCTGCTTGACCTGAAGGGCAACCTTTCTGACAGTTTCCTCGTCAAAGCCCGTCTTCTTATCACCTGCCAGTGCCTCACCACTGAGCTTTAAAAGTATTCTCATCTGTTCGTTACCTCAAAGATCATTATTTATTCTTAAGTCCCTCAAAGAACTCTGAAGGATTAACATCAGCATAAGCCTGTGAGCACATACCCTCGATAACAGCTCCATTGTTGATCTGTACTGACTGAGATTTGATATTGCCCATTACGATAGCTGTTGTATCAAGAACTACAGGACCGTGAACATCGATATCTCCCTTAACAGCACCTGCGATAACTGCGCTTGAACCAAAGATGTTACCAACGATTACTGTGCTCTGTCCAACCTTAACGCTGCCCTTACTCTTGATCTCACCGGTGATCCTTGCTGACTCCGCATAGATCTCAGCTGCATCTGAATCTCCGTTGATCTCACCTGTAATGTTGAGCTTGCCAAGACACTTGATATTACCTGTGATCTTACCAATGAGTTCAAGTGAACCTGTTGTGGCAATGTCGCCCTTGACGATCATACCTTCGGTAATGCTGGCAACTTCATCTGTAGGTGTCTGCTGTTCGAAATCCATAGTATCAAATCCCCCATTTCTTGTTATCATTTCTGTTTCTGCATTTCTGTCTGCAACATACTTGTCGATATGTGCAGGATTTATAGCCTCAAGTGCATTCTTGGGCTCCTCAACCTTGATTTCTTCCTGAGTCTGCTCCTCAATCTTTTCCTCAAGCTCACGAACTTCATCAACGGTTTCATGGGCTTCTTCCTTGATTTCTTCTTTTATCTCCTCTTTAGCCTCAGATACAGTCTCTACTGTCTCTTCAAGAGTTTCCTCAACTTCCTTCACTGCCTCAGAAACCTCTTCTACTGCCTCTTTAGCTGTTTCTTCCTTGTCCTCTGCCACATCGTCAAGCTTGATGTCGTCAAGGCGGGTAAGCATGCTGTCAAGGTCTACAGGCTTAGGTGCTTCTACCGGTGCCTTGTCTTCGCCAAAGCTCTCTGCCTCAGGCTTATCCTCAGGCATAAGTGTATTAACAGCCTGAGAGAGGTCGCTTTTCAGCTCAGAAAAAAATCCCATCTTGATATCCTCCATTCAATCTTTTTTTCTTTTAGTTGATATGTTGAACCGGTAACGTATCGTCGGTTATCGGTACTATCACTGTATCTTCCATCGCCTGGATTGCTTCGATTATCTCAGGCAGTGCATCCACCGTGCTCTTCTTGTCAGCTGCGTCGTGCATAAGGACCACGCAGTGCTTGAACTTCGGCACGTTGTTAACTATATTGGCGTAAATAGTGTCCTTGTTGGCACCGGCTCTGTCATCGCCCGCCGACACATTCCAGTCAAAGAATGTGACTTCGGAATCCTCCAGATACCCTGTCAGCTCATGCATATCCACCTTGCTGACGGTATTGGAGCTTCCTCCGGGGAACCGGTAAAACCTGGCCCACACGCCTGTTGTTTCGTATAGAAAAATTCTTAGTTTATCCGTATCTTCCTTGAAAGAATCCAAGGAAGCATATAATTCGCTGTACTTATGACTGTACGAGTGCATCCCAAGGGTATGCCCATCATTAACTATTCTCTTGTAAAGCTCTGTGTACTTGGCATTTGGTTTGCCACAGACAAAGAAGGTGGCCTTTACATCGTACTCATCAAGTATGTCCAGGATCTCATCTGTGTACGTACTTGGTCCGTCGTCGAAGGTCAGATAAACGTATCTGGTGCCCTCTATATCCTCAGGATTCTGGGCGCCACTCACATCCACCGTGGCATAGTCCACATCCATTCCTTCTGAGCCCATCTCAGTCTGATCTGAACCACTTTCTCCCGGCTCTGCTTCCGAGGCCAGAATATCTCTCTCGCTGCCGAACTGCTCTCTGTACCATTCCAGATCGGCCATTGTCTTCTCATAGTCAGTATGAAGTCTGTCATATCTGACGGCGAGAATAACACAAATACAAGTGGGAATAAGGCAGGCAGCTGCCACTGTAGTAACGATGAGTCTGCGCAAATATCGGATCCTTTTGCTGTACTGCTTAGACTCCATTATTCCATCTCTTTCTTATAGTATGTAACCAAGGTATAGTATAGCATAGAATACCAAACACCAAAAGGTGTTTTTCGTTTACATAACATGTGCAATCTCATCTGCTATAGCGCCTGCTACGTATAGCTTATAATCGTATCTGCTATCCTGCACAGGCACCGAAATATGATAGCTATGCGTACCTTTTCTCCCTGCTATCGCAAAAAACACTTCTCCGGGCACAGAATCATTGTTGACCGGATCTGTATTGCCCATGGTTCCGGTCACTCCAACAGCAATATCCGCGTCATAGGCTTTCTTTGCCGCAAGCGCCATCTCAAGCGCAGTCTCCTCAGAGTACACCCCGAATTTCGCGATCACATCCGCAGGTACATTCTGCGCTATCTTGGCCTCATTCGAATATGTGATAAAGGCCCCCTTGAGCACGGCAGAAGCACCTTCGGTGTCTGTCAAAAGAGATGCCACAAGCCCGGAAGTACAGCTCTCCATCGTGGTGATCGTCAGCTCTTTTTCAATCAAAGTTCTTGTTATAAAGCGGTATTTATCCCGCACATTCTTTTCCAATTCAGTCATCTTACATACCAATTGCCACAAATACAAATTTCAAAACAAATGCGACCATCCATGCAACCAGACTCTGCCATAAAACCACAGCCAGCGCATACTTTCCGCCCAACTCCCTCTTTATGGATGCAATGGCGGCAACACATGGAGTGTAAAGAAGTGAAAATACCAGAAGTGTTGCGGCACCTGCAGTGCTGAGCGCATTCTTAACACCTCCGTCAAAGAGAATGTTCATCGTTGATACCACACTCTCTTTGGCAATAAACCCGGTGATAAGAGATGTTACCACTCTCCAGTCGCCAAGTCCGATCGGCACAAACAGTGGAACAAGCACACTTGAAAGCACAGCCATTATGCTGGCTGAGGAATCCTCAACCATGTTAAAGCGCAGGTCAAAGCTCTGCAAAAACCATACGCATATTGTTGCGATCAGGATAACACTGAAGGCTCTGGTAAAGAAGTCTTTTGCCTTATCCCAAAGCAGTCTTGCCACATTCTTTGCTCCGGGCATACGGTAGTTTGGCAGCTCCATAACAAAGGGCACAGCTTCGCCCCTGAATATCGTGTTCTTGTAAACTAGAGATGCGATTATACCCACCGCAATGCCAAGCAGATACAAAAGCACCATTATCAGCGCTCCCCTGTGCGGGAAAAATGCAGCCACAAAAAATGCGTAAATCGGCACTTTGGCTGAACAGCTCATAAACGGTGTCAAAAGAATTGTCATACGTCTGTCTCTTCTTGACGGAAGTGTCCTGGTGGCCATAACTGCAGGGACAGTACATCCAAAGCCGATAAGAAGAGGTACTATACTTCTTCCGGAAAGGCCGATACGCCTAAGGAGCTTGTCCATAAAGAACGCTACTCTTGCGATGTATCCGCTGTCCTCCATAAGTGACAGGAAGAAGAAAAGCGTAACGACAATAGGCATGAAGCTGAGCACGCTTCCTACGCCGTCAAATATACCGTCGAGTACAAGTCCCTGAATAGCTGCATTCACATGGGCTGCAGCCATTCCTGCTTCGGCAAGCCCCTTCAGGTAGTCAACTCCCATCTCCATCACGTCCTGCAAAAATGCGCCGATGACATTAAAGGTCAGATGGCACACCAGCAGCATGATAAGTATAAAGCACGGTATTGCCGTCCATTTTCCCGTGAGGATCTTGTCTATTTTCTCAGAGCGTATCCTCTCCTTGCTCTCCATGGGCTTGACCACAGTCTGCTCACAGACACGCTCAATAAAGTCATATCTCATATCAGCTATGGCTGCGCTGCGGTCCATTCCGCTCTCCTCTTCCATCTGCCTGATGATATGCCTGATCATCTCTTTTTCATTCTCATCAAGGGCCAGCTTCTCTCTTACGATATCGTCGCCCTCAATAAGCTTGGTGGTTGCAAATCTAAGAGGAAGTCCGGCCTTTTCAGCATGGTCCTCAAGTATGGCTTCCACAGCATGGATTGCCCTGTGAATTGCTCCACCGTGATCTGTCTTCTGGCAGAAATCCTGCTCAACGGGTTTTTCCTGATATTGTGCGATGTGAACTGCATGTCGTACAAGCTCGGCCACACCTTCATTTTTGGAAGCAGAAATCGGAACTACAGGCACGCCAAGAAGCGTCTCCATTTTATTGATATCAATGGAGCCGTTATTGCCCTTTACCTCATCCATCATGTTGAGCGCGACTACCATGGGAACTCCCATCTCAAGAAGCTGCATGGTAAGGTACATATTTCTCTCAATGTTCATTGCATCAACAATGTTGATGATGGCTTTGGGTTTTTCTTCAATTACGAAATTTCTGGATACAATCTCCTCGGCACTGTAGGGAGACATTGAATATATTCCCGGAAGATCCGTGACCAGTGTGTCCGGGAAGTCTCTTATAGGTCCGTCCTTGCGGTCTACTGTAACTCCCGGAAAGTTTCCCACATGCTGATTGGCACCGGTGAGCTGATTGAAAAGAGTAGTCTTTCCACAGTTCTGATTGCCAACAAGGGCAAATGTCAAAAGAGTCCCTTCGGGGAGTTTCCCTCCATCGCCCTCAACGTGGTACCTGCCGTCTTCACCCAGTCCCGGATGCTCTGAATTTTCAATCTCAGTTATTCTCTCATGCTTGTTGGTGCGCTCCTTGATCGGTTCTATTTCAATCTTCTCCGCATCAGCAAGCCTCAGAGTGAGCTCATATCCGTGAATCTGAAGCTCTACAGGATCGCCTAAAGGCGCATACTTAATAACAGTCACCTCCGTTCCGGGTATAACACCCATGTCCAGGAAGTGCTGTCTAAGCGCGCCCTCACCGCCAACGGTCTTAATGACCGCTGACTGACCAATCTTCAGTTCTTTTAGATTCATTATTAATCCATCTCCTTAAGAAGTCTTTCAGCAGCTGTAAGTCTAACACATACTGTAAAAATCTCCATAGCGAGCTTAAGATCCGGCAAGCTTGGAAATGTCGGAGCAATACGGATATTTGAATCATGTGGGTCCTTGTGATATGGATATGTAGCACCGGCTCCTGTCATGGTAACACCGGCCTTCTTGGCTCTGTCAACAGTAGCCTTTGCACATCCTTCAGGAGCATCAAAGCTGATGAAATATCCGCCCTTTGGTTTGGTCCACTCACCAACCCCGCAGGGAGTAAGCTCTCTGTCTAATATTTCAAGAACAGCCTCAAACTTGGGTCTTATGATGGCTGCATGCTTTCTCATGTGCTCCTTGAGGTTATTTATATCTCCGTCAAAGAATCTTACGTGACGAAGCTGATTAACCTTGTCATGTCCGATGGTCTGATAGTTGAGCTGAGCCTTGATCTCCTCCAGGTTGTTGAGGGATGTGGCAATGGCAGCAATTCCGCTCCCCGGGAAAGTGATCTTTGAAGTGGATGAGAACTTGTAAACCATATCAGGGCTTCCGGCTCTCTTACACTCTTCCAGAATCTCGATAAGATAATCCTGATCATCGTCATAGAGGTGATGAACTCCGTACGCATTGTCCCAGAATATACGGAAGTCCCTTGCAGCGGGACGAAGACGCGCAAAACGTCTTACAGTCTCATCTGAATATGAATATCCCTGAGGATTGGAATACTTGGGTGTGCACCAGATTCCCTTTATGGATTCATCAGCTGATACGAGTCTCTCTACCTCATCCATATCAGGACCTGTAGGTGTCATCTTGACAGGGATCATCTCGATACCAAAATACTCAGTAATGGCAAAGTGTCTGTCATATCCCGGCGAAGGGCAAAGGAACTTTACCTTATCAAGCTTGCACCACGGAGTATTTCCCATTACACCATGTGTGTATGCTCTTGATACGGTATCATACATAACATTAAGTGAAGAGTTACCATAAATGATGATGTTCTCAGGTTTATTCTCCATCATGGCACCGATGAGGACCTTAGCCTCATGGATACCGTCAAGAACACCATAGTTACGACAATCTGTACCATCCTCACATGAAAGATCAGCATCTGAGTTCAGCGCATCCATCATGCCCATAGAAAGATCAAGCTGTTCTCTGCATGGCTTACCCCTTGCCATATTCAGGGACAGTTCCATCTCCTGATATTTTTTGTACTCGGCCTTGAGCTTAACAATCTCCTGCTCGAGCTCTTGTTTGTTCATCTCAACATACTTTTTTGTACAGCCATGAGTCTGGGACATTTTTCTCTCCTCTCAATTTCACCACGTTAAATCACTAATATCTTTTAAAGAATATACCTCAGACTTGAAAAAGAATCAAGGTATACAATTATACAATTATATTATTCCGGAAGAATTTCATCGCCGATCAGCAAATATTTATTATCGTCAAATCCCGAAAAGGTTATGACTTCACCATCATTTAGAGTAAATGATACCCATTTGCAGTTATCGCTTACTATTTCTTCGCTGTCCGGATCGGTTCCCAAACTTACCAGATATTCCCCGTTCTTCTTAAAGTAGCACCGCTCAGTCATGGGATTCCATTTAAAGTCTGTCACCATTTCTCTCCCTTCGGAAGCCAGAAGAACAGGATCTGAGTCCTGCGGGAGATAATAAATATCGTTATCGTAAACGATCCAGATTTTGTCCAGATCATTATTGCATCCGTAATACCCGTGAAAAAGTAAACTATCTCCGCCAAACACAATGCTCTCTGTTAGCTTTTTCCCGTCAAAGGAAAACTTTTTGATAAAATTTTCAGTCTTTCCCCTGGACATTGCCAGGCAGACAGGACCCTGATCGGTAATAGTCATACTGAAATTCCTGGCTTTTTCATCATTTAAAGTCAGACAGACCAGCTTAGGTTCCATACCTGCAAGCCCATAGCATTCGTCATCATTATGGAGCATGAGCACATCCGAAAAACAGTCAGTATCCAGGATGTAGCTGTCTGAGAAATACGAAATCGGCATCTTGCTGCCTCTGCAATGATCAAAGCGAAGTCCCTGTTTCTCTTTGGTCAGGATCTTTGCCTCATCGTAGCCCTCCCTGAAATACTTAAGTCCCCAGGCATCGATGAACATTATCTGCTTGCATTCCCTGTCAAAGTAATACTCTGTCCGGACACCTCTGCTGACTATTTTGTCTGTTCCGTGATCGATACAACGAAAAGAACTTCTGCCATCGCTTGTATACTGGATATAAAAGGCCACTTCCCCATCGTTCGAAACCGCAACAGGATTGGGGCGTTCATCTGTTTCGATCTCACGCCTATCAATATCAAGTCCTGCCACGCAGAACTTTTTGGTATAGGCATAGTCAAAAAAAGCCAGCGTTCTTCCGTTTGGAGAGATCGATATGTATTTGGCAGCTTCACTCTCTATCAGATTGGATTCCTGATTGGCAACATCATAGATATAAAGCTCAGTATTGTAATCTTTATCCTCCTGACAATAGTAAAAATATCCGCCATCATAACACATGCCGGCATCCCTGACACCTGTGGCTATCTCTGTCATGTTCAGATCGGCATCGATGTAATAGCACACCTTGTCATGAACCAGTACCGCTTCGGAGCGGTCTACATTCACGGTCATATCCAGATAAAATCTGTTACCATCGTGAAAGTCCTTTATTACCTTGCCATCAGTATTGTAAATATACTGCCCGGCCTGAGATATTTTGGGCCCTGTATAACTTCTTGTATTCTGATCCCTGTAGGCAAACTCATCTTCCTCAGATTCTTCTACACGTATGGGTTCTGCCCCTTGCTCAATATAAAAGGTATCTGTTCCGTCATGAACCCATATTTTGCTTAAATCCGGAATGCATTCATAGCTTATAGGATAATGTACCCCTTTATATAAAACAGTTGTAGTTACACTTTCTCCGTCATAGACAGCCCGGTACAGATCATTCTCATATTTGTAAATACACTGAGGTCCGCCTTTGGTAACATACGTATCAATAAAATAGGTATTATCAGCTCCTTCTGTCATATCGACGAGTTTTGGAGTGTATCCGTATAGTGCATAACCCTTTTTCCATGAACTTATCATGACCGCATCAGAAAAATAATCAGCATCAATGATATGTCCTTTCTTATAACACCCCAGTGATACTACGCTTCCGGCATTAACTCTTATTTCTGCATCTCTGTCATCTATAAGAGTAAAGGGTTTATCCTCGCCTGCTCTGTAATACTTAACTCCGCCTTCTTTATCAAAATACAAAAGCTGTCTGCATTCTCTGTCCAGGTAGCAATTTTTGTAGCTTTGCTCGTCAAACCTGGTGCTCTTGCCATGATCAAGGCAATAGATATAACCGGTTTTAGCAATATAGTAAAATACTGTTTCCCCATCATTTGAAACAGATACAGGTGTACAGTATTCCTCTGCTTCAAATACCTTTTCCTCTCTCTGATCAAGGCTCACAACATGTATTTGATCTCCCCACATTATCATGGAATACACAAGCGTTCTTCCGTCGGGAGATATTCCGATACTTCTGATACTTCCCTGTGCCATCAGCTCCTTAGTCTCATTCCCGGTATCATACAGGTAGAGCTTCTTCTCCTGGTGAGCATCTTCAGTCGCATAAAAGAAATAACCACCATCAAAACACATTCCTGCAAAAGCAACATGATCTGCGAACTCGATCACGTTAAGGTCAGCATCAACGTAATAGCCCTTGCCGTTGCAAATAAACACGGCTTCTGAAGCATACTTGTTTGTATTGATCTCAAGATCTTCACCGTTTTTATTTGCGAAGTCATTTCTGACCTTTCCATCGGAATTGCTAAGATTGCCCTCACTCTCGTATATTATGGGACCGCTGTAGTCATTGCCGGTTCCGCTGTAAGCAAAGGGAACTACTTCTGTCGCCTCCTCATCAGTTTCCTCTGCGCCGGCCTTATCAAGTGCCTCCATCACAGGATCAGTATAAACATCGAACTGCTCTTTAACCTCCGGACTCAGCAATGTAATTGCTTTGTATCCGCCTGCCAGAGAAGCTGTCATAACGAGCGCGATCAAAATTATAACCAGAAAAGAATTTCTTTTGCCGTCCAAAAAACTAACCTTCCTTTGTCAAAAGACATACTACTTCCGAGCCTCTTGTGAAGGGGAACATATCCACGGGAACAGCTCTTTTTACCTTGTAGCCTCCCTTGGTTATGAGCTTTAAATCATTGGCAAGAGAGTCAGGGCTGCAGGATATGTACACCACCTTCCGTGGCGCAAGACTTATCAGCGACCTGATAAATTCAGGTGTTGAGCCTGATCTTGGAGGATCCATGAACACAAGATCAACCTTATCGCCCGAGTCTGCCATCTGCTGCATAAAGGCAGTGGCATCATTCTGATAGAAAGTTATGTTTTTCACCTCATTGATTCTGGCATTGAGGATTGCGTCCTTGACCGCGTCCTTGTTGAGCTCTACACTGATGACCTCTTTAACATGAGGACTGGCGATAAGTCCGATGGTTCCGACTCCGCTGTAGCAGTCCATTGCAATCTCATCTCCGGACAGATCCGCCATATCAATTGCAGTCTTGTACAACACCTCCTGCTGAACAGGATTTACCTGGTAAAAAGACTTGGGTGAAATCTTAAACTTCATTCCACAGCAGATGTCATAGATAAAGCCGGGGCCGTATATAGGCTTCTCCTTATCTCCGAGGATCATGCTGGTCTGCTTGTCGTTGACATTAAGAACAATTGTGGTGATCTCCGGATGCTCTTTTCTAAGAACCTTAACAAAATTGTTCTTGGACGGGAAAACCGGGGATACCGTAACCAGTACGACCATGATCTCGCCGGTATTCTTGCCTATCCTTATAAGTACGTGACGAAGAAGTCCGTATCCGTTGTCCTCATCATAGGTCTTAATCTTAAAGGATTTGAGCATTCCTCTGATGGTCGCAATAATGGCATCAGCCTTCTGATTTTCCAAAAGGCAGCTGTCAACCGGCACCACTTCGTGGCTTCCCTCTCTGTATATTCCTGTTACGGGATTACCCTTTCTGTCATGATCAAAAACCGCATGAACCTTACATCTGTAGTGTTCAGGGCTCTCCATGCCTATGAATGACTCCACCTTGCAGTACGGTTTTAAAAGCTCAGCCACGTGGGCATGCTTTTTGCGAAGCTGAGACTCATAAGGCGTGTCAATCATCTGACAAGCCCCACACTTTTTAAACACCGGACAGCGGCTTTTTGTTGCATCCGCTTTGGGACTTACATTTTTAGTAGTGACTGTCCTTTTGCCGACTGTTTTTTTAGCAACTGTCTTTTTTACTGAATTCTTTTCCTCTGCCATAAGTTCTCCTCAGCACATAAAACAAGCAGGAGATATTCATCCCCTGCCCTATCTCAAAGTTCCTTGTTATCTTCAGTACTGCCTATCTTGTTCTCAAACTTAAGCTCCGGCATTTCAAGTCCTGTACTCTCGTCCTTGACTGCCTCACTGCGTCTGCGGATACGCTCTGTACTCTTAAGCTCACCGTAATCCTTGTACTTGATACCCTCAATCCCCTGAGAAAGCTCTTTGGCCTTTACAAGGTCTCCCTTATTGATCTTGAATGTGCAAACTATCTTGCTGCCCTTTCTGTCAAAAAGTCTCTGCAGAATTGACTTATCCTGCCATTCAATGAAGTATGATATACGGTGTGCAAGGAACCTTTCCTCCAGCTGTTTCTTGCTCTCAACACTGTATACCCTGCAGAAGGGAACTTCATTATTAAAAACCTGATTGTTCTGGATAATAGAAGACATATAAACCTCACTTTATTTTCTAACTAATATATGATTATAACCCACAAAGCACGTTCTTTCAAGAAAACATAACGTTTATGATATACTAATTTAATAAACCCACATGGAGAAAACCTTATGTTCACTTTTGAAAGAGCACTTCCAGAAAACGTCGGCATCCCGTCCGGTGCCATAAAAGCAGTTCTTGAAAAGCTGTATAAAAAAGAGATTCCGATGCACAGTCTCCTCATCATGAAGGATGATAAGCTTATCTTTGAAAAATACTATGCGCCTTACACCGCAGACACTCTTCACAGACTCTTTTCCGTAAGTAAGAGTATTACGGCCATGGCTATAGCGCTGCTCTCAGATGAGGGCAAGCTCTCCCTTGACGATTCCATAACCATGCACTTTCCTGAATATGTTGACGATAACACTCATCCCTGGATAAAACAGACCACCATCAGAGATATGCTACAGATGAGGACATGTCATGCATCAACGACCTACAAGGTCGATATGAAATCCGACTGGGTAGAGAGCTTTTTTAAGGTAGCTCCCACGCATAAGCCCGGTACCATCTTCCATTATGACACCTCTGCTGCCCACACTCTGTGTGCACTGGCAGAGAAATTATCAGGCATGTCCATGCTGGATTACCTGAAACTCAGGGTCTTTAACTATATGGATTTCAGCAAGGATTCCTATATGGTAAAAGATCCTTTTGGAGTATCCATGGGTGGAAGCGGCCTGATGGCAACTCCCATGGATTTCATGAAACTCCTCTTCCTGCTCAGCAAAGGCGGAACTGTTACATGTGGTGACGGCGTAATAAGATCTCTTTTGCCAAAAGAATTTGTGAAAGAAGCCACGTCAAACTTAAGCGACTCTTTGCCTACGTCTCCCCTTCCCAGTGAGGCACAAGGGTATGGCATGCAGATCTGGCAGAACGAAAAGGGCGGCTTTGTTCTCTATGGAATGGGCGGACAGCTCGGCATAAGCCTGCCTTCAGAGAACATGCTGATCGTAACAACTGCCGACACTCAGGGGATAGCAGGTGGAAATCAGGTCATATACGATGCTCTCTACGAGAATCTTCTAAGTGCAGGCCCTGTCTCTGAAAATGGTAAAAGAGCCTACGACGAGCTTCTTACTTATGCAGAAGGCCTTAGGATTGCTCCTCCAAGGCTTCCCGAAAACTATGCTTACACTCAGACAGATACAGGTGACAATACCGGTCACAGTTCATACAATCGCATATACAAGCTGATCGATAATCCTCAGGGATTTGAAAGCCTGGAAATCAGTTTAAACAAGAATGCTCCTTCATCTCTTACCTTCAGATATACAGACAAAAACAAGGCATCCTCCCTTCCGGAGAATGCCCTGAGGCTCTACTTTGGTATAGAAGATATGGCCTGCGGAGTATTTCCTGTCTATGAATGCGCCTATACAGCAGGCGGTGTCTGGCTAAGAAACAACGTCCTCTACATAAGATTCCATCTTATAGGAGAATCTGTCGGATCAGTACGTTTTCAGCTCTACTTCGGAGATGATGACCTGACAGTCTTCATGAAAAAAGTTGAGGAGACTTACTTTAAGGAGTTTGACGGTCACTTATACGGCCGTTAAGCCGCCTTAAAATCCCATGTATACACCCGGGATATCATCCTCTGTGAGGTGGAAATTGTTTTCTCCCGAGTCGTTTTCTGCTGTTTCCATCTTGACTACATTTACATATCCGTCATTGATCATGTCCACCATATACGGCACGATATTGGGATCAAACTGAGTACCCGATCCCTTTTGTATCTCTTCTATTATTTCATCCTTGTTGAGATGCCTTCTGTATACTCTGTTACTGGACATGGCATCATAGGAATCGGCTACACCTACAATCCTTGCATAAAGCGGAATGCTTTCTCCCTTAAGTCCTTCAGGATAGCCATTTCCGTCATATCTCTCATGATGATAAAGAGCTGTCTCCCTGATCCCGCGAAGAGATGTCATCTGCTTTAGCATTTTTCCTCCGGCAACAGTGTGGTCCTGAATCAGCTTTCTCTCTTCGTCCGAGAGCTTACCCGGTTTATTGAGCACAGCATCCGGAACGCTGATCTTTCCTGCATCATGTAAAAGGCCCGCATAATAAACATTCTGTACTTCATCCTCCGAAAGGCGCATTCTCTTTGAAATCTCTGCTGCGTACATGGCAACTCGTCTTGAATGCCCCCTGGTGTATGGGTCTTTTGCATCTATGAAGCTGATGAATGTATTCATGGACTGAAGAATGATCCTCACGTCATTTTTCTGCTTCTCACGATAGTTCTTAAGGTTAAATCTGGTAACAAAAAATCCCACAAAGAGTGCTGCCCATATTATAAATGCCGAAATGATTATATTTGTGAATGCATTGCCGGCTCTGCCTGTTTTGTAACCTCTAAAGATTATCTTGGATGGGTAAAAAGAATCTCTGGTATTAAGGACCATTCCAAAATTCAGTTCATCGTCTTTGGAAAAAGAGAGATTGTAAAATTCAGGAGTAAATACAAGCTTGTCCCCTTTGACATCTGCCTCAACGCCCCAAAAATTGGAAATTTCCGTACCCTTTGGTACGTCTATTGAAGCTGTCCAATTGCTTATTCCAATGCTTCCGTTATTATGGATAGAAAAATCATACTGGGCAAAATAATGGTCCCTGACCTTTCCTTCGCCTGATTTGACCACAGTTGCATAGACCCCATCCGACAGTCTTGCCCCGGTAAGGGTTATGTCGATGGTGTACTCTGATGAAACATTATTGTACGAACATACTCTGTCAACATAATATGCCGTAATCAGGATGACGAATGCTGCCATAAAGATCAGCAAGGTCTCTGTGGTCTTGTCCAGTTTCATAATAACCTCGCATTCTTCTGCATATTAAATTATACAAAAAAGCGCCATCCTGTGAATAACAGGTGACGCTTTTTAATACTTTTTTTATCTTTATTCAAATTATCTCTGGATACGTCCTGATCCGTCTCCGCCTGCAAGCTTGTTAACCTCATCAACTGTAACAAGGTTGAAATCGCCCTCGATTGAATGCTTGAGAGCTGAAGCAGCAACAGCGAATTCGATTGTCTCCTGAGGTCCGAAGCCATTTACGCAGCTGTAGATAAGTCCGCCGCCGAATGAATCTCCGCCGCCTACACGGTCAACAATGTGAAGAGCATACTTCTTGGAGAAGTAAGCCTGACCATCTGTGTAGAGCATTGCACTCCAGTTGTTGTCATTAGCTGAGATTGACTCACGAAGGGTGATAGCAACCTTCTTGAAACCGAATCTCTCTGTGAGCTTCTGGGCGACCTCGATGTAGCCCTCTCTGTTGAGCTTACCTGTAGTAACATCTGTTGAAGAAGCTGCAATGCCAAATACATCATTAGCATCCTCTTCATTAGCGATACATACATCAACATACTTGCAAAGCTCACCCATAACCTTGCCTGCCTTCTCCTTGCTCCAGAGTTTTCCTCTGTAGTTAAGGTCACAGGATACTGTAAGGCCATGCTCTTTAGCCTTCTTGCATGCTTCAAGAGTGATAGCTGCAAGGCTGTCGCTTACAGCGGGAGTAATACCTGTGAAGTGGAACCACTCTGCTCCGTCAAAGATCTCATCCCAATTGAAGTCTGCAGGAACAGCCTCAGCGATAGCTGAATGTGCTCTGTCGTAGATGCACTTTGAACCTCTCTGAGAAGCACCCTTCTCGTTGAAGTAAATACCTACTCTGTCACCGCCTCTTGTGATCTTGGATGTATCAACTCCGTACTTTCTGAGAGAGTTAACAGCTGCCTGTCCAATCTCATGCTTAGGAAGTTTGGTTACATAAACTGAATCCAGTCCGTAATTTGCAAGAGAAACGGATACGTTTGCCTCGCCGCCACCAAATGTAGCCTCCAGGTGATCAACCTGAACAAATCTTAAATAATTATCAGGCTGCAGACGCAGCATGATCTCACCAAATGTAACAACTTTCTTTGCCATT
>CAMORK010000003.1 GCA_946623755.1 uncultured Butyrivibrio sp. | reverse complement strand
ACTTTCATGACGCTGGACAGTTCTATGTGGTAAGGAGCGAGAGCTTTTTCAAAAATCATGGGATAATGGTGGGTAATATACTGCCGATGGAGCTTTCTGAGCTGGAGGTTCAGGACATCGACAACGAAGTGGACTGGAAGCTGGCAGAGCTTAAATACAATCTTTTAAATAATAAAGGTTAAGATATGGAAGGGGGCGTCCGATATACATAAAGGATGAATGCCCTCTTTTAAATTGTCATCCTTTGAGTTATAATGTGGAATGAAATCATAGACTTATTGTATTATCCGTGTTTATGCGCTTTGATAAATGCGTTGAAAGGGGTATTTGAGAATTATGCAGTATGCAGATATAGGAATCGATTTAGGTACAGCCTCTGTACTTGTATATATCAAGGGTAAGGGCGTTGTTTTAAAAGAGCCATCAGTTGTGGCATATGACAGAGATACAGAAGAGATCAAGGCTATCGGTGAGGATGCAAGACTTATGCTTGGTCGTACTCCCGGCAACATCGTAGCTGTAAGACCTCTTCGTCAGGGCGTTATTTCAAACTACAAGATAACCGAGCAAATGATGAGATACTTCATCAAGAAGGCTATCGGCAGAAGGATCCACAGAAAGCCGTTTATCGCTGTATGTGTACCTTCAGGCGCAACTGAGGTTGAGAAGAAGGCCGTAGAAGATGCTACAAGGCTTTGCGGAGCAAGAGATGTTGAGACTATCGAGGAGCCTATTGCAGCAGCTATCGGAGCCGGAATTGATATTACAAAACCATGCGGAAACATGATCGTTGATATAGGTGGCGGTACATCAGATATCGCTGTTATATCTCTCGGAGGAACAGTTGTCAGCACATCAGTTAAGGTTGCAGGCGATGACTTCGATGAGGCAATCGTTCGTTACATGCGTAAGAAACACAATCTTCTTATCGGTGACAGAACTGCAGAGGATATCAAGATCAAGATCGGTTCAGCTTATCCAAGGGCTGAGAACGACACAATGGACGTTCGCGGAAGAAACCTTGTAACAGGTCTTCCCAAGACAGTAAGAGTATCTTCGGAGGAGACAGAGGAAGCGCTCAGAGAGCCTACATCACAGATCATTGAGGCTATCCACAGCGTACTTGAGAACACACCTCCTGAGCTGGCAGCAGATATCGCTGACAGAGGAATTGTCCTTACAGGTGGCGGTGCTCTCCTTCGCGGACTTGAGGATCTCATCTATTCAAAGACAGGTATCAACACCATGACCGCTGAGGATCCAATGACAGCCGTTGCTATCGGAACAGGCCGTTACATTGAGTTCATATCAGGTTATCACGAAGACTAATTTGCTCTGCTCATGGATTGAGCGGTAGTAATGGCCAGGATGGCATGAGGTATTTTGTATGGTAAAAGGTCTTTACACTGCTTACACAGGGATGATCAATGAGCAGCACAGGATGGATGTGCTCACCAACAATCTTGCCAATGCCAATACTAACGGTTACAAGAAGGAAGGCGCAACTGCACAGTCTTTCAAGGATCAGCTTGCGCTCAAAATTAAAGACATTACTGATGCCCCGTTCACTGCCCGTGGATTGGGCATTATTAATCCAGGGGTTAAGATCGGCGAAGGTTATGTTGACTGGTCAGAAGGACCGATGAAGGAAACGCATAACACCTTTGATTTCGCCATCGGCGGCAGCGGATTCTTTGGAATTGAATACGCCATGAAAGAGGAAGCGACCGAAGAGGACCAGGATGAGGATGAAGAGGGAACAACAGTCCGTAACCCCAATAACGACTGGCGGCTTAAGAGGTATCAGAACGAAAGAGCCCTTGCAGCGTACAAGGCAGGTAAGCTCTCTCTGGATCAGATGAGGGAAAACGGCTTTGAGCAGATGGTCATGTACACCAGAGACGGTAACTTTACCCTGAACAATGCAGGCGAACTTGTGACTCAGGATGGTGATTTTGTTCTGTCACAGGACGGCGGACATATTGTGCTTGATCCCAATCTTCCGGTACAGGTTTCAACCAATGGCGAGATAGTCCAGAATGGTGCGGTTGTAGCCAGAGTTGGTGTGTTCGATTTTGAAAAGACAGTTATGAGAAACGGAATGGAGACCTACACCGTTCTGGAACACTACGGCGAAAACGGCTATGTTCCCGTTGACGATGCCAATCCTGAAGAGGGCACGGGCCAGGTTTATGCGGGCTTTCTTGAGCAGTCCAACGTTTCTGTTGTCGATGAGATGGTCAACATGATAGCAGTCCAGAGAAACTATGATACCAACCAGAAGATGATCACCACCATCGATGATACTCTGGATAAGGCTGTTAACCAGATCGGAACCATGAGTTAAAAAATTTATACTTTTTTAATAATTTAAAATACGTTGTATGACGATAAATAAACAGAGAACTATATTGTAGTCACGGATGACGAATTGTTCAGAAGGAGCCACGGATGGGAATAGCTCTTGCTGAATCGGAGGTGACATAATATGGTAAGAAGTTTATGGTCAGCAGCTACAGGAATGAACGCCCAGCAGACGAATGTGGATACTATATCCAACAACCTCGCCAACGTTAACACTACGGGCTATAAAGCTCAGGGCGCTCAGTTCAAATCTCTTTTATATCAGGAGTTACAGACTATAACTACAACAGCAAACGGTCAGCCTAAGCCCACCACATCACAGGTAGGCCTTGGTGTTCGTACTTCTACTATAAATCAGTATTTTTCCCAGGGATCATTTCAGGAGAATGCCAATCCGGCAGCTATCGCCATAAGTGGTGATGGCTTCTTCAAGTACCAGGGAGGCGTTGACGGACAGGTATACTATACAAGAAACGGAAACTTTACCTGGGCGCTTGATAACGGAAATGCTCTTGTGCTTACAACGGCAGAAGGAAATATGGTTCTTGGAATCAACGATCAGCCCATCAGGGTTGACGCAAACTTTGTTGCAAGCCGCATAACGATCGGCGGCGACGGCAAGATTTACTATCCTGATGCACAGGGTGTTCCTCGGGAGGTTAACGGACAACAGATAGGTCTCTGGCAGTTCCCCAACAGAGAGGGACTTCAGAGAGTCGGAAGTGTTGCATGGCAGCAGACCGCTGCAAGCGGAGCTGCAATAAATGAGAATCAGGCAGCGGGGGGAAATATCAGAAGATCTGAGCTTGTTCAGGGATATCTGGAGGGCTCAAATGTAAATGTTGCTACTGAGATGGTTAACCTTATCGTTGCACAGCGTGCATACGAAATGAATTCAACCGCAATCCAGACAACAGATGAGATGATGCAGACAGCAAACTCACTTAAGAGATAAAAGCTGTAGTCAGGGGGAGTCATGGCAGGTTTTAATGTCAGCGGATTAAACGCATCGGCAATAAGTGAATATGCTATGCAGGAGAGCAAGAATGCTTCTGCTGCAGCTCTTCAGAAAAAGCTTGAGAATACATCCGCAAAGTCTACCGATGATGAGCTCTGGCAGGCTTGTAAGGGCTTTGAAGCATACTTCATGGAGCAGATCTTCAAGGAGATGCAGAAGTCTGTAGATGCTCTTAAGAGCGAGGACCAGGATAAATCCACATCTACCCTCGTGGATTATTTCAAGAATCAGACTCTTCAGGAGATATGCGCTGACTCTGTGGACACTCAGAGTAATGGTTTCGCCCAGATGCTTTACGAGAATCTGAAAAGAAATTATGACATTCCGACTGCACCGGAAGATTTGCAGGATCAGGGACCAAAACAGGTTTAACCTGTCGGTTGTACCGGATAATAAAAATATAAAAGTCGCCAGAATCTTAAGAAAATCTTAAAGTCTTGGCGACTTTTTCTATGCTATAATTCAGACTATGGAAAAAGTAAAGGGATATATAGAACACTTTTTATATAAAAACAGCGAGAACGGATACGGAGTTCTCAATCTGGTGATGGCTGATGCGGAGGTTATCTGTACCGGCTCTTTCAGAGATGTTGATGTTGGCGACACTATTGAGATAGAGGGTGAATATGTAAATCACCCTGTCTATGGCAGTCAGTTTAAAGCCGCTTCCTATGAGATTTCAATACCTGATGATGCTGTATCTATGCAGAGATACCTGGGCTCCGGCGCCATACGAGGCGTGGGAGAAGCTCTTGCTGCCAGGATAGTCAGGATGTTTGGTGATGACACCTTCAGGATAATCGAGGATGAACCTGAGAGGCTGGCGGAAGTAAAAGGGATTAGCCTTAAAAAAGCCCAGGATATCGGAACTCAGATGGCAAGCAAAAGAGAGATGCGCGATGCCATGATCTTTCTTCAGCAGTACGGTATCGGAAATGCTCTGTCGGTTAAGATATTTAACACTTACGGCAGTCGCATATACAGCGTTATCAAGGAAAATCCTTATCAGCTCTCTGAAGATATAAGCGGAGTCGGCTTTAAGACCGCTGATGAGATAGCAGAGAAGGCCGGGATTTTAGTTGATTCGGATTACAGGATAAGGAGCGGGATACTGTACGCTCTTTCTCAGTCTGCAATGGACGGCAATACTTATCTGCCGATGGAAGATCTTATAGCAAGGACCATTCAGGTTCTGCAGACAAGACCGGGATATGAGATCTGCAGGGAGAATATCAAAACTCACATTTCCAATCTGGTCATGGACAGAAAACTGGTCTGCAAAAACGAAGATCAGGTATACTCTGCAAATTATTACTATGAGGAGCAGGGATGTGCAGCAATGCTGGAGGGGCTCAACCTCTCAGAGAGGATCACTCCCGATCAGGAAGAGGAGTACAAAAAGCTTATTTTGAAGCTCGAGCAGGCCAAGGGAATTGAGCTTGACGACCTTCAGAGGAATGCGGTTTTAAAGAGCATCACCAACGGAGTTGTAATAATTACCGGAGGGCCCGGAACAGGTAAGACCACCACCATCAATACCATAATCAGCTATTATGCCGATATGGGACTTGATATTATGCTGGCTGCGCCGACCGGAAGAGCGGCCAAGAGGATGACAGAAGCCACCGGATATGAAGCAAAGACAATACACAGACTTTTGGAGGTTTCGGGACAGGTATCAGACGATCCTTCCATGAAATCCTCGGGAGTGCACTTTGAGAGAAACAGAGAAAACCCGTTGGAGGCGGATGCCATCATCATAGATGAGATGTCTATGGTGGATATCCATCTCTTTTACGCACTGCTGAAAGCCCTGGTGCCGGGGGTACACCTGATACTTGTAGGAGACAGTTCCCAGCTTCCGAGTGTCGGACCCGGACAGGTTTTAAGGGACCTTATAGACAGCGGCAAGTTCCTTACCACCTACCTCAAAAAGATATTCAGGCAGGCGGAGGAGAGTGACATTGTAATGAATGCTCACAGGATACACGATGGCATAAGACCGGTTCTTGACAATAAGAGCAAAGATTTCTTTTTCCTGGAGAGAAGTGAAGTTCCTGTAATCTATAAGCACATGGTGCAGCTCATAAGGGACAAGCTTCCGTCATACGTGGATGCCGGTCCTTACGATATACAGGTTCTCACACCAATGAAGAAGGGACCGCTTGGGGCTGCGCAGCTGAATCTCATACTTCAGGAGCATTTAAATCCGCCGGATCCTTCCAAGAAGGAGCATGTGGTAGGAGAGTGTACTTTCCGTGAGGGTGACAAGGTCATGCAGATACGCAACAACTATCAGGCTGCGTGGGAGGTGATCGGAAGGTATAACATTCCCATAGATTCCGGAACCGGAGTTTTCAACGGGGATATGGGCGTTATAAAGAGCATTAACGACTATTCCCAGGATGTTGTGGTTGAGTTTGATGAGGGAAGGCAGGTAAGATATCCTTTTGCTGAACTTGACGATATAGAGCTTGCCTATGCCATAACAATACATAAATCTCAGGGAAGCGAGTATCCGGCCGTTGTGCTGCCGATACTTGGCGGGCCAAGAGTTCTTCTTAACAGGAACCTTCTCTACACGGCGGTGACGAGAGCCAGAAGCACAGTGTGCATACTCGGCAGCAGTCAGACGCTTATGAGCATGGTTGAGAATGAGGAGCAGCTCAAAAGATATACAGGATTAAAGGACAGGATCATAGAAATATTTAATGCATCAGAGTTTTAGTCGGGCGCTGGATTTTCTTTACCCCAAAAGGTGCCCTGTGTGCGATGGGGTGATGCCGGCTTTTGAGATAAGAGACGGCCATATCAGAAGAGGCGGTCTTATTCACGGAAGCTGCCACAGAAAAATTGAATACGTAAGAGGAGCTACCTGCGCAAAATGCGGTAAACCTCTCTCTGATCCCACTGAGGAGTACTGCAACGACTGCAGGAATACCGCGCATAATTTTGACCGGGGCTTTTCGGTGTTTGTCTACAGATCGGTGTCCGGTTCCATCTACAAGTTTAAGTATATGGGAAGGCAGGAATATGCAGCGTTCTACGGACGTGCCACAAAGAGGCTTCTCGGTAAAAAACTCAAAGCGCTTGGGATTGAGGCAATAGTACCGGTGCCTATGTATCGGGCAAAAGAAAGAAAAAGAGGATACAACCAGGCTGCGGTATATGCAAGGGCAGTTTCTGCAGAGCTTGGTATACCAGTTTGCGAAGGACTTGTTACGAGGGTCCGAAACACAGCTCCAATGAAGGAACTGGACGCTCGCGGACGCCGTAATAATTTGAAAAAGGCTTTTATTATAGCTAAAAATGATGTAAAATTTAAGTGCGTACTTATTATCGATGACATCTATACAACTGGAAGTACTATTGATGAGATCGCCCATGAGTTTCGGGTGGCAGGAGTTGAGAGAATATATTGTCTCACTTTGGCTATCGGGCAAACTACTTAAATATATGGAGGTCAGCTTATGAACTTACGGAATTGTGCAAGATGTGGAAAGATGTTTAATTACATCACAGGTCAGCCTATTTGTGAACAATGCAAAAAGGCGATTGAGGAAGACTTTCAAAAGGTAAAACAGTACATAGTTGACAATCCAACTGCCAGCTTAAAAAAGATAACCGAGGACAATCAGGTATCTGCCAAACAGATCCAGCAGTGGATACGTGAAGAGAGACTGATGTTCTCTAAGGATTCTCCGATTCAGCTTCTTTGCGAGAACTGTGGAGAGCCTATAACAACAGGAAGATTTTGCGCTAAATGTAAGACCAGTATGGCCAATAATCTTAACAATACTTTTGCAAAACCCAAGCCTGCCATTCAGCAGCCTGTTAAGAAGGAGCCTAAAGCGGGGATGCGCTTCCTGGATACTTAAGGAGCAGCGATGTTAAACGAAGAAAAAGTCATTTTGATGACCAAAATGGCTGCTTTCATAGATCGTGAAGGCAAGAAGAATGACGCTATCAACACATACTTTAAGAGCGATTATATCGGATTTAATGTTATTAAATCTTTGATCAGCGCCACAATTGTCTTTGGAATTGTTATTGCGACCTATGTTTTGTGTAATTTTGAAACCGTTTTATCAAATCTATATAATACGGAAAATTTACTGGCAATCGGCAGGAGGTACCTGATATACTACCTCCTGCTTGTTGGCGTGTATTCTCTTGTATCATATGTCATTTATTCCTATCGTTACACCAAGATGCGTAAGAGTATGAAGGCATATTATGCAGATCTAAAGAAATTAGCCAGAATCTACGAAAAGGAACAATGACATGACATCACTTTTGGAATTCAAACAGTATATAAAGCGCTTTTATATCAAGTATGAAACCTACCTCACTTACATCTGGAAGTTTCTGCTGGCGCTTGTATCTATAATGGTCATCAACAATAAGCTTGGTTATATGGATGCGCTTACCAACATTGCAATTGTGATGATGGCTTCACTTTTGTGCGCTATTCTTCCTGCCAATTTTATTGTGTTTATTGCAGCGGCATTTGTGATCGGACACCTGTATTCCCTCGGGGTAGAGTGTGCGCTTATTGCACTGGTGATATTTCTTCTGATGTTTCTTTTATACTTCAGATTTTCACCTAAGGATACTTTGGCGGTTCTTCTGACACCTGTTCTTTTCTTCATGCATATACCATATGTAATGCCGCTTGCTATGGGACTTTTGGGAACACCGGCATCGATAGTATCCGTTTCATTTGGACTTGTGATCTCATATATGATCTCATATTTCTCATCAAACGCCACAAGCTTTGGAAGCGAGGGTGTTGAGGAGGCAGCCAATGAGTTTTCGAATATCGTAAGCGGAATAGTTGGCAACAAAGAGATGATAGTTATGATAGCAGCATTTGCGATAGCTCTTGTGCTTGTTTATATCATCAGGAGATCTTCAGTGGATAACTGTTGGAAAATAGCCATAGCTGTCGGATCGATCGGTCTTATCATATTTACCCTTATCGGAGATATTGTGACTGATACACAGATATCAATTCCGGGGGTTATCATCGGAACAATTATCTCTGCACTGCTTATGCTGGTGCTTGAGTTTTTTGCATTTAATCTGGACTACAGCAGGACCGAGAAAGTCCAGTTCGAAGATGACGAGTATTACTATTATGTTAAGGCGGTGCCTAAGGTAACCGTAGCAACACCCGAGAGGAAGGTAAAAAAGATTAACCGTACGAGGGAGCAGCACAGAGATTAGTTTTTGGGGAATGTCATGGATCAGATAGATTTTCTTTTTGACTTCAACAGAACAAGCCTTCACATGCCGACTGTCAGGTTTTCTGATATCCTGGAAGTCTTTATCATTGCTTTTCTGGTATATCACATCCTGGTATGGGCGAAGAATACAAGACTATGGTCTCTTTTAAAGGGGGTCATAGTTATTCTTGTGTTTATTTTGTTGTGCGCGCTTTTAAATATGTCAACAATCCTGTGGATTGTTGAGAGGGTATTCAGTATCGCTATTATTGCCATTGTGGTAATACTGCAGCCGGAGCTCAGAAAGGCTCTTGAAGAACTGGGAAGGAAAAATTTCTTTTCCAATGTCCTGTCTCTGGGCGATATGAAGAGTTCGGGCAGATTTTCGGACAAGACCCTCAATGAGATAACAAGGGCATGTGTTGAGATGGCCAAGGTAAGGACCGGAGCCCTCATAGTTATTGAACAGAATCACCCTCTTACAGAGTATGAAAGAACCGGAATTGATGTAGACGGCATAGTAACAAGCCAGCTGCTTATCAATATTTTTGAACACAACACACCGCTTCATGATGGGGCTGTGATTATCAGGGGGGACAGGATAACTTCAGCTACCTGCTATCTTCCTCTTTCCGACAACATGGGTATCGGCAAGGAGCTCGGTACAAGACATCGTGCAGGTATCGGTGTGTCAGAAGCGACAGACTGCTTTGTAATCATCGTATCTGAGGAAACGGGTAAGATAAGCGTTGCTTATGAAGGTGAGCTTGAAAGAGCTCTTGACAGCGACAGACTTAGGGAGAGACTGAGAGTGCTTCAGGATAAGCATGAAGAAGAAGCACCTATCAGGTACCTCGCCAGAAAGGCCAAGGTGAGAAAATGAAACGACTGACGGCCAACTGGGGACTTAAGCTAGCTTCGCTTATATTTGCGATAGTTGTATGGTTTCTTGTAACTAATATAAATGACCCTATTACATCGGTGAGATATACCAATATACCGGTAACGCTCAAGAATACAAATCTTATTACCGATCAGGGGCAGGTGTACACAATCCTTGATGGCAGCGATACTATCAGCAGCGTGACAATCTACGCGCCCAGATCCATCATAGATTCTCTCAGCCAGAACAATGTCATTGCAACGGCTGACTTGCAGGAACTTTCCAGTCTTAACACTGTAAGCGTGGATGTTAAGACCAACAAGTACTTTGACAAGATTGAGAAGATAGACACCAGCTCAGATATGGTCAAGCTCAGCGTTGAGAGAAAAGCATCCAAATCTCTTGCTCTGGGAGCTACCACATCAGGATCGCTGGCAGACGGTTACGTTATCGGAGATGTGACAACCGAACAGAATATGGTCAGAATAAGCGGACCTGAATCGGTGGTTAATCAGGTTGCATCCGCGACAGTCGATGTTGATGTTACCGGATTTACTTCCAATATCGGAACCGATGCGGATATCATGCTTTTGGATGCAGAGGGTGAAGTGGTGGATTCATCGCTCATCTCTATGAACATCAAGACAGTAAGGGTCAATGTGGTCATTTATGAGACCAAGTATGTCCCGATCACATATT
This sequence comes from uncultured Butyrivibrio sp., assembly GCA_946623755.1. Classification (GTDB taxonomy): domain Bacteria; phylum Bacillota; class Clostridia; order Lachnospirales; family Lachnospiraceae; genus Butyrivibrio. The sequence continues at coordinate 100,030 of CAMORK010000003.1, read as the reverse complement.
CAGTGGGCGGAAATCCGGCCGGAGGATATATATTCACCGGAGAAGTCGAAAGTACTCCGGATACAGTACAGATCGCAGGCAGAAGCAATACTATTGCTTCGATCAATGAGATCAGGGTAGATGATCCGAACATAACTGTTGAAGGTCTTACCGGTAATCTCACATACACATACAATCTGGCACAGTATCTGCCTTCAGGAGTTACTCTTGCAGATGAGGATTTCAGCGGATCTGTTTCCGTGGTTGTACATGTGTCGGCTATTGATACCAGAACCTATGATGTGAACGTATCTAGGATAACCATTAATGGAGATCCCGCAGGATTCAATGTCTATGTGGACAATACCGAGTATGAGACTGTATCGCTGACACTGCAGGGACTGCCGAGTACCCTTAACGGTGTTTCAGAGAATTCTCTCGAAGGCAGTGTAAACATAGAGGATATTCTTGCTGCCAACGACCTTACGGAACTTAAGGCCGGAAACTATAGCGCAGACGTGAACTGGATCCTTCCCGATGGTGTAACCGCCAAGGGAACTGTAAGCGTTTATGTGACTGTAGAGGAGAACTAAGAGGAGGTTAAGCATAGTGGTAACGAAAAAAGTTGTCATTACTAATCCTACAGGATTACATCTTCGTCCTGCCGGCAATCTTTGCAAAGTGGCGATGAATTATAAATCACATATTACTTTTAATTATGGCGATAATGTAGCCAATGCCAAAAGTGTACTCAGTGTACTTGGGGCATGTATCAAATGTGGTGATGAACTCGAGTTTAAGTGCGAGGGACCGGATGAAGAAGAAGCCATGAATGCGCTGATTGAGGCTATAGAAACGGGACTTGGCGAGTAAACCATCTTATGTTAAAATCAATTGGTTAAAAAATTAGAGAGGAAGTTTTGGGAATGAAAAAGTTTAAAGCTGCATTGGTTGCGGGACTGGCTGTAACAATGCTCTTTGGTTGCGGAAAATCCAGCGATGAGGCTGTTGTCGGACTCAGCATCGAGAAACTTGAAGATGTTCAGGAGGAAACACCTGCAGCAACAGAAGCAAGTTCTGAGGAAGAAGCTGTCGATGAGGATGCTCCTCCAGCAGAAGGAATGGTAAGAAGTTATTTTACTAATCAGTGGGTTGATGAAAAGATAAATACTACAAGACCTCTCGCTGTTATGTATCCTATCAATAAGGAGGCTCAGCCACAGTACGGACTTAGCAATGTAGCTGTTTTCTATGAGATCATGGAAGAGGGCAGCATGAGCCGTCAGATGGGTATTGTTGAGGACTGGGAGAATCTTGAGCGCATCGGTAATATCCGTAGTATCCGTGATTACTTTGTATATGCGGCTCTTGAGTATGATCCTGTGATTGTTCACTACGGCGGACCTGAGCTCTATGTTAAGTCTATTCTTACACGTTCAGATGTAGATAATTTAAATGGTGTCGGTGGTGTAATGGGTTCTGATTACGGTGCATTCTTCAGAGTTCCAGAGGGAAGTACATCAGAGCACACAGCTTACACAGACGGATCTCATGTATCAAGCGCTATCAGCAAGGCCGGTTTTTCACTTGAGCACAGAGATTCTTTTGAGGGTGAGCCACACTTCAAGTTTGCAGGATATTCTAATCCCAACACTCTTGAGAATTATTCGGATGCAGTAGAGGCAACAGAGATCGATATGGCCGGTTGTTTCCCGGTAACCAAGTCAGCTCTTACATATGATGAAGAGAAGGGCGTTTATCTCAAGACACTTTACGGATCAGCACAGAAGGATGCTCTTACAAACGAGCAGCTTTCATTTGCCAATATCGTAATCCAGAGGACATATCACGAGACCCGTGATGATAACGGTTATCTTGCATATCAGATGCATGACACAACTAATGATGGTTACTTCATCACAAAGGGCAAGATGATCCATGTCACATGGGAGAAGACAGCTGACTATGCTCCTACAACATATTATGATGACAATGGTGAAGAAGTTACATTTAACACCGGTAGAACAATGATCTTTGTCATTCAGCTTAATGGAAAGTCATTCTCTAAGTTCAAGGTCAATGGTGTAGAGTACGCAGACTGATATCTGTTTAAACGTAATGGATAATAGGCGGACGGCAGGGATGTCGTCCGCTACGTGTTTCGTTAGAAAAAGGTGAAAGGGTGCTAAAAATGGAAAAAATCATAGTAACAGGATGCAATGGACAGCTTGGAAGAGCAATAAACAAGGAACTCCCCGGGGATAAATATGAGCTTATCAACACAGATGTATTCCAGGGAGAAGGAATAATACCTCTTGATATCACCAATGTCGATGCGGTAGTTGATCTTGCCAGAAAGACCAAGGCTTCTGCCATCATCAATTGTGCTGCTTATACTGCTGTTGACAAGCAGGAAAGTGATATTGATCTTTCTTACAAGATCAATGCCATAGGTCCCAGAAACCTTGCTATAGCAGCTACTGAAGTTGGTGCTAAACTTGTTCATGTTTCAACTGATTATGTTTTTGAGGGAAACGGTACCAGACCATATATTGAATTTGATAAAACAGGTCCTGTCAGTGTATACGGCAAGACTAAACTGGCCGGAGAAGAGATGGTAAGGCAGTTTGCAAAAGACTTCTTTATAATCAGAACAGCATGGCTCTACGGCGATGGCAAGAACTTTGTAAAGACAATGCTTGGTCTTTCTGAGAAGTATGATGAAGTGAGTGTTGTTAAGGATCAGCTCGGTACACCTACCAGCACAACTGAACTTGCAAAGGCTATACACTTCCTTCTCGGAACAGAGAATTACGGTGTGTTCCACGGCACATGCGAAGGTGACACTAACTGGGCGGATTTCACAGAAGAGATTTTCAGACTCGCCGGCAAATCAACAAGAGTCAATCACGTTACTACAGAGGAATATACAGCCAAGAATCCTCAGGCAGCTCCAAGACCGGCCTACAGCATTCTTGAGAACTATATGTTCAAGCTGACATCTGACTTTATGTTCGCTGATTGGCACTATGCAATAGAAGAGTACCTTAAGGAGATCCTTGGATGAATTTTATAGATGGAGTCCTGAGCAACAGAATACTTCTGGCTGCGTTTTGCGGTTGGCTGGTTGCACAGGTTTTGAAGACCATTATATATGTTGCTGTAAATAAAAGCTTCAATCCCGAGAGACTTTTGGGAGACGGAGGAATGCCAAGCTCGCATTCAGCTACTGTCATGGCTATGGTGACATCTACAGCGTTTTACTTTGGATCTGACACCTTTGAGTTTGCGGTCACAGCTATTCTTGCACTTATAGTGATGCATGATGCCATGGGCGTGCGCCGTGAAACCGGCAAGCAGGCCAAGGTCATCAATAACATGATGGATTGGTTTGTGCAGATGGATAGCGATATTTCACCTGAAGAAAAGCTAAAGGAGTTTGTTGGACATTCGCCAACACAGGTTTTCTTTGGTGCACTTTTAGGTATCGTAGTGGGTTTTGTTGTTTGCAGTATTTAATTATTCTTCCTATTGGGGGCATTTAAAGCTATGCTGACAGTGCTTTTTATCTGGTTATATGTCATTGCTACAACATATCTGATTGGTTATGGCTTTCTGATGTCTTTGGTTAATCTTCCCGGTATGCGCTCAAAAAAAGGCAAAAAGCATTCCGGGGAAGGCAGAAAGTATGATTTCAGGTTCAGAGAAAGCTATATCGTTACAGGTATTGTACTTGTAACTGTATTTGCACAGATTGTCAGCTTATTTTCCAAAGTCTCCGTTGGTGCCAATATCGTTTTAGTAATCGTAAGCCTGCTGGTTGCGGTCTTTTACCGCGATGAGCTATATGATGAGCTCCTTAGCATGCACGGGAAATTAAGAGCCGGTGCCAACATCTATGTTTATCTCGCAGTTTTTCTTATCATGGCCTATGGGGCATCCCATGGAATAATGCATTATGATTCTGATCTGTATCACGCTCAGGCGATTCGCTGGATAGAGGAATACGGAATTGTAAGGGGACTGGGCAATCTACATGTGAGACTTGCTTATAACAGTTCTGCTTTTGCATTGACTGCCCTCTACAGCTTCAGGTTTCTTGGGGGACAGTCTTATCATGTCATGTCAGGCTTTTTTGCACTGCTTCTTGCCTGGCAGTGTGTAGATATCAAGAATGTGTACAGAAGAGGACATCTTGTAATATCTGATTTTGCAAGGCTGGCTGCTATTTATTATCTTTTTACCATCTATGATGAGATGATGGCGCCTGCATCCGACTATTTCCTTTCCTGTCTTGTCTTTTACATTATCATTCATTGGCTTGATATGTATGTAAAACATGAGAGGTCTTATGTGCCTTACATTCTGCTGGCGCTTTTGGGTGTATTTGCGATTACGATAAAGCTCTCTGCAGCACCTTTGCTGATCCTTACCGCTGTTCCGATTTACAAGCTTTTTCATAACAGGACCAAAGAGAAGATTAGGGCTTTTTGGACTTCTGTTGGTCTTGCGCTTGTAATAGTAATCCCGTTTTTGATCAGAAATGTTATCTTGTCAGGCTGGCTTTTGTATCCGGTTACTGCGCTTGATTTCTTTGGATTTTACTGGGAGATCCCTAAGGGCCTGGCGGCTTACGATGCCCTTGAGATAAGAACATTCGGCAGAGGGTATAATGACGTAGTGACATACGGCAATGCGCCATTTTCACAGTGGGTACCAAACTGGTTTGCGGGGATAACAGGTCTTAATAAGATAATGCTTATACTGGCGCTGGTTTCAATACTTATATACATTGCCTATCTGGTTTATTTTCTGATGGCTGTTGCCGGCGAAAAGTCTGATAAATTAAAGAGCCTGGGCAGAGCCAAGGTCTTTGAGATCAGCCACAGAAGCATGCTTAGCTTTGCAGACTTTCTGACAATAGGCGGAACTCTGATATGCTGTTTTGCCTTCTGGTTCTTAAGTGCTCCGCTCATACGATACGGTGTAGTTTATGTCTGGCTCTTGCCGGCGGTTATTCTGGGAAGAACATTTATAATCGTATATAACAGGCTGCCCCATGATGATGTAAAAGAGATTGTGGTCAAGGCGTTGGTCTTTGCATTTCTCGGTTGGTTTATCTATAAATGTGCATTTGTAGCCCTGGAGGACAACAGACACTTTAATCCCGAATATCTTGTAAGGCAACAGGACTACGGAACATACGAAGTTGATTCATTTAAGCTGGGCTCTGAAACCATTTATTATCCGGTTTCCGGAGATCAGGTCGGCTATGATCCATTCCCTTCTGCAACCCATAATATTACAGGAGAAGTTGAACTTATAGGCGGGGAAATTAAAGATGGATTTAAGACCATAGCTCAATGATAAAAAGACTATGAATTATTTGGCGACTTATTAAATAATAATAAATTTTCAGACAAAAGACTGTAGTTCGCTGTTAATTCTGACGAAATAATGTATCATAAATATAGAAAAAGCGTACAAGTTGCGCTGGGAGATACATTATGAGGAGAGCGATATTATCAGTTTTTTTGGTATTAGTGCTTGGAATTTTGTTTCAACCAATAACAGTAAAGGCGGCCAGAGAGGATGATATCCTTGCGCTTATGAATGATGCAAGGGCTCAGCAGGGACTTGGTGCGGTCAGTTTGGATGAGGCTCTGACAGGAGTTGCCAGGACAAGGGCAGAAGAGTGCTCTTCCAGTTTTTCTCATGTTCGCCCGAATGGTAAAGCCTGGCATACGGTGTCCAGCTCCACTAAAGCGGAAAATCTTGCGCATGCCGTAAACGACAACCAGCAAAAGCCGGAGAATGTTGTTTTGGCCTGGCTCCTTAGCCCATCTCATAAAGCAAACGTGATGAAAAAGAATTGTACCAGCGTTGGCATAGCATATTATAAGGGAGATAACGGAGATACATACATAGTATGTGAATTTAACTGATTTGAAATGCTGTTTAGTATTTTGAATAAGAAAAAGGCTCGTCACTTAAGAAAGTGGCGGGCCTTTTTGATGGGCTTAAATTATTATCTTTCGGCTCTTATTGGATTGTTCAGGAAGTCTTCATAAGCGAGTTTGATTCCGTCATCCAATTCTGTTGTATAGGTCCATCCAAGCGCTTTTGCCTTGGATACATCAAGAAGTTTTCTTGGTGTTCCGTTTGGCTTGGTGGGATCCCAGCGAATCTCTCCTGTATATCCGACAACCTTGGCAACTTTTTCTGTAAGCTGCTTGATAGTAAGCTCTTTTCCTGTGCCGGCATTAACTGTCTCATTACCGCTGTAGTTATTCATAAGGAATACGCAGAGATTAGCCAGGTCATCAACGTATAGGAATTCTCTGAGCGGACTTCCGTCGCCCCAACATGTTACGTACGGAAGGTTCTGCTCTTTAGCTTCATGGAAGCGGCGAATAAGAGCAGGAAGTACGTGAGAATGTGTGGGATGATAGTTATCATTCGGTCCGTAAAGGTTTGTAGGCATAACTGATATATAGTCTGTTCCGTACTGCTTGTTGAGATACTCACAGTATTTAAGCCCTGAGATCTTGGCAAGAGCATATGCCTCGTTGGTCTTCTCGAGCTCTGAAGTAAGAAGGCAGCTTTCCTTCATGGGCTGGGGTGCCATTCTGGGGTAGATGCAGGATGAACCGAGAAACTCAAGTTTCTTACATCCGTTTTTCCATGCAGAGTTGATGACGTTCATCTCAAGGATCATGTTCTCATACATGAAATCAGCAAGGGCCTGTGAGTTACCCATGATACCGCCGACTTTGGCAGCTGCAAGGAATACGTACTCGGGTCTTTCTTCTGCGAAGAAGTTTTCAACCTGATCCTGTCTGGTGAGATCAAGCTCTTTGTGAGTTCTGGTTATGATGTTTTCATAGCCCTGTTTTTTTAACTCTCTTACGATTGCGGAACCAACCATTCCTCTGTGGCCGGCTACATAAATTTTAGCTTTCTTTTCCATCATAGTTTTGTACCTCTATTACTTATCTATACCTTTCTCAAGGAACTCAGCCAGGTTGAATTCAACGTGCTCATTGGCTCTCTCAACAGCAACCTTGGCCATATCGTGCTCTACCATTATTCTGACAAGATCTTCGAAGGATGTGGACTGTGGATTCCAGTGAAGCTGTTCTTTTGCCTTGGTTGGATCTCCCCAGAGGTTAACAACATCAGTAGGTCTGTAGAAGTCAGGTGATACCTCAACAAGAACCTTGCCTGTAGCTTTATCGTAGCCCTTTTCGTCAGCACCTTCACCCTTGAATTCAAGCTCGATGCCTGCATAGTGGAAGGCAAGTGTAGCAAACTCACGAACTGAGTGCTGCACGCCTGTAGCGATTACAAAATCCTCGGGCTTGTCGTTCTGAAGGATCAGCCACATGCATTCAACATAGTCTTTTGCATAACCCCAGTCGCGAAGGCTGGAGAGATTACCGAGGTAAAGCTTATCCTGTTTGCCCTGGGCAATTCTTGAAGCTGCCAGAGTGATCTTACGTGTTACAAAGGTCTCTCCTCTGCGCTCTGACTCGTGGTTAAAAAGAATTCCTGAGCAGCAGAACATGTTGTAGGCTTCTCTGTATTCTTTTACGATCCAGAATCCATAGAGCTTGGCAACAGCATAAGGGCTGTAGGGGTGGAAAGGAGTCTTCTCATTCTGAGGAACTTCCTCAACCTTACCGTAGAGCTCGGATGTTGATGCCTGGTAGATCCTGCAGGTCTGAGCAAGTCCGCAGAGACGAACTGCCTCAAGGACTCTCAGTACACCTGTTGCGTCAACGTCTGCCGTAAACTCAGGTGAATCGAAGGATACCTGCACGTGAGACTGAGCAGCAAGGTTATATATTTCATCGGGACGAACCTTTGATACTACGCCGAGAATACTCATGGAATCGCCGAGATCTCCGTAGTGAAGATGGAAATTTGGCTTACCTTCAAGATGAGCAATTCTCTCTCTGTAGTCAACGGAAGATCTTCTGATGATTCCGTGAACATCATATCCCTTCTCAAGCAGGAACTCTGCCAGATAGGATCCGTCCTGACCGGTGATACCGGTTATCAAAGCTTTCTTTGCCATAAATTGTTCCTTTCATAATTGGAAATAAAGTTAATTTGCACTTTTCTATATCATTATATTTACTTGTTTACACTTTTTAAATTCACTTTCTTGACTTTGGTTTGCATTATCTTGCTCCCCAAACTATAATGAGAAATATAGGGAAAATGGAGAATAAGAATATGAAAAATCAGTTATTTCAAGGCGAATATGTATCATCGGACAGACTTTTGTACACGCCATCAGAATTTGCCAAGAATAATCTTCTTTATTTGCAGGAAATAGGGAGGCTGACAGCTCAGAAACCTCATACCAGCAAGAGACAGAATCTGTCCTCGTTTCTTTTTATATATGTTAAGAGCGGGAGCGGATATATAGATTATGAGGGAAAAGAGTATGCGGTTTGTGCCGGAGACTGTGTGTTTATAAACTGCCAGAACCTGTATTCCCACAGGACGTCAGAGGATCTGTGGTCCATTGAGTGGATACATTTTAACGGTGAAAGCCTTCTTCCGATATATCTGAAGTACGTTGAGAGAGGAGGACAGCCTGTGTTCAGACCGGATGATTCCTCGAGATTTATTACACTTTGGAATGATTTAAACACGGTGTCGAGGTCGTCGGATTATATAAGGGACATTAAGATCAATGAATATCTGTCGGGGCTTGTCACCTTTCTTATGACCTTCAGCTGGAATCCTGAGATAACACAGCAAAATGCAGGCGCCAAAAGTATCAACACACTGAAAGAATACCTGGATACCCACTATCAGGAAAAGATAACACTTGATATGCTTGCTGATAAATACCTCATGAGTAAATACACCTTATCCCGTAGCTTTAAGGAACAGGTGGGAACCTCTATAATAAATTACCTTCTGGTGGTGCGCATTACCCATGCCAAGCAGATGCTTCGCTTTACAGACAAGACCGTTGAGGAGATAGGAAACAGCTGCGGAATAACTCCGCTTTATTATTTCTCCAGGATGTTCAAACAGATTGAGGGAGTAAGTCCACTTGAATATCGCATGAGCTGGAAGTGACACTGCAGAACAGTAACATTGAAAGAACTGTGCAATAAGTGTAGAATAGGGATTAGGATTGCGATACTGTGCGCAAATTATAATTTTTCGGATAGAAAGTACAATGCTATGAAGCTATTAACTGCGATTGTTCCGTGCTTTAACGAGCAGGAGAATATTTTTGATTTTTATGATGAGTTCGTCAAGAATGAGACTTTTTTGAAGTCCAGGGATTGCGATTTTGAGCTCATCTTTGTGGACGACGGATCAAGGGACGAGACCGCTTCCAGAGTCAAAGAGCTAAAGGAAAGAGATGACAGAGTACGTCTGATCAGATTTTCAAGAAACTTTGGAAAAGAGTCCGCAATGTTTGCGGGACTAAATGCTTCCAAGGGAGACTATGTTGCAATTATGGACTGTGATCTTCAGGATCCGCCGGCTCTTTTGCCTGATATGTTCAAGGCTGTAACAGAGGAAGGCTATGATTCTGTTGCAACAAGGAGAGTCAACAGAAAGGGTGAGCCTCCTATCAGATCGTTCTTTGCAAGACAGTTTTATAAGCTGATCAACAGGATGAGCAATACGGAAATCGTGGACGGAGCCAGGGACTACAGGCTCATGACCAGGCAGTTTGTTGATGCCATTTTGTCAATGGAAGAGTACAACCGTTTCTCCAAGGGTATCTTTGGCTGGGTTGGATTTAAGAATAAATGGCTTGAATTTGAGAATGTTGAGCGCAAGAAGGGTGAGACCAAGTGGTCCTTCTGGAAGCTCTTTGCATATGCATTGGATGGAATCATGGCGTTTTCCACAGCTCCGCTTGCCATGGCTTCATTCTTTGGCGTCTTCTTCTGTATAGTAGCGTTTCTGTTTATTGTTATCGTTATGGTGAGACAGCTTACAGTAGGAGATCCCAATAATACCGTAGGCTGGGCTTCCATGGTCTGCATCATTTTGTTTGTCAGCGGTATACAGCTCTTTTGCGTGGGAATCGTGGGTCAGTATCTGTCCAAGACATACCTGGAAGTCAAGAAACGTCCACTGTACATTGTTAAAGAGGAGCTCTGATGGTCAGTATTGTTGTTCCGGTCTATAATGCAGCAAACTACATAGAGAAGACCATTAATATGGTGTGTCAGCAGACGTACAAAGACTGGGAGCTTATCCTTGTTGACGATGCTTCAAGAGATAACAGCACTGAGATCATTGAGAGCTATATTAAAAAGCAGGGCAAAAGAATCCGTCTCATTCGCAAGAACATCAACCAGGGCGCAGCTGAGGCCAGAAATACCGGTATAGATGCATCGTCCGGCAGATTTATTGCATTTCTTGATGCGGATGATGTATGGATGCCTGACAAGCTTGAGAAGCAGGTGGCTTATATGGAGCGCACCGGTGCAGCGTTTTGTTTCCATTCATATGAGTTCGGAGATGAGAAGGCAAACCCTACCGGTAAGATCGTCCATGTACCTGCAAAGCTTACGTACAAACAGGCACTTTCACGAACTATTATCTTCACAACCACTGTGATGTTCGATACCGAGAAAATAGACATGGAAATAATACATATGCCCAATGTCCCAAGTGAGGATACTGCCACCTGGTGGAGGATCTTAAAGAGCGGATATGAGGCGTATGGACTTGATGAGGATTTGGCTATTTACCGAAGACCACCTAAGTCTTTGTCGTCAAATAAGCTGGAAGCCGTTAGAAGGATATGGTTTCTTTACAGGAACATAGCAGGCCTTTCAGTGGCCGGATCATTATTTTATTTTGGAGGATGGGCAGTGAGAGCAACCTTAAGAAGGCTGTAACTGTCTGGGAAAAGTATGAAACAAAGAGAATCAAAAAAGAGAATCCTTGTTTTATTAATGGGGTTTGTTGGGCTGTGTATGCAGACTGCTGTGTATGCATGGTTCTGGTTTAGCGTATACTATCCCGAGGTTTCGCAGCCTCGTATCAGTGTAGACGGATATTCGCTTGGTAATGGACTTAAGCTGTATTTCCGCGGACATCTTCTTATTCTTGCCATCTATTTCATTCTGCTTTTGTTCTTTTCAAATACCTATGGCGGATTGAAAATAGGATACTTAAGGCCTATGGATGTGTTTTTCTCGCAGATATTTGCGCTGTTCATGGTCAATGTCATCTCATATTTCCAGATTTCGCTTATAAACAACTGGCTGGTTCAGCTTCCACCGATCTTTCTGATCTTTCTTATCCAGCTCCTCATAGCATTTGTGTGGGCGTATATAACCAATGCGATCTATATGCATATATTCCCGCCGAGAGAGCTTTTGCTGATAAGCGGAGAATATCCTGTGGATGATATCGTCACCAAGTTTAATACGAGAAAAGACAAGTATCACATCGCCAAGAAGATAAATATCTCCGAGGGTATCGATGCTGTTTACAAGGAGTGTCTGGGAGCATATGACGGGGTGATCATATGGGATGTACCAAGTCAGTTCAGAAACGGTCTTGTTAAGTACTGCTACGGAAGAAATATCAGAATATATGTTATGCCTAAGATAACAGATGTTCTTTTAAAGGGCTCTTCTCAGCTCCACCTCTTTGATACACCGGTACTGCTCCTGAGAGAGTATTCCATCAAGGTTGAGCAGAGGGCGATCAAGAGATTGTTTGATATAGCGATATCTCTGCTGCTTATTATACTTACTTCACCTATCATGCTGATAACAGCAATTGCTATCAAGTGCTATGATAATGGGCCGGTTCTCTACAAGCAGATCCGCTGCACGAGAGGAATGAAGCAGTTCAAGATCATGAAATTCAGGAGCATGAGAGTTGATGCCGAGAAAGACGGCGTGGCAAGACTTGCTGCCAAGAACGATTCGAGAATAACACCTGTTGGCAAATTCATCCGCTCATGCAGGATTGATGAACTTCCTCAGCTCTTCAACATTCTGGCAGGCGATATGTCATTTATAGGTCCCAGACCTGAGAGACCTGAGATCATTGAGCAGTATCTTAAGGAGATGCCGGAGTTTGCCTTCAGAATGAAGGTTAAGGCCGGACTTGCAGGATATGCACAGGTTTATGGTAAATATAACACCACACCTTATGACAAATTAAAGCTTGATCTGACATATATTGAGAACTATTCAATCTGGCTGGATATTAAACTGATGCTGCTGACTGTTAAGATTCTTTTCACCCCGGATAGTACAGAGGGCGTGGAGGAAAACCAGACTACAGCACAGAAGAACTCATGATGGAGTCAGGTATGGCCGATAAGAGACTGCAAATTTTAATATCTGCCGTTAACAAGGATCCTGAAGAGCTGATCGGAAACATGAACCTGGACTGTGATGCTGTCATAGTCAACCAGCTGATCGGCGATTACCGGGATAGTGATGTGGCAGACAAAAAACGTGATTACATAAAGAAATTTAAGGACCATGAAGCCAGGATCATACACAGGAACGAAAAGGGCGTTGGCCTTTCGAGAAATACAGCCCTGGAAAATGCCGACCACGAGCTGATACAGTTCGGTGATGACGACATTGTCTATGACGATGGGTACGTTCAGAAGGTTATCGCGGAGTTTGACAGCCATCCGGAGGCTGATATTCTTTTATTTAACGTCAAGGCTCAGAAGGGCAGAGAAACATACTGGAACACGGATTTTGCCAGGGTTAATTGGCGTAACTACGGAAGATATCCGGCTTATGCCATCTGTGCCAGAAGGCAGAAGCTTGCTGATAGTGGCGTAAAGTATTCGCTTTTGTTTGGAGGCGGAGCGCCATATATGAACGGGGAGGATTCTCTCTTTTTGCATGACTGTCTTAAGGCCCAACTTACGATCTACAGGACTCCTGTGGCCATAGGCAAAGAGCGCAGGGGAGAATCTACATGGTTTAAGGGATACACTGATAAATTCTTCTTTGACAGAGGCGTTTTGTATCATTTTCTCTATGGCAGGATGGCGACTGTCCTGGGATTCAGATTTCTTTTTAAAAACAGAAATGAAATGTGCAGGGAATTGGGATTAATGCACTGCTATAAGAAGTTATGCAGCGGAGTCAGACACGGGAGAAGTTTATGAAGAAACCATTTTTTACAATCATAGTTGTCTCCTACAATGCGGGGGATAAGCTTTTAAAGACTGTTGAAAGCGTAAACAGACAGACCTTTACTGATTACAGGATCCTCATCAAGGACGGCATGTCCACCGACGGATCCTTGGAGAAGCTTCGTAAGGCTTATGATGTCAGCGGGATTGATGATGCAAATCCAGGTAAGATCACTCTTGCAGAGAGCTGTGATAATGGCATATATCATGCCATGAATATAGCGGCATCTTACCTTGATGATAAGCTAAAGGTCGGTGAGAGCCCTTCATATGTCTTTTTCCTAAACTGCGGAGACTATTTCAGGAATGAAAATGTTCTCAGGGATGTTCATAAGATAATCGTTGAGAGAAATTTAAGGGAGGGCACTACTCTTCCGGCTATATATTATGGCGACATCTTCGACTGCTCTGCAGGAAGTAAGGTTGCCTCGAACCCTAAGATTGATGACTATGCGTGCTACAGGAACGTGCCTTCACATCAGGCCTGCTTTTACGATGAGAGGCTTGTGAGCAGAAATCCCTTTGATCTTAAGTACAAGGTCAGGGCGGATTATGAGCAGTTCCTCAGATGTTTTTATAAAGAGAAGGCTGACACTGTTTACATGCCTGTTGTTGTAGCCAGCTACGAGGGTGGTGGATATTCTGCCAAAAACCGTAAGATTTCGGAGGAGGAGCGCAGGGATATCATCAAGATGTATCTTCCGGCTGCTCAGATCAGAAAGTATGACCTTTTAAGGCTTGTGACATTCTCAGGAGTGCGTACACTTATTGCCTCCAACAAGGTTACATCAGTTCCGTACAATGCGGTCAAAAATGTCATTTATGCTATCAGGGGTAAAAAGGATAAGTAAGGAGAAGGAGTTTTGAGAGTTCTCTGGTTGTGTAACATCATGCTTCCTGCCTATGCCATCGCGCATGATCTGCCATATTCCATGAGAGAGGGATGGCTTACAGGATGCCTTAACAGAATAAAGGAAGGCAAGAAAGACGACGAAAAGATCACTCTGGCCGTGTGTTTCCCTGCAGTAGGCGAAATCGCGGCTTCAAGCGAGGAGATAGACGGCATTACTTATTATGGCTTCAAGGAGGATCTGAGTCATCCGGAGATTTACGATGGCACCGTTGAAAACAGGTTTCATGTGATCCTTGATGATTTTAAGCCTGATGTAGTGCATATTTTCGGAACAGAATTTCCGCACACGCTTGCGATGATAAGAGCTTTTGGCAATCCGGAGAGAGTCCTTCTTGGGATTCAGGGAATGTGCAGCGTTATTGCCGGAGAGTATATGGCTGATATTCCTGAGGAAGTCCAAAAGAATGTTACCTTCAGGGACAGGATAAAGGATGATTCCCTGATGCAGCAGCAGGAGAAATATAAGATACGTGGAGAGCATGAGAGGGAAGCTATCCTCCTGGCCGGTAATATCACCGGTAGAACAGCCTTTGATAAGCGCGAGACTGAAAAGATCAATCCCGATGCCAGATATTATCATATGAATGAGACCATGAGACCATGCTTCTACATGGGTAAGTGGAGTGAAAAGAAAGCTGAGCCCCACAGGATTTTTATGTCGCAGGGGGACTATCCGCTTAAAGGCTTTCATTTCGTGCTAAATGCCATGCCAAAGATCCTGGAGAAATATCCGGATGCACATCTTTATGTGGCAGGTAACAACATTATAGGCAGGGGCGAGAGCAAATATCCGTACTTCATGAGGGCCAGCGCTTACGGCAAGTATCTTAGGAGCCTGATTGCCAGGGGGCACCTTAAAAAGAAGGTTACTATGGTCGGGATGTTAAATGATCAGGAGATGAAGGAACAGTTCCTGAAGTGCAGTGTTTTCATCTGCCCGTCCGTTGTAGAGAATTCACCCAATTCCCTGGGTGAAGCCATGCTGCTTGGAGTGCCGGTTATTGCTTCAAGAACCGGTGGAATACCGGATATGATTTCTGAAAATAAGGATGGAGTACTGTTTGAAAAGGGCAATGTGGATGACATTATAAAGGCTGTTTTCCAGATCTGGGATGAGCCTGTTATTGCTGCGGTCTACGGCGATAATGCAGCTTCTCATGCAAGAATGACCCACAATGCCGATGCAAATTTCAAAAGACTGATCGAGATATATAAAGATATTGATAACAGGTAAGGGTGAGAAACATTGAGGATTACTTTTGTTTCCAACTACATAAATCATCACCAGCTTCCGTTTTGTAAGGCTATGAGTGAATATGGTGATGATGTGGAATTCTTCTTTGTTCAGACTATGCCGATGGAGGAAAAACGCCTTCAGATGGGATGGGGCGTTGATGACAAAGCACTTACCTATGTTGTTCGCTACTACGAGAATGAGGAGCAGGCAAAAGACCTGATCCTTAACTCTGATATTGTTCTGTTTGGATGGACTGAAGATAAGATCTGGGACCTGGAACAGGAGAGGCTTTCTTCCGGCAGGATATCCTTCCGCGTGAGTGAGAGGATATACAGAGAGGGCCAGTGGAAGTTTATCAGTCCAAGAGGACTTAAAAAGAAGTACCTGGAGCATATCAGGTATCGCAAAATGCCGGTTTATCTGCTTTGTACCGGAGCTTATGTTGCTTCGGATTTTCATCTGATAAAGAGCTATCCCGGCAGGATGCTTAAGTGGGGATATTTTCCGGATGCTGCGGGAGATGAGGCAGTAGCAAAGCGCGGAAGTGACAGGACACGCATTTGCTGGGCAGGAAGGCTTATTGACTTAAAACACCCTGAGTTCGCTGTAAAGCTTGCAGCTATGCTAAGGGATTTCGGCTATGATTTTTGTCTTGATATAGTGGGAGATGGTCCTCTTAAGGATAAGCTCTCTGAGATGGTAAAAGAGTTAAGCCTTGTGGATGTTGTTAATCTGACCGGGGGAAAAGACCCAAAAGAAGTGCTCTCTTACATGAGAGGAGCGGATATTTTTCTTTTTACCAGTAATTATCTTGAGGGCTGGGGAGCTGTTGTTAATGAGGCTATGCAGAGCGGATGCGCAGTTGTTGCATCAGGCGAGGCAGGAGCGGTCCCATATCTGATTGAGGACGGTGTAAACGGTCTTATTTATGAGGATGGAAGCTACGAGAAGTTTGCTGCTAAAGTGAAATATCTTTTCGATAATCGCAATAAAATACCCGTGTTTGGACAAAAGGCCCGGGATACAATAAATAACAAGTGGAATGCTAAAAATGCAGCAACGGAGCTTGTCAGGTTTTGCACAGAGCTGGAATCCGGAAAGGACCCTGTCATGGCACCTGACGGCCCGATGAGTCCGGCACCGGTTCTTTCGCCGCCCGGATTTATAAGGACTCTTCAGGAAAAGAACCACTTGGAGTAATCAAATGATGCTTTTGGATGATATTTTGGACAGCGAAATAAATTTTAGAAAAGCCGGGGTGAGAATGGTGGATCTGTTTTTCCTGGCTTTTATGTTGGGGCTTGGAATTGCGATAAGGCTTCCGCTTTTTGATTTTGTATCAGGAGACTACTACCACTTTTTGTCTCATTGGATGGAAGAGTGTCATTCAGCCGGAGGTATAGGATATCTTGGAATAACCCCATCTTCAAAGGGTGCCAGTACCATCAATTACGGATGCATGTATCAGTATGTTATCGTGCTTTTGCATTATATCCCGGGCAATGACCTTTACATGATAAAGATTGTTTCTGTGATATTTGATGTGATCTGCGCGGTTACTGTATTCAGGATAGCTTTTCATGTGACCGGGGGAAATGTGCAGAAATCTGTTATGGCCTTTGGCGCAGTTATGGTGCTTCCGACGGTCATGCTTAACAGCGCAGCCTGGGCACAGTGTGATTCAATTTATACAGCATTTGTGCTTCTCTCATTGCTTCATGTGATAAAAGGTAACAACAACCGCGTATTTATTTATCTGGCTTTGGGATATGCCTTTAAACAGCAGGCGGTATTTATCGTTCCGTTTATGATAATCATGTGGTTGAAAGGTAAAATTAAAGCAAGATATATTTTTTGGATACCGGTTGTGATCATATTTACAATGATACCTGCTATGATTGCGGGAAGAGACTTTTTGGAGCTTTTATCCATATATGGTAAACAGGTTTCGACATACAGCAGGCTTACAATGAATTATCCCAGCATATTTACAGTGGTAGACCCGGGGCTTGAGATAGAAAACAGGAAAATGATAATAGCTTCAGCCACAATAGCAGCAATAGCTGTTCTTGGCTTTATCGCATATTATGTAAGAAACAGAAGATTCAGTGTAAGTCCGATGTTTATGATAACACTTGCTATATTTACATCAATGACAGCACTTTATTCATTGCCTGTGATGCATGAGAGATACGGCTATCTGCCGGAAGTTTTGGCTGTGGTCTATGCAGTCACCGGATTTAAGAGGCTCGCTGCTCTAGTGATGATGCAGTTCGTGTCGATTGTGACATACTCACGGTTTCTCTTTGGAACTACCGTGAATGAAATGTGGCTGTTATCGCTGATGAATCTCGCTGTCATAATGATGATCGGCTATGATCTTTATTCTCAGATGAACACGGAGGAGGTGGCAGATGCCTGATAATAAGAGCATATCGGTTATAATACCTGCCTACAATATAGAAGATCTTCTGGAGAAGTGTGTAACTTCAGTTGCATCTCAGGATTACCCCAAAGAGCTTCTTCAGATAATAGTTGTCGATGACGGATCTACGGATGGGACACCGCACATAGCAGATGAACTGGCCCGTAAGTATTCAAACGTTCAGGTCATTCATAAAGAAAACGGCGGCTCCAGCAGTGCCAGAAATGTCGGAATTGAGGCAGCTACAGGTGACTACCTTGGATTTGTAGACAGCGATGACTACATTTCCGGAGTTATGTACAGCACGATGATGGAAGCTGCACTGCGTAACAATGCAGACATGGTTCAGATAGCAAGGGATGAGATATCCGAGAGCGGGGACAAGCTTCCGGATGTTCTTGAGCCCTTTGATGAGGAAAAAGAGTTGACTCCGACCGAGCACCTTAGAACGCTCCTTATGCATACGGGAGACGCTTCTTTTTGTACCAAGCTTACAAAAAGAGAGCTTTTTACTGAGGATATGAGGTTCCCTGAAGGAGAACTCAATGAAGATTTTTACCTTATGATCCATATGCTGGAGAAGGTAAATAAGCTCATCCTTTTACCTGAGGCCTGTTACCATGTCTTTTACAGAACCGGCAGTAATTCCAGAAAGAAAGCACAGGACAAGGACTATTTCCCGCCTGTGTTCACAGATATTGTAAGGAATTCGGATGTAGCCCTTGATCTGGTGAGCAGAAACCACAGGGAACTGATCCCTGTTGCGCTCAGGTTTGGATTTGTCCAGAGACTGGATTATCTGCTTCATATTCCGATCTCTAAGATGACATCGGACAATACGTTTTATAAAAAGGTTGTTTCGGACCTGCGCAGAAGCTTTGCCAGGATGCTGGGGAATAAGTATCTTTCAGCTAAGCAGAAGGCATACCTTACACTTCTTACTCTGGCGCCAAAGGCTGTGAGAAAGCTTCATGCCGGAATTCGGGGATTGTGATCAATGAAAAAATATTTATTTAGCGCGATTTTTGTGGTCTCACTGATTCTGAGTATATTTTACGGGACTCAGAAATCGGGATTTCATGAGGATGAATATTATACCTACTACTCCAGCAACAGAAGTATAGGTCTTTTTCAGCCGGACAGGGAGTGGCAGGACAGGCAGGCCATACTTGATGAGTTTGCTGTTAAACCGGGAGAAGAGTTTAACTATAAGATGGTTGGGCTCGTTCAGTCCTGGGATGTACACCCGCCGTTTTATTATTATCTGTTCCATACGCTTTGTTCCTTTGTCCCGGGGCAGTTTTCCAAATGGCCGGGACTTATAACAAATTTTTTGGCCTTTGCTGTATCGTTTTTGCTGCTCTGTCTTTTGATGGAACGGCTGAAGGTTCCGCTCGTAGTTGAGGTCATGGTTCTTCTGTTCTGGGGACTGAATCCGCAGACTGTATCCTGCAATATGCTTATCAGGATGTATGCATGGCTCGG
Source organism: uncultured Butyrivibrio sp. (assembly GCA_946623755.1). GTDB lineage: Bacteria > Bacillota > Clostridia > Lachnospirales > Lachnospiraceae > Butyrivibrio. Next base: position 80,814 of record CAMORK010000003.1, on the reverse strand, counting down.
AGCTGCGCTTATAGCCTGCGCGTTGTTCCATGTAAAGCTGATACAGGACTTTGACAATAATAGCATGGAGTTAAAAGACTTTGTTTTAAAGAGTCTTCTGCCTGTGATGGTGACATCTTACACAGGTTTTTTGGTTCAGTATTTTTATATCTTCTTCTTCGTATCTATCGGATTTCTTACCACTGTCTGGATTGTCTTTTTCAGAAAAGACATCAGAAACGGCCTGATATATGTGGCGGGATGTGCTGTGAGTCTTGGACTTGCAGTCATTACGTATCCTGCAGCACCGAGGCATATGTTCGGTGGATACAGAGGCGGAGATGCATCGGGAAGTTTTTTTGATATTGCCAATACCTGGATGAGGGTATCCTTTTTCACTGGACTCTTGAATGACTATGTATTTGCCGGAGGCCTTTTGATAATACTTCTTTTGATCTTCATGGGACTTCTCTTAAAGATCACATCGAGGAAGAGGAAGATCAGTGAAGGAGGAAAGCTTCCAAGGCCTGAGATAGTTATGCTGACGCTGGCGTCAGTCGGATATTTCCTTCTGACCTCCAAGACAGCTCTTTTGGTGGGTAGTGCTTCGAACCGATATGAGATGCCTGTTTATCCGCTGCTGATATTGCTCATCCTTATGGATGCTTATTATGTCCTTGAAGTCATGGAAAATAAAGTCGTACTTTATGCTCTGGCGGCGGTTCTGGCAGCTCTTATACTAAAGGGGCATATAAACGACAAAAGGGTACTGTTTCTTTACCCGGAGGATACAAAGAAGATAGAATATGCTGCAGCAAATTCAGATGAGGTAGCGGTTGTCATGTTCAACCCGAGCACTCCTCAAAACGTATGGAGGCTTACGGATGAACTCCTTGAATATCCAAAGGTCTTTTACATGGATGAGGAGAATGTTGAGAAGATAACTGACCCGGAGGTTGCGGGGGCTGACAAGATCATACTCTATGCTGCCGACAATGATCTTCAGGAGAAAGCTTTTGAAAACCTGTTTGAGAGCTGCAAGGGACTTCGCAGTATGGAGAGTGTTTTCACTGAGGATATGTGGACTGTCTATGAAGTAAAGTGAGCACCATGGGATTTTTGACCTTTAGGCCGCTTTAGTATATGATGATATAGGGTTGCGATAGGAAATGCGAGAACGAAGTGAAGCAATCCGTATATCATCATAAATATATAAACGATACATGGAGATAACAAATGGAAAGATCAATGCTTGATAATAAGACGATTCTGGTTACCGGAGGAACAGGTTCTTTTGGACACTGCTTTACCGAGTACGTTCTTGAACACTACAATCCCAAGAAGCTCATTATATATTCAAGGGATGAGTTCAAGCAGTTTACAATGTCTAATGAGAAGATATATAAAGAACACGCTGACAAGATGCGTTTCTTCATCGGTGATGTAAGAGATGCAGCAAGACTTGAGAGAGCCTGTGAGAACGTTGATTACATCGTTCATGCTGCAGCTCTTAAGCAGGTTCCTGCATGCGAGTACAACCCTGATGAGGCAATCAAGACAAATATAAACGGTGCTCAGAATGTTATAAATGCTGCGCTCAATACAGGCGTTAAGAGAGTTGTAGCTCTTTCTACAGACAAGGCTGTTGATCCGGTTAACCTTTACGGTGCTACCAAGATGGTTTCAGACAAGCTCTTTATTGCAGCCAATGCTTATGCAGGTTCCAAGGACATCAATTTCTCAATCGTACGTTACGGCAATGTTGCAGGAAGCCGCGGATCTATCATTCCTTTCTTCAAGAGCCTTATTGAGAAAGGGGAAAAAGAGCTTCCTATCACCGATTATCGCATGACAAGATTCTGGATCAGTCTTCCCGAGGGAGTTGAGCTGGTTCTTAAGGCTCTTGCTGAGGCAAAGGGCGGAGAGACCTTCATCAGCAAGATCCCTTCATTCAATATCAAGGATCTGGCTGAGGCTATGTGCCCCGGTATTGCCACCAAGGAAGTTGGAATAAGACCCGGTGAGAAGCTTGATGAGGTCATGGTCACCAAGGAAGATGCTCCAAATACCTACGAGTATGACAAGCACTTCATCGTTTATCCTCAGGTTTCTTTTGCTCATGAGATCGTTCCTGCAGAGGGCGGAAAGAGAGTTCCGGACGGATTCTACTACAGCTCAGGCAATAACACTGAATGGATGAATGTAGAGGATATCAGAAACAGACTTAGTGAAGCGGTAGAGCACTGATAAATAAAGAAGTTTAGACTAATCGGAAGCACCTGGTCTTAAAGTGGCCGATGCTTCCTTTGTTGTATATGTGCAATAAGATTTTGCGGGGAGAAGATGATTAAGCTTAGTATTGTTGTTCCGGTTTATAATATGGCTGCAGACGGGAAACTTGAGTATTGCCTTGACAGTCTTGTGAATCAGACCATGGCGCCCGGCTCCTATGAGATCATTGCTGTAGATGACTGTTCTACCGACAATTCTTTGGAGATCCTGCGCACATATCAGGACAAATATCCGGACAGATTTATCGCAATTGCCTCCGACAGGAACAGGCATCAGGGCGGAGCCAAGAACATTGGGCTTGCAATAGCAAAGGGTGAGTGGCTCGGATTTATAGATGCAGATGACTGGGTTGTTCCCGATTATTACGAGAGACTTATCGGTAAGGCAGAAGAGACCGGAGCCGATATGGTGGGCTGTGATTACAGCCTTACTCATGAGCACAGTTTTAAGGTTGGCGAGATCGTTCACAACAACAACTTTGAACAGACCGGAGTAATGGACAGGGAGAGATACAAAAAGCTCCTAATTGAGACCGGAAGCCTTGTGGTGAAGGTATACAAAAGAGAACTGATCCTGGGGGATTATCAGCCGGGTACAAGAGACAAACTGGACGTTTTTCCTGAGGATATCTTTTATGAGGACAATGCTGTAAGCAATACCTGGATGACCAGATCGAAACACTTTGAGTATATTCAGGAACCGCTCTACTTCTACTATCAGCACGACTGCTCAACGGTTCACAGCATCTCCAGAAAGAATCTTGAGGACAGAATGGCGGCGGGAAGGATGATCGTGTCTGAGGCCAGGGATAATGGATATTATGAAGACTATCTTCCGGAGATAGAATTCCAATACACGGTGTTATTTTATGTCAACACATTGTTCTCTGCCATGCCGAAAAAGTATAAAGTTAAAGGATGCTATAATTTTTGCAAAGCTCTTGGAAAAGAGATGAAGGAGACCTTTCCAAATTTCCAAAACAACTGTTATTATTTGGAAAAGATACATCCTGAAGAGAGAAAACTAATTGGATTTCAGATGAAGTCCCATCTATTCTTTTATATATACTACAGACTGCTGTGGTTCTACAGAGATCTGAGGAGCAGCCTGTCAGGAAGGAAATGAATTTTTAATGCGTAAGATTATCAGTAAACTTAAGGTGCTTCTTGATAAGAAGCAAAAGAGACAGATGGTGGGTATTGTTATACTCATGCTCATCGGTGGTGTTCTGGAGTCGCTTGGTATCGCCATGATCGCGCCTGTAATGCAGGTTGTCATCGATCCGCAGAAGGTGGAAGAGAGCAAGATCCTCTCCGGCATCTACAATCTCTTTAATCTAAGCAGTACAACGCAGCTGGCGGCACTTATCATGGTGGCGCTGATTCTTGTGTTTGTCATAAAGAACATTTTCCTGTACTTCATGAATGTGGTTCAGCTCAGATTCGTATATACCAATCAGTTTGCCACATCAAGACGCATGATGATCAATTTCATGCAGCGCCCGTATGAGTACTATTTAAATGCTGATACAACAGTCATTCAGAGAAACATCACATCTGACGTCAATAACCTCTATGCGCTGATCCTGAGCTGCCTCCAGCTCATAAGTGAGATCATCGTATTTGTTTGTCTGGTAGCAATACTTCTTAGTCAGGATGCCAGAATGACATTGACTATTGCAACGCTTCTTGTAATCGTACTTCTTGTCATCAAGTATTTCATAAAGCCTGTCATGGTCAAGGCAGGACAGGACAACCAGGACTACTACAGCGGTCTTTATAAGTGGATCTATGAGTCCGTGACCGGAATCAAGGAGATCAAGGTGGCTGCCAAGGAGAACTACTTCATAAACGGATATGCCGACTGCGGAGCCGGATACGTAAACGCTGTTCAGAAGTATAACCTCTACAATTCAACACCAAGACTTCTTATTGAGACAATAGCCATCGCAGGAATGGTCGGATATATGCTTGTCGTAATGCTCTCAGGAACCAGCATAACAACCCTGCTTCCGCAGCTTACGGTACTTGCAGCTGCTGCGGCAAGACTCTTGCCCAGTGCGAACAGGATCAACAACTATCTGACATCCATCGCCTACTTTGAGCCTTTCCTTGATAATGTAAGCGACAATCTTCAGTCAGAGATCCATGATGAGTCAATTTCTTATAACAGTGACGATTACCGCGTTAAAACAACTGTAGAAAAGCTCCCTGTAACAAAGACCATCAGGATGGAAGATATTACCTACAAGTATCCGGGAACAGACAAGCTTATTCTGGATAAGGCCACTATGGAGATTCCTGTCGGCAAGTCGGTTGGTATTGTAGGAACCTCCGGAGCCGGCAAGACAACCATTGTAGATGTACTTCTCGGACTTCTTGAACCCGAAAACGGCAAGATCCTTGCCGACGGCGTGGATGTAAATACCAACTATCAGGGGTGGCTGAAGAACATAGGGTATATCCCTCAGACAATATTCATGACAGACTCAACCATCAGAAAGAACGTGGCTTTTGGAGTTCCGGATGATGAAATAGATGATAACAAGGTATGGCAGGCTTTGAAGGAAGCTGCACTTGATGAATATGTGAAAGAGCTTCCTGAGGGACTGGACACACAGATAGGCGAAAGGGGTATTCGTCTGTCAGGAGGACAGAGACAGAGAATCGGAATTGCCAGAGCTCTTTTTGAGGACCCGGAAGTCCTTGTCCTTGATGAAGCTACTTCTGCACTGGACAATGACACCGAAGCTGCCATCATGGATTCAATCAACAGACTCCACGGCAGAAAGACTCTGGTCATCATTGCCCACAGGCTTCAGACCATTGAGAAGTGTGACATGATCTACAGTATTGGAGAGGGAAAAGCTACCCTTAAGTAATGAGCTTTTGGAGGAGCTATGGAAAGTACACAGTCGTCATCAGCCAAAAAAAGAGAGCCGAACTTTGAGCTTCTCAGAGTCATTGCGATGCTCATGATAATAACCCTGCACTACAATACGCATTCAGATGCGCTGCTGCAGCTTGGGGTTCCGGCTTCTGCGGTTAATATATTTGCCAATATCATGGAGGCCGTTGTAATAACAGGACTCAATGTTTACGTGCTTCTTAGCGGGTATTTCCTCTCGAAAGGGAAGGTCAGACTGAGTCGTATAATTACACTGATCTGTCAGGTATATTTTTACACACTGATCATTTCTATAGTAATGGCTGCGGTTGGCGCATCTTCAGGTGTAAGATACAGCTCTCTTTATAAGCTCGTTGAGTATATTTTTCCGATATCATCAGAGCATTACTGGTTTGTGACTGCTTACGTTATCATGTATGTGCTTGCTCCGGTAATGAATGCTGCAGTTGAGAAACTGACAAGAAAGCAAATGAAGACTGTGATCCTTTTGCTTCTTACATGGTTCTGCTTTGTAAAAAGTGTGGTTCCGGTTCTTTTTCCGACGGATCATTTCGGATATGACTACGGATGGTTTATCTGCCTGTATCTGATCGCTGCATATATTCGTAAATACAACGTGGTTCTTTTTTACAACGCACGAAACAGTGCCCTTGTATTTTTGATCTCATGTGCGGTCATAGCTACCATGAGTATCTCGCTGTACTATATAAACTTTAATTGGGGCGGATTTGCCCATTTTCAGGAAGTTCCATTTAACCTGAACTTTTTCTTTACACTAACAGGTTCCCTTGGCCTGTTCTCATTTTTCCGGTTCTATAAGATGAGAGAAAATAAGGCGGCTGATGTTGTGAGGTTTATGGGACCGCTCACCTTCGGTGTGTACCTCCTTCATATGCATGTTGAGATAAGAGACAGATGGGTGGAATGGATGGAGCATCTCATCGGCGAGGTTCCGATGAACAGCGTTCCGCTTTTTGCCTGGCATGCGATCAGATCGATCGTCATTGTGTTCCTTGCCGGTATTTTTGTGGACTGGATAAGGAAGATGATCTTTGATTATGTAGGAAGAGTCATGCATGACACATGGCTGTTCAAAAAAGTAAGACAATTGGATGAGGAATTGGATTGAAGACAATTAGAAGTTATTTCCTCAATTTAAAAAAGTTTCAGGCTCCTCTGGAGAAGTTTGTGTTTCCGGTTATCCTTCTGCTTTATCCGCTGATAGGCGCGGGTCTCGGACTGGATATTACAGATACCACCTATGGCCTCTCCAATTACGAGTTTCTTGAAAACATCGATCCGATGTGGGCGCTGTCCACGTTTCTTAGTAATGTCCTCGGAAGATTTTTCATGCATCTTCCCTTTGGCGGGACTATGCTCGGAATATCGGTGTACTGCAGCTTTATAATCTCGCTGACAGCTCTTTTACCGTATTATTTCCTTAAGAAGTGGATGCCGGGATGGATGATATTTATCGGCGAGTTTATCGCAGAGAGCCTTTGCTGGTGCCCCAGGGTCATAATGTATAATTATCTGACATATCTGTTCTTTACCCTCGGAACCCTGTTTTTGCTGCTGGGGATATTTGAGTGGGAGAGACAGAACCTGCTTCTGGCACTGGCGGGAGTGTGCTTTGGAATGAGCGTTATGGCTCGCTTTCCTAATGTAGTAGAAGCCGCCATGATACTGGTTTTGTGGTTTTACGGCATCATAACCCGCGACAGGTTTATTGAGATCTTGAAAAAGACCTTAATATGCATCGCAGGATACATCACAGGCCTTATTATTCCGTATCTGGGAATTACCGCCCTATACGGCCCTTTGGCTTACTTTGATATGATAGGAAGCCTTTTTGGAATGACAGAGAAGGCATCGGACTATAGCGCCGGAGGAATGCTGGGATCAATTCTAAGCGCATACTTTAGTACCGTCTCCGATATGCTTATAATGCTGCCGTGTGTAGCAGCCGGGGTTATAATGTTCATGATGCTTCCGAATAGATATATTCTTGTAAAAAAGCTTTTGTACATCGCGGGGCTTTTGGTTCTGGTAAGGTACTATTTTTCGCGCGGCGTGTTCACAAGAAACTATCATTACTATGACTGCGTTTTCCAGGCGGCCATGATGTTTGTGGTGATAGCCCTGATACTGAGCGTAATAGGCAGCGTCGGAGTGCTGAATGGAAGCAGGCAGGAGCAGACCCTGGCTTTTGCGGCGCTTATGATAATGCTGATAACTCCGCTGGGAAGTAATAACTACACGTTCCCCGTTATCAACAATTTATTTATTGTAGCTCCGATTGCTCTGTGGCTTTTAAGAAGAATGATGCAAAGGGCAGGGGAAGCGCATTATAATTTCGCATGGCAGGCAATGATATCCATGGTCATGGCAGTGCTTATTGTTCAGGGCATTGTCTTCCATTTCAGTTTTGCTTTCATGGATGCAGTGGACGGATCAAAGCGTGATGCATACTGCAGTATACCAAAGACAAGCGGTATGAGGACAACGGCTGACAACGCAGCTACTTTAAACGAGCTGTATTCAGCTCTTTCGGATGAAGGTCTTTTACAGGATAAGGTGCTTCTTTTTGGCGGTGTTCCGGGTCTTTCATATATTCTGGATATGGAACCTGCAATAGATACCGTTTGGCCTGATCTGGACAGCTATTCCACAGCCAAGTTTGACAAGCAGCTTATGGATCTGAGCGCCTCGGGGGATGCCCCCACGGTCATAATGGGGCAGGAAATGGCTGATTACGCCAATATCGAAGGTAAATATGATATTTTAATGGACTATATTGTAAATCATGATTATAATAAAGTCTTTGAGAATAATAGATTTGTAGTATACAGCTGTAGCAAATAGGAGTTTATGAAATTATGGAAACAAATGAAGCACCAAAAAAAGATATTTTTGACAAGATAATGTCCCTGCCGGTTCTGAATATATTCGAACCTTTTTACAAGAAATATAAGGAAGGACTGCTCTATCTGTTCTTTGGAGGACTTACATTCTTTCTGAGCATTTTCCTGTTCTGGTTTATGGGTGAGGGCGTAATGCACCTCAATCCAATCGTAAATAACACTATCGACTGGGTTATTTGCGTGGCTTTTCAGTTTTTTACAAACAGAACATGGGTATTTGACGGAAAAGTTGATAACAAAAAGGATTTTCTGAAGCAGGCCGGTTCGTTTACGGCAGGAAGACTGTTTACGCTTGTAGTTGAAGACGGCCTGATCTTTATCTTTGTTACACTGATGAAGTTCCCGGAGATGCCTGTAAAGCTTGGAGCAACCTTTATTGTAATTGTACTTAATTACATTATTAGCAAGCTTATCGTATTTAAGAAAAAAGACTGACCGATAGAGGCTTTAGCCTTGGAGGAATAACTTATGCGTATAAATTTCAATGTACCACCCTACACAGGTAAAGAGTTTGATTATATAAAAGAGTGTGTCGAGAACCAGAAGATCTGCGGAGACGGCCCCTACACAGCCAAAGATAACGAGTGGATCGAGAAAAAGACAGGTGTTGCAAAAGCTCTTTTGACTACATCCTGCACACATGCCACCGAGATGGCTGCTATTCTTGCAGAGATCAAGGAGGGGGATGAGGTCATCATGCCTTCCTTCACCTTTGTTTCCACAGCCAATGCTTTTGTCTTAAGAGGTGCCAAGGTCATCTTTGTTGATATCAGACCCGACACCATGAACATCGATGAGACCAAGATCGAGCAGGCTATAACATCCAAGACCAGAGCCATTGTTCCTGTGCACTACGCAGGAGTGGGATGTGAGATGGATACTATCATGGACATCGCAAAGAGGCACAATCTCTTTGTGATCGAGGATGCAGCCCAGGGAGTTATGGCAACCTATAAGGGCAAGGCTCTTGGAGCAATCGGAGATTTCGGTAACTACAGTTTCCATGAGACCAAGAACTACAGCATGGGAGAGGGCGGAGCGCTTCTTCTTCGCGATGAGACATACGTTGACAATGCCATAATCATCAGGGAAAAGGGCACCAACAGAACCCTTTACAAGCTTGGCAAGGTTGATAAGTACAGTTGGATCATGCCTGGGTCATCGTATCTTCCAAGTGATATGAATGCTGCTTATCTCTATGCACAGCTTCAACTTGCGGATGAGATAAACAATGACAGATTAAGCCACTATAACAGATATTATGAGGCTCTTAAGCCTCTTGAGGAAAAAGGCCTTATTGAACTTCCTTATGTACCAAAAGAGTGCGTTCACAATGCCCACATGTTCTACATTAAATGTAAGGACTTTGAGGAGAGAAAGGGACTTATCCAGTATCTTATGAGCAATGATATCCTTCCTGCTTCGCACTATGTACCGCTTCACTCGGCCAAGGCAGGACTGATCTACAGCGAATTCAGGGGAGAAGACAAGTACACCACCAAAGAGAGCGAGAGGCTCCTCCGACTTCCTATGTACTACAAGCTCACAGATGAAGATCTGGACGAAGTGGTAATGAGAGTCAAGGAGTACTACAAATTTACTTAAAACGGAGCTCTTTGTATGAAAAAAGCGCATCAGGGTCTGAACTTCATAGTACCTGCGTTAATTACGCTCATGGTTATTGTGATTGTTTCTGGTTTCGGGGACTTTTACTTTGACCTCAATGATGATGTGCTCATGAAAGATATATTGTCAGGGTCCTACACGGGGATTCCTGCCGGACATAATATTCAGATGCTGTATCCGATCAGCGCCTTTATTGCCCTGTTGTACAGGATTTATAGAGGCTTTGACTGGTATGGCATCTTTTTGTGTGCACTGCAGTTTCTGTGCGTGTACCTGATAGCGAGCCGCGCTTTTTCAGCACTTGAGGACAGAATAGCAAGGATCATAACCGCACTTGGCATGTTTCTATTTATGCTTGGTACCATAGGCTCGCACTTTGTATTTGTGCAGTACACCTTTACTGTGGGATTCATGTCAGCCACCGCGGCATTTCTTATTGTCACCCATGAGGGAAACGGCAAAAGAGATATCGTGCTTGCGACAGCTCTCATTATCCTTGCATATCTTATAAGGTCTGAGATGCTTCTTTTGACCCTGCCTGTTGTGGGAGTTGCAATTTTTGACAGATGGCTTATTAAGAGAAGCTATCTGGTGACCAATTGCCACGATGGAATTCCGGTATCCAGATACGGCGAGGAGAAAGCTCTTTTCAGGTGGCATCTTAAGCTGTGCATTATCATAGCACTTGGCATTGCAGTATCTGCGATCGCGCACAGGATAGGATATTCATCATCCGAATGGAAACAGTTTAATAATCTGTTTGATGCAAGAACAGAGCTGTATGACTTCCAGTATATACCCGATTATGCAGAGAATAAGGATTTCTTTGACAGTATAGGACTTTCTGAGCCTGAACAGCAGCTGCTTGTGAACTATAATTACGGAATAGATGACGAGATAAATGCCGATACACTGTGGGCTGTAGCTGAGTACGCTTCAGGACAAAAGACCGATGAGACACCGATTAGTCAGAGCCTTAAATCCGGTACAGTTTCATACCTGTACAGATTGAGGCACATAGCGTATCAGATGAGCTATGAATACCCTATGACCGATTCGCCATGGAATATAATAGCACTTGTTCTATATTTGATGGCAGCTGTTATTTATTGCCTTAAGGGGGAGAAACATCAGAAAATTACTGGCCTGTTCTCTGCCTTGCTGCTGTTTGCCTGCAGATCCACGCTGTGGCTCTATATCATTGTCAGGGGAAGAGATCCCATAAGGATCACACACCCTTTGTATCTTATGGAAATATTCGTGCTTCTTGGCCTGATTTACATGAAAGCCAAAGATAACGCGCGATATGTATATGCGCCGCTTCTTGCTGTTTTGATAGCATCTGCTGTTTTTGTTCCAAACCAGATAAGTGTTATCAGGGACGAGATGGCAGCAAGGGACGTTATGAGAGCTCATTACGATGCCCTCTATGACTATTTTGCTCAGAATAAGGACTGCTTTTACTTCATGGATGTATATACTTCGGTCAAGGCTACGGATGAGGGGGAGAGGACTTTCTCCGAGAAGATGTTTGACCGTGTGGACAACAGCCTTTCAAACCATGATCTGATGGGAGGCTGGGCGTCAAAGAGTCCTCTTTATTATGATAAGCTTCGCGCCTATGGATTTACGTCCATGCACGATGCAATCCTTGGGGACGGAGTATATGTGGTCACCAAAGAGAGCTCCGGAATTGACTGGCTTTCCGAATATTACGCAGAAAAAGGCGTAAAGGTAAGCTTTGATAAGATCGATACCGTCGCTGATGTGTTCTACATCTACAAGGTGACAGCAGAAAACTGATGGAGAATTATATGAAAGATTACAACTTTTTAAAAGAAGGAAAGCTGGTAAGCCTCAGGCTTTCCGATGAAGAAGATATACCTATGATCGTCGGCTGGAGAAACAAGGACAGGGTCAGGATCAATCACGTATACAGGGAAGACTTCACAGTGGAAGGACAAAAGGCCTGGAAAGAGAAAAACATAGATACGGGCAAGGCCGTACAGTTCATCATCTGCGAAAATCGCCCTGACAGAAGAATTCCAAGACCTGTAGGCGTTGTTCATTTTCACAGCATTGATAAGGAACAAGGATCGGCTGAATACGGTATTTACATAGGAGAAGAGGATGCTATCGGGAAGGGGTATGCCAGTGAGGCTGCAGACCTTGCTCTTGAATACGCAAAAGAGACCCTGGGACTTAAAAAGGTGATCCTTAGGGCTTTTGCATCAAACGTTACTGCTATTAAGAGCTACATCCATGCGGGATTTGCAAAAACAGAGGATGTGCCTGATGTCCTGTGCAGTGATGGCCAAAAAGATGATATGATAATAATGGAAAAGAGTTTATAGACGGGAGAGGCAATAGAAATTAATGTCTAAGAAATTAATCAGTTTTTGCATTCCATGCTACAGATCAGAGAATACCCTTGAGGACGTCGTTAATGAAATAAATGAGACCATGCTGAAAATGGATGTCTACGACTTTGAGGTTATCCTTGTAAATGACGGTTCGCCGGACGATACCTGGGGTAAGATATGCGAGGTTGCAAAAAAGAGTGCTCTTAAGAACGTTCTTGGGATCAATCTTGCCAAAAACTTCGGACAGCATGCTGCCATCATGGCGGCTCTTAATGCTGCGGCCGGAGACTATGTGGTGTGCCTTGATGACGACGGGCAGACTCCTGCGAATGAGGTGGATAAGCTCATTGCAGCGCTTGAAAACGGAGCCGATGTTGCCTATGCAAGATACAGCCACAAGCAGCACAATCTGTTCAGAAACTTCGGAACAGCCATGAACGAGTGGATGGCCAGCGTGATGCTGGGTAAGCCCAGGGATCTCTATGTATCCAGCTACTTTGCTGTTAAGCGCTTTGTGGTGGATGAGATGGTGAAGTATGAGAGCTCGTATCCATATGTTATAGGCCTTGTGCTTCGCACCACAAGAAATATTGTAAATGTAGATGTGACTCACAGAAAAAGAGAAGTCGGCCAGAGCGGATATACCATTGGCAAGCTCTTTGCCCTGTGGATCAACGGCTTCACAGCCTTCAGTATCAAGCCGCTGCGCGTAGCAACCTTTTCAGGTGCGGTATTTGCCATCCTTGGCATAATCTACGGAATCTACACCGTCATTAAGAAATTTGTACTTCCGGATGTTCAGATCGGTTTTTCGGCCCTTATGAGTGCTGTGGTATTCATGGGCGGAGCAATTATGCTGATGCTTGGAATGATCGGAGAATATCTTGGAAGACTGTATATATCACAGAATAAGAATCCACAGTATGTGATTCGGGAGACGACTCGCGATGAAAATGACTAAGGATGCAAAAATGGCCTGGCTTATGTCAGGCTTGTTTGGCGTTTTGGCAGCAGTTTTTTTACTGTTCGGATATCAGCTTGAGAGTGGAGATGCCATTAATCTAAGCGACAAAAATGCCATGTCGATTCTGCTCATGTTCATTCTTATCTTCACAATCGATACCAGGTATGTGTGGAGAAACTATGACAGTGCGCTTGATGGCGGTAAGCTTTTTGGGATTATCAGACTTCCCGGATCTGCAGGAGATGCAATAGTTCCTGCAAGGGATTTTTTCATCAATTATCTTTCCATGATAGCCCTCAGTATCCCTGTTATTCTGGCTGAGTTTCCGGGTTTTTTTGTATATGACGCTCAGGATGAACTGAATGAGGTACTTACAAGGTCTTTTACCACCCATCATCCGCTTCTGCATGTGCTTTTACTTGGAGGCACCATTGCCCTGTTTCACAAAATCTTTGGTTCCTGGAATGTTGGGATCTTTGCATACATATTCCTTCAGATGCTGGTGATAACCGCTGTATTTGCCTATGTTGTGACCTATCTGCAGAAAAGAGGGATAGGCAGGAAATCAAGAGTTTTGTGGGTTCTGTACTATGGGATATTCCCCACTATAGTCATGTACACGCTTTGTTCCTGTAAGGATGGGTTGTTTTCGGCGCTGCTCCTTCTTCTGACAACCTTTCTGGTTCAGCTTGTAAATGATCCTGACAGTTTTCTTTCGGACAAAAGGAAACTCATTTGTTTTGTGCTTACGGCAGTGTTTATGCCGATGTTCAGACACAACGGATTTTATGCGTATCTGGTTTTTGTGCCTTTTGCGCTCGTATATTTCAGAAAGAGGCTAAAGCCTGTGTTTGTGGGAATGCTGATCGCACCGGTGGTCCTTTACCTTGCACTCTCCGGACTTCTTTCGGTGGCCTGCAGAACAAAAGGCACACATCATCAGGAGATGCTGACTGTGCCCATCATGCAGCTGGCAAGGGTTTACGCCTATGACGGGGCCTCACTTTCTGAGCAGGAAAAAGAGCTTATAGAGGCCTATATACCAAAGAGTAACCTCGATAAGTACACGCCACGAGTTTCTGACATGGTAAAGGTTGATTTCAACAACGAGCTCTACGAGCAGAACAGCTCGGACTTCTGGAAGATATGGAAGGCGCTGCTTGTTAAGCATCCTATGGCCTATGTCAACGCATGGCTTCTTACTTCCTATGGATACTGGTATCCTCCGGCAATAATAAATGTTTATAAGGGAAATACGGTTTACAGTTTTACCTATGAGGACAGCTCATACTTTGGCTATGAGGTAGAGCCTCCGGGGGAGAGAAAGAGCCTTATTCCTGCCATTGATGATCTGTACAGGTACCTTTCCATCGGCACGTTTCAGCAGGATTATCCGGTGCTGCATCTGTTCTTTGGCCCGGGACTTTATGTGTTTATTTATATGTTTGTATTTGCTTACAGGCTTTATAAAAAGAGATTTGGCAGCATACTTCCGTTTATGCCCATGATACTTACTTTCTGTACAGTACTTTTGGGACCCACATATCTGATCAGATATGTCCTGTATCTGTGGCTGTGCATTCCGCTTCTTTTGATAACCGGAAAGAGTACCACAAAGGCTAATGCTGCGGTTTGATATAGACATCCATGTGTGATATTATACTATGATGCAGTATTATGCGCGAAATCTGCGATAATGCCAGTAAACATCAAAAGGTTATAATATGAGAAAAGTAGTTAGTAAAAGCAGAGCAATACAGATTGTTACGCTTATTTTTGCATTAATCGGAATACTTATTATTTTTCCTGTCAGGCTCTTTACCCAGACACTGGAGACATCCGGTGGCGGGACCATAGTGGGAGAGACCGAGGGGATAAATGTAGAGCACAACAGGATATATCAGACTTTTATTGCACAGTATGACAGGCTGAGCTCCGTTGACGTCTACGTAACTAACGTTGAAAAAGGCAGATATCTGACGGCTTATCTGTGTGATGAGAACGGTGCGATCCTGCTGACTACATTTGTGGATACGGCAGATGCAGTCATACCCGGATATGTCAGGATTCCAATGGAGATGAATGTCGAAGTTGGAAAAGAGTACATGCTCAGATTTGCGGAGTGCAGATCCAAGTACTATCTGGGACTTGAAGATATTCCGGCTGATTCTGTATATGTCGGCGATCTTACCTGGGATTATGTCAAGGTTGACGGAAGGCATCTTGCAGCCAGATACATTTACAGACTGCCGCTTAATAAGACGGCTTCACTTGCAATAATACTTGGCATTGCTGCCGTAGCTGCAGCCATCTGCTTTATAGCAAAGGCATATTACAAAAACAATCCTGATAAGGACAGGCTCATGACTGCAGAGAGAGTTTTGGAATACTCGGCAAATCCTGTGGCAGCGCTGATCTTCGGGGCTTTAATGATAATGGTATTTCCGCTTAAGGTCTTTGACAACAGGCCCCTTGACATTGTCTTTTACGAGATCGGACTTATCATAGCGGCAGCCATTGTGTTCTATGCAATCAACCACAAGGTCATAATACACACAGAAGGGATATCCTTCTGGCAGAGCCTTAGGAATGAGGACAGGCTTCAATATATTGCTATCATGTTCTCCATGGCTATGGCTCTTTGGTATGCATCCTGTTACATGAACGATCTCTATGACATTTTCCACTATCTGTCTGAGAGGCGTATGAGTATATGGCTTATTGTCATGCTGCTCTTTACATTCTCACTGAGAGAGTTTTTCAATATCTACAATCTCGTATGGGCAGTCGGATCGACCATATTTGGAGTAAATTACTACAACCTTCACAAGGTTTCTGAGGACGTCAAGGAATATGACCTTCAGAATGCCCTGCTTAAATACAACATCATAATCGTGATCCTGGGCGGGCTGCTGGTGCTTAACCTTATAAGGCTCATCGTCCTGAAGATCAGTGAACTTAGGTACGGGGCTTCTCATACTAAAAAGACCTATGTTGTTCCTTCCTTTTTCGGAATACTTTTAGGAGTGCTGCTGATCTTCATGGTTATCCTCAGAAACACAAGACTCTGGGGCATATATCTTGCCATATTTGCACTGTTTTTGTTTACCAGATTTGCGGTATGGGACAAGAGAAAGGACTTTTACAAGATACTTTCCGGCGGCTTTATGATGAACTTTGCAATATCCCTGATCTACTGTTACCTTCACAGGTACTTCCCGGGATATGTGAGCGGAAGGTTTGCTTTTATATTCCATACAGTTACTGTTACGGCTGAATACTTCACGTTTATGGGCGCCGTAGCGACAGTAATGCTTATAGTCAAGATAGTTTCACTTCCAACAGGCGCAAGGCTCAAAGACATAGCCGTTATAGCATGGAAGGAGATAGTCCTGTTTGGATTTATCATGTCCTATGCGATATTTACTGTTTCCAGAACAGCTTATCTTGCTATAACCGTGAGCGTGCTGCTTGTGATCTGCATCGTGATCTCTTACAAGAAAAAGCAGTTTTTCAGGATAGTAGGAGTACTTCTCATCTCCCTGATACTGTGCTTCCCGGCAGCATTTACGCTCCAGAGGATCATACCTACCATGGTTGCGGATCCTGTTTTCTACCCGATAGATGATGCCGATGAATTCATCAGAGGCGGCGCAGACTGGGATAGTACCAACTTTATGTGTGTAGAGAGATTTGTTAATCTCTTTGAGAATAAGATATTCGGAATGGATGTGGGAGAGTACACATATCCCATGGATCCGAATAACTATGAAGACAATGGCAAAGGAGAGCCTCTGTATGATATTTACGGAAGACCCTGGGATGAGAGTCCTGACAATCCGGCCAATCAGCAGTCAGGTATGATAGATGCTCCCGATGCCGGCATGCTTCTTGCATCAAGCATGCGGACCAGAGCAGAAGTAATTATGCTCCTTGAAGAGCTGGAAGGGTATGTGGACACATCAAATATCCTCGATGTTATCTCCAACGGACGTATATCCATTGCTAAATCATATCTTCAGCAGCTTAATATGTGGGGACATGAGGAAATGGGCGCAACCCTTGCAAATGGGGAGATAGCTGTCCATGCCCACAATACATTTCTGCAGGTGGCCTACGATCACGGAATACCGGTTGGAATACTTTATACCATCACTTTGATCGCAGCACTTGCATCAGGCATCAGATACTACAGCAGAAACAGGGAAAACGAGCCTCTGTCACTTATTACAAGCGCAGTGGTTATAGGATTTTTTGTGGCGGGACTTACCGAGTGGGTATTCCAGTACTCAAATCCCATGACCCTGGCACTTATGATGGCCCTGGTTCCGCTTACCGTAAAGGTTAAAAAGAAATGAACAAGAAAAAAGAACCATTTAACTTCGCTAAATTTTATAGACGAATAGGACTTATTATCTACGACATCCTCAGTGTGATAATGGCCAGCTACGTGTCACTTCTTATGAGATATGAGTTTAAGTTCTCACAGATACCGGAGCATTTCCTTACTCCGGTGACTACGTTCCTTCCCATAAACATCCTGATCACACTGGCAATATTCTACCTGTTCAAGATGTATGACAGCCTTTGGGCCTATGCGGGTGAGAGGGAGATGCAGAACCTGGTAATGGCATGTACGCTTTCGGGCGTTATAAATGCCATCGGACTTCAGTTCTTTAAGTCGGACAAACAGCCTGTTCCGCAGAGCTGTTATTTCCTTTACACCTTCCTTCTCATAACTATTATCTTTGCCAGCAGGTTCTCCTACAGATTCTTCAGAAGCAGGAAACACATGGCTGAGAACCGCAACAACAGTAAGGCGGTTATGATAATAGGAGCCGGAGAGGCTGCCAATATCATCATCAAGGATATACTTACAAGTAACTATTCCACTATGACCATCAAGTGCATCATTGATGATGACTCCAACAAGTGGGGCAGATATATCCAGGGAATCCGCGTTGTGGGCGGAAGAGAGAGAATTGAGGAATGCGCCGATCTCTATGATATCGACGAGATAATTGTGGCTATCCCTTCAGTTTCAAGAGCAGAGCTCAGGAAGATCCTGGATATCTGTAAGAACACAAACTGTAAGCTCAGATCCCTTCCGGGCATGTATCAGCTGGTAAACGGAGAAGTTAATGTTTCCCGTCTTCGCGACGTAGAGGTAGAGGATCTTCTTGGAAGAGATCCTATCACTGTAGATATCGATTCAATTGCAGGCTACGTCAAGGGCAAGGTTGTTCTTGTTACCGGAGGCGGCGGATCCATTGGATCAGAGCTCTGCAGACAGATTGCAGATCACAATCCAAAGACACTTATCATTGTTGATATTTATGAGAACAATGCCTACGATATACAGCAGGAGCTCAAGGCAAAGTACCCGGACCTTAACCTTGTGGTGCTCATAGCATCTGTTCGTAACACAGTCAGGATCAACAAGATCTTTGAGGAGTATAAGCCTGACATTGTATATCATGCAGCAGCTCACAAGCACGTTCCGCTCATGGAGGACAGCCCTAATGAGGCTATCAAGAACAACGTATTCGGAACCTGGAAGACAGCTATGGCCGCAGCTACAAACGGCGCCAAGAAGTTTGTAATGATATCAACAGATAAGGCAGTTAATCCCACCAACATCATGGGAGCCAGCAAGAGAATCTGCGAGATGATCGTACAGACCTTCAACAAGCACTATGACACAGAATTTGTTGCAGTCAGATTCGGTAACGTACTTGGCTCAAACGGATCAGTAATCCCGCTCTTTAAAAAGCAGATTGCTGCCGGTGGCCCTGTTACCGTAACAGACCCTAACATTATCAGATACTTTATGACCATATCAGAGGCAGTTTCACTTGTGCTTCAGGCAGGTGCTTTTGCCAAGGGCGGAGAAATTTTCGTTCTTGATATGGGTGAGCCGGTCAAGATCCTGGATCTTGCCGAGAACCTCATAAAGCTCTCCGGATACAAGGTTGGAGAGGACATCAGGATTGAGTTTACGGGTCTTCGTCCCGGTGAGAAGCTCTACGAAGAGATGCTCATGGACGAAGAGGGACTTCAGGATACAGCCAACAAGATGATCCACATCGGTAAGCCCATTGAGATGGACGAAATGAGGTTCTTTTCTCAGCTTGAGAAGCTCAATCAGGCGGCCAAAGAGGAATCACCTCAGATAAGAGATCTGGTAAAAGAGATTGTCGAGACATATCATCCCGACGTACACAGATACACAATGACAAGAGAGAGAAAAGAGGCCCTTCAAAAGACCACGGAGGAGATCAATGGAAATTAAACCCTTTGAAAAGAAGCTTTATCTCGCATCTCCCACAACACACGGAGATGAAATGAAATATGTGCAGGAAGCCTACGATACCAACTGGCTTTCTACTGTAGGTGCCAATATTAATGCAGTAGAGGACATGATTGCCGAGAAGATCGGTTGCAAGTGCGCAGTAGGTCTTGCTACGGGAACAGCGGCTCTTCATCTTGCAATAAGACTTGCGGGTGAGAAGCTCTACGGCCAGGCAAAGGTAGGACACGGAGTGCTGGAGGGCAAAAAAGTCTTCTGCTCCGATATGACCTTTGATGCGACAGTAAACCCTGTTGCATACGAGGGCGGAGAAGCGGTATTTATCGATACAGAGTACGACACCTGGAACATGGACCCGAAAGCCCTTGAGAAGGCATTCGAGATCTATCCTGATGTAAAGATGGTAGTAATTGCTCATCTCTACGGAACTCCGGGTAAGATAGATGAGATAAGAAAGATATGTGACGCTCACAGTGCTCTTATCGTTGAGGATGCAGCCGAGTCCTTTGGTGCAACCTACAAGGGTAAGCAGACGGGAGTCTTTGGTGATGTCGGCGTAATCTCTTTTAACGGAAACAAGATTATCACAGGAACTGCAGGAGGAATGCTTCTTACAGAGTGTGAAGAAGATGCTCACAAGATAAGAAAGTGGTCAACGCAATCGAGGGAAGATGCTCCCTGGTATCAGCATGAGGAGCTTGGCTACAACTACAGGATGAGTAATCTCATCGCTGGTCTTATCAGAGGCCAGATCCCGCACCTTGAGGAGCACATTGCACAGAAGAAAGCTATCTACGAGAGATATAAAGAGGGATTTAAGGACCTTCCTGTTGTGATGAATCCCTTTGATGCAGCCAATTCCGAGCCCAACTTCTGGCTCTCATGCATGCTCATCAACAAGGATGCCATGTGCAAACAGGTAAGGGGCGAGAAAGATGTGCTCTACGAGACTGAGCCGGGTAAGAGCTGCCCTACCGAGATCCTTGAGACCATCATGAAATACAATGCAGAGGGTAGGCCCATCTGGAAACCCATGCACATGCAGCCTATCTATCGCATGAACGGCTTTGTGACAAGACAGGGCTCGGGACGTGCCAGAAGCAACGCCTACATCGATGAGGGAACAGTTCTTGATGTGGGAATGGATATCTTTGACAGAGGGCTTTGCCTTCCCAGCGACAACAAGATGACACCACAGCAGCAGGATGTGATCATTGAAATTGTAAAGAGGTGTTTTGAGCAGAGCACTTGCTGAGGTATTTTCGAAGCTAGTGCGAGCCATGGGTGAACACTTGGCGAGGTATTGGCGAGCCTAGTGAGAATCCCAGAGCAGAGCACTTGCTGAGGTATAGAACAGAGGAGTTAGAATGTATAAAAATTTCATAAAGCGCTTGCTGGACATACTGATATCCCTGATCATCATTGTGTGCTTTTGCTGGCTGTACCTGATCCTGGCCATC
The DNA here is from genome assembly GCA_946623755.1 of uncultured Butyrivibrio sp. Classification (GTDB taxonomy): domain Bacteria; phylum Bacillota; class Clostridia; order Lachnospirales; family Lachnospiraceae; genus Butyrivibrio. The sequence continues at coordinate 59,989 of CAMORK010000003.1, read as the reverse complement.
CTGGTAAGGGTCAAACTGGGAAGCCCGGTGCTTTTTAAACAGCCCCGTCCCGGCAAGGGTGAAAAGATCTTTAACATGTACAAGTTCAGGACCATGACAGCTGAGAAGGATGAAAACGGAAAGCTCCTTCCGGATAAGGACAGGCTTACAAAGTTTGGCAAACTTCTCAGAAAAACTAGTCTTGATGAGCTTCCGGAGATCTTTTGCATACTAAAAGGTGATATGAGTTTTATAGGTCCAAGGCCGCTCCTTGTTGAGTATCTTCCCTACTACACAGAGAGGGAGAAGCTCCGCCACACGGTAAGGCCCGGACTTACAGGACTTGCCCAGGCAAGCGGAAGAAACACCGTCGACTGGGACACAAGGTTTGAACTGGATGCTACCTATGTGGAGAACTTAAGCTTCTTAATGGACTTAAAAGTTATTGCCATGACATTTAAGACAGTATTTGGACACTCTGAACAGGTGGCTGAGGATACAAATGCTACAGAAGGTAATTTTGCTCAGATAAGAAAAGAGAGACTTGAGAGAACAGGCAAACTTGAAAAATAATATGGAGGCCGGATATGGGAACAAACATTTTAATCCTTAGTGCAGGAACAAGAAATAAGGTTGTTCAGTATTTCAAACGTGAGATGGCGGGAAGGGTGATCGCTACCGACTGCTCAAATTTGGGCCCGGCCATTTACGAAGCAGATAAGGCATACGTTGTTCCAAGGATTGATTCTCCTGACTATATAGATGAGATCTTAAAGATCTGCAAGAAAGAGGATATAAAAGGGGTGCTTAGTCTTATCGACCCGGAGCTTTCTCTTATTGCCAAAAATGCAGACAGATTTCTTGAAATCGGGGTGACACCCATCGTATCATCCTATGAGCTGTGTGAGACAAGCCTTGATAAGTTCAGGATGTATGACATGCTTCAAAAGCTCGGCATACCGACAGCAAGATGCTATGCTTCCATTGAATCCTTTGAAGCTTCAAGGGCTGACGGGGAGATCGATTACCCGATATTTGTAAAGCCGCAGAAGGGAAGTGCTTCAATAAACATCAATGAGGTCAGGTCAAAAGAGATGCTGACAGCTCTTTTCCATGACTATGACGGCCTTATGATCCAGGAGTACATGAAGGGCCAGGAGTACGGAGCAGATGTCTACATCGATATGATTACGGGCATGTGCACATCGATCTTCCTCAAAAAGAAGATCAAGATGAGAGCAGGTGAGACGGATAAGTCTGTGTCATGCAAGTGCGACACACTGTTTATGAAGCTGGCAAACTTCGTTGAGGCTGTCGGCTATCGCGGAATGATCGATATAGATCTTTTCTATGATGAAGAAAACGACACATGGTATTTATCCGAGGTCAATCCGAGGTTTGGTGGTGGATACCCTCACGCCTATGAGTGCGGAGTAAACTTCCCCAGGCAGATCATCAATAACCTCGAGGGCAAGGAAAACCTTGTGAATATCGGTGATTACAGAGATGGCGTATTTATGATGAAATATAACGAGCTGATGATAGAACCTGATTCAAGGCTCGCAAGATAAATAAACGGAGATGATCAAATGCCTAAGGCACTGATTTTGGTGAATTCATCCAGCGGACTGTATGACTTTCGAAATGAGCTCCTTGTGGGGCTCATGGAGGAAGGCTATGAGATAGTGATAAGTCTTCCGGATGAACTTAAGGTAAAAGAACTAAAGGATGAGGGATGCAGGGTAGTACACACTGACATCAACAGACGCGGAGTCAATCCAATTCAGGATATGGCTCTTTTGCGCGCTTATAAGAGTCTCATAAAAAAGGAAAAACCTGACGTGGTCATCACCTACACCATAAAGCCCAATATATATGGCGGATATGTGTGCAGAAGGATGAAGGTTCCCTATGTTTCAACTATCACGGGACTTGGGACCACCTTTGAGAGAGGAGGAGTGCTCTTAAAGCTTATAGTTGCCATGTATAAGATATCGCTTAAGAAGTGCTCATGTCTCTTTTTCCAGAATGATGAAAACAGAAAGATATTTGAAAGTCATGGCATAAGAGCTGTAAAACATGTCACTGTAAACGGCTCCGGAGTAAACCTTGATAAACACACAAAGGAAGCTTTTCCGGGACACACAGACGCTGTCACAAGATTTCTTTATATAGGACGACTTATGACTGAGAAGGGCTCTAATGAGTACATCGAAGCTGCAAAGGCTCTCCATGAGAAGTACAAAGGTAAGGTGTCTTTTGCTGCGGTCGGATACTGCGAGGATGAATTTAAGCCGATCGCGGATAAGGCGGTGGCTGAAGGATATCTCAAGGTTATTCCTTATCAGAAAGACATTCATCCGTATATGAAGGAAGCTGATGCGATAGTTCATCCATCCTACCACGAGGGAATGAGCAATGTCCTTATGGAGGCAGCAGCTACAGGAAGGCCGGTTATTGCATCGAATATCAGCGGATGCCGGGAAGTGGTCGATGACGGCGTATCGGGAATACTCTTTAGTCCCAGAAGCAAAGAGGCACTTATCGAAGCGCTTGAAAAGTTCATGAATCTGGACACAGCTGCCAGGGCTGACATGGGCAAAGCTGCAAGAACACTGGTCGAGCAGAAGTTTGACAGGCGTAGTATAATATTGACGTATATTGAAGAGATAAAAGACATTACAGCGTAATGTTTGAATTTGGAGGAAATACAATGGATTTATATGAGAAGCTCCTTGCAGGAGAAGAGAAACTCTCACTTGTTGGACTTGGATACGTAGGTATGCCCATTGCAGTTGCCTATGCCAAGAAGATCAAGGTTGTCGGATATGACTTTAATGCAGAAAAGGTTGAGCTCTATAAGAGAGGGATTGACCCTACAAGAGAGGTTGGAGATGACGCTATCAAGGAGACAAGCGTAGAGTTTACAGCAGATCCTGAGAAGCTCCGCGAGTGCAAGTTCCACGTAGTGGCAGTTCCCACACCTGTCAATGACGATCACACACCGGATCTTACACCGGTTGAGGGAGCAAGCCATACACTTGGTAAGTACCTTACAAAGGGTTCAATAGTTGTATATGAGTCAACAGTTTATCCCGGAGTTACAGAGGATATCTGCGTTCCTATTCTTGAAGCAGAGTCAGGACTTAAGTGCGGAGTTGATTTCAAGATTGGTTATTCACCTGAGCGTATCAACCCTGGCGACAAGGTTCACAGACTTGATACCATCACCAAGATCGTATCCGGTATGGATGAGGAGACACTTGAGCAGGTAGCCAAGGTTTACAGCCTTGTTGCTCTTGCAGGTGTTTACAAGGCTCAGTCCATCAAGGTTGCAGAGGCAGCCAAGGTCATCGAGAATTCACAGCGTGATATCAATATCGCCTTCATGAATGAGCTCTCTATGATCTTCCATCGCATGGGAATCGATACAAAGAGCGTTCTCGAGGCAGCAGGAACAAAGTGGAATTTCCTTCACTTCTTCCCGGGTCTTGTAGGCGGACACTGCATCGGTGTTGATCCTTACTACCTCACATATAAGGCTGAGGAGCTTGGATATCACTCACAGATCATCCTTTCCGGAAGACGTATAAATGACGATATGGGCAAGTACATTGCCGAGTCACTGGTTAAGAGACTCATCGCCAATGACATTCAGGTCAAGAATGCCAGGGTTGCAATCCTTGGATTTACCTTCAAGGAGAACTGCCCTGATACACGTAACACCAAGGTTATAGATATTTACAACGAGCTCGGCGAGTATGGAATTACACCTGTAGTTGTAGATCCCCAGGCTGATTCTGACGAAGCCAAGAGACTCTACGGCATTACTTTTGATTCTCTTGAGTCTGTCAAGGACATGGATGCTGTCATTGTTGCTGTTGCTCACGAGGACTTCAAGGATTACAAGGCAGATGACATTGCAAAGTTCTTTAATGCATCTCACAAGACCAAGGTATTCCTTGATATCAAGGGCATCTACAATATGAATGAGTTTGCTGCTCCTGAATACGACTACTGGCGGCTGTAAGCACTTGGCGAAGTTTTGTTGAGCCTAGTGCGCGCGTGTTCTGGCGAGCGCAGCGAGAGCAGAACTTCCTTATTTATCGGCAATCCGTATAATCGCTTTATATGAAAGGAAAAATATGAGTTACAAAGAGTTAAAATTCCCCGCTGATTCAGTATTCCTGGTAACAGGCGGAGCGGGCTTTATCGGATCAAATATATGTGAGGCCCTTCTTGATATGGGCTACACAGTAAGATGTATGGACAATCTCTCAACAGGACATATTGAAAATATTCAGCCCTTTATGGAGAATCCGAAGTTCACCTTCATCGAGAAGGACATCAGAGACCTTGATGCCTGCATGGAGGCCACAAAGGGAGTGGACTACGTTCTCAACGAAGCTGCATGGGGCAGCGTTCCAAGAAGTATTGAGATGCCTCTTTTATACGAGGAGATCAATATCAGAGGAACCCTCAACATGATGGAGGCTTCAAGACAGAACGGAGTCAAGAAATTTGTCTACGCATCAAGCTCATCTGTTTACGGTGATTCAACAACCCTTCCCAAGAAAGAGGGACAGGAGGGCAATGTTCTTTCACCCTATGCTCTTACCAAGAAGACAGACGAGGAGTACGGTAAACTCTACAAGAAGCTCTACGGTCTTGATACTTATGGCCTTAGATACTTCAACGTATTCGGAAGAAGACAGGATCCAAACGGCGCTTATGCAGCCGTTATCCCCAAGTTCCTTCGCCAGCTCATGAACGGCGAGACTCCTACCATCAACGGAGACGGCAAGCAGTCCAGGGACTTTACTTATGTGGACAACGTAATCGAAGGCAATCTTCGTGCATGTCTTGCTTCATCCGATGTTGCCGGAGAAGCATATAACATCGGGGCAGGCGGAAGAGAGTTCCTCATCGATGTATATCATCACTTGACAGATGCTTTGGGAATGGATGTAGAGCCAATCTTCGGACCTCCGAGAGCAGGAGATATCAGGGATTCAAACGCTGATATCACCAAGGCAAGGACGAACCTGGGCTACGATCCATCCTATGATTTTAAGGCAGGCATAGAGCTTGCGATTGACTGGTACAAGAAAAACTTATGATGATATAGGGATTCAAAGTCATGAAAATTTCATGCTTGCATGATAATTTACATGACCTTGAAGACCGAACAAGGATGAGGAAAAAAGAATCACGAGGAATGAGTGATTCGATTTCCGAATACTTGTAGGATTGCGAGAACGCAGTGGAGCAATCCGTATATCATCATAAATGTGACAAAGTATGGAATTTATATGCGAATAGCTATCAGAATGGACGACATTACTCCGGATATGGACTGGGGCAAGTTCTACAGGTTCAAAGACCTTTTGGATGCGCACAACATCACGCCCCTCATCGGAGTGGTCCCGAAAAACAAAGACGAAAAGCTTTCACTTAATCCGGCAAGAGAGGATTTCTGGAACTATATTGGGCAGCTCAGGGACAGGGGCTGGATCATTGCAATGCATGGGTACAAGCACTGCTATACCACAAAGGAGCCCGGGCTTTTCCCAATTGGAGGAAAGAGCGAGTTTGCAGGTCTTCCCTTAGAGAGACAGGATGAGATGATCCGAAAGGCCAAGAGGATACTCAGGACCAATGGTATTGAGACCGATATCTTCATGGCGCCGTCCCACTCTTTTGATAAAAACACGCTGACAGCTCTCAAAAAGAACGGTTTTAACCGCATCACAGACGGCTTTGGAACAGAACCCTTCTCGGCGCTGGACTTTATCTTTTACCCGATCGCAGTTAAGAGGAGCGATTCTCTTAAGGATACAGGGGATGGGATAGTGACCTTCGTCTACCATGCCAACACCATGGACGACAAGGATTTTGATAAGTTAAAAGACCTGCTTGAGTCAGGCAAGGTTGTTTCCTATTCTGAGTTCTTCACAAGACAGGTGCAGGATAGAAATACATTTGGTCAGGTTAAGCAGTATGCGCTTGCCAGGGCCAAATACATAGCAGTTCAGCTACGTAAATTGAAGGGATAGTATAAATACATCCCGATAAGAACGGAGTGAGTAGATGGAAAGTTACGGTCAGATGCGTGTACTCCACGTGCTTGGGGGCCTTGGGGTTGGCGGAGCAGAGTGCCGAATAATCGATTTGTACAGAAACATGGACAGAGATAAGATCCAGTTTGATTTTCTTGTCCATTATTCGCCTGAAAAGACAGGAAAAAAGAGTCCGACTTCAGATGAACTCATGGCAGTTCGCGAGCCGGACTATTTTGATAATAGCGTATATAAGCTTGGAGGCAGGATTTTCTGCCTTCCTAAGTTTACCGGAACAAATATGGCGCAGTATAAGGCAGCCATAAAGAGGTTTTTTGAGAGCCACAAAAATGAGTGGAAGGTGGTTCAGGGGCACATGACCAGTACCGCGGCCATATATCTTCCGATTGCCAAAAAGGCAGGTGTTCCCATCTGCATCGCACATGCAAGAAGCGCAGGAGTGGATGCCGGAGTCAAGGGAATGGCCACCAGGATACTCAGAAAGCCTCTTCAGAAGGAAGGCATAACAGATTATAACTTTGCCTGCTCAACTGAAGCCGGACTCTCAGTATTTGGCGAGGATCTTGTAAAGGCCGGTGCTGTAAGGATAATACCCAATGCCATTGATCTTAAGCACTTTGCTTATGATCCTGAGAAAAGAGAAAAGATCAGAGGTGAGCTCGGCGTGTCCAATGCCCTGGTGATAGGTCACGTGGGGAGCTTTCGGTATGCCAAGAACCATGAGTTTTTGCTAAGTGTCTTTGCGCAGCTGTGCAGGCTTCTTGATAACGACGATCTCAATCAGTACAGTATGCTCCACGGGATGCGCATAAGGCTTTTGATGCTGGGAAAAGGGCCTCTCATGGAGGATATGCAAAAGCTTGCTGAGAAGCTCCATGTTTACGACCGCTGTATCTTTGCAGGCAATAAGTCCAATGCCAGCGACTACTATCAGGCTATGGACTACTTCTGCTTCCCGTCAAGATATGAAGGGCTTCCCGGAAGTGTGGTTGAAGCTCAGGCAGCAGGACTTCAGTGCCTGGTATCTGATTCGGTGACTTCGGAAGTTAACGTTACAGAGCTTGTATCAATGATGAGCATAAGTTCTGAGCCAAGAGACTGGGCAAGAAAGATCTTAGATGATCTTCTTCTTCGCGAAGATTACCACTCAGATCCTCTTTTGGAGGAGATCAGAGTTAACCAGACCTTTACTGCAATTGCAGGGGAGAGAAGGGAGTCTGTCTTTGAGACGGATGATATGCCGGACATCGATGCACTTGATGCGGGAACCGGATTTGAAACAGTAAATGTCCCGGGCAAAAAGCCTGTAAGCAGCCATAGCCGCTTGGCCGCATTCTCCATAGGCGACAGAGCAGGCAGCTCCGATTACATACTTGGTAAGCTAAAAGCCGCAGGATTTGACGTCAGAACTCAGGCCAGGATGATGGGATATTTCTACGAGAGAGGTCATTTTTAATGGATCAGAATAAGAAAAACCTTATGCTGATGGTGCCTATGCTCCATCAGGGAGGATTTGAGAGAGTCTGCATTAAGACCGCAAGGCTCATGCAGGAATATTATAACGTGTGTATCCTCATCTTCAGTTCCAAGGATATCAACTACGACATAACAGGACTTGATGTCATCGACATTGATGTGCCCTCTGAGAAGGGCGTTATAAGCAAGGTGATGAATGTCCTTAAGAGAGTAAAGAAGGCGCGCAGGATCAAGAAGGAGAGAAATATCGATATCTGCTACAGCTTCGGAAGTTCTGCCAACTATGTAAACTCCCTATCAAGAGCAGGGGAGAAGGTCCTGACGGGACTCAGGTGTCAGACCGATCTTGAATCACCGAGGCAGGTTAAGCTCTTTTGCAGAAAGTCAGATCAGGTCCTGTCCTGCTCCAAAGAGATCGTGCGTCAGCTTCAGTCTGATTTTAAGTATGACAGAAGCACCTATATCTATAATCCCCTGGATATTCAGGATATACAGAACAGAGCCGGAGAAACTCCGGATGATTACCCGTTTCTTGGGGATGACATAAAGGTCTTTTCCTGCTCTGCGAGAAATGACTATATCAAAGGCATCTGGCATCTGGTAAAAGCCTTTTCGCTGGTACAGTACAAGCATCCTGAAGTCAGGCTTCTTGTGCTTGGATCCGGAAACTGGGATAAGTATAAAGAGCTGGCCAAAGCCCTGGGGATCAAGGATAAGGTGGCTTTTCCCGGTGTTAAGAAGAACCCGTTCCCCTATGTTGCAGCTTCTGACGTCTATGTTTGCAGCTCCAACCATGAGGGATTTCCCAATGCGGTGCTTGAAGCAATGGCTTTAAGAAAGCCTGTTATCTCTGCGGACTGTAAGACAGGGCCAAGAGAGATACTTCTCTCAGATGCAGAGTATGAGAATCTGATAAAAGAGATCCCGGACGGCAGCAGTATAGATAAGCCGATCCTGGGAGAGTTCGGAATACTTGTACCTGATATGGATGAGGAGGAGAACTTTGATCCCGAGTATGTAACAGAGGGCGAGAGGATCCTGGCAGAACAGATGGAGAGGATTCTTGATGATGAGGAGCTTTTAAGGAACTATTCCGATAAGTCCTTTGAGAGAGCAACAGTCTATGCTCCCGACAAATATAAAGAGAGTATCCATGAGATACTTAAGAGATACGAGTGAGTAAGCGTATGAAGAGCATTGCATTTCATTTAAACTGCCTGTGCCAGGGAGGGGCCGAGCGCGTTGTGACCAATCTTGCCAACCGCTTTGCCTCTGAAGGCTATAAGGTATACGTGGCAACCGAGTGGTACGATGAGAATGAGTTTGTACTGGACCCGGCTGTTACGAGAGTCCATGTGGGACTTAAGGAAGGTGATCAGAATAAAAACAGGATCGCCAAGTTTTTACTTAGGATCAAATACCTTAGGCAGTTTGTAAAAGAATATAAACCCGATGTCCTGGTGGCATTTGCCAGAAAGGCCAACTACAGGGCTCTTACTGCAGCGCGCAATTTAGGGACACCTGTTGTGATATCGGTAAGGATAGACCCGGTAGGCCACTACGACCACTTTACCGACAAGCTTCAGATAAAGTGGCTGTTCCCCAAGGCTGCCGGATGTGTATACCAGACACAGGAACAAAGAGAATTCTTTAAGCCTTATCTGCAGGAAAAATCAAGAGTCATTATGAATCCCATAACTGACAAGTATTTCGGAGCTGTTCACCCTGAGGTAAAAGAAAAGGCTGTCATGCACCACGCGCGCATTGTGGACTTCAAGAACCAGCCGATGCTGTTAAGGGCCTTTTTAAAGGTTCATGACAAGCACCCCGACTATGTGCTGAAAGTCTATGGCCCTGATTCCAAGGACGGAACATGGCAGAAGCTTGAGAAGATCATTGCTGACAACAATGCAGAGGATTTCATTTTCCTTATGGGCGCCAGCAACAGCCTGGAAAAAGAGATACCAAAGGGCGAATTATACGCCTATTCGTCGGACTATGAGGGAATGCCAAACTCCCTTCTTGAGGCCATGGCTATGGGAATGCCGGTGGTTTCAACTGACTGTCCCTGCGGAGGTCCCAGAGAAGTCATTGAGGATGGCGTAAACGGATTTCTTATTCCTGTAGGCGATGAGGATGCTCTTGCAGACAGGATCTGCAGGCTTATAGAGGATAAGGACTTAAGAGAGAGCTTTGGTAAAAAGGCTCTTGAGATAGAGAAGAAAGCCAGCGCAGATGCAGTATTTGCGCAGTGGAAAGAATATCTTGAAAGTATTGTGGACGGATAAAGTATGTGCGGAATCTGTGGATACATTTCAAAAAACAGAATAACAGAAGATGAACTTCGCCTGATGAACGACACCATGATCCACAGAGGTCCTGACGACAACGGTGTAATGCTCTATCCGGGAACCGGAGGCTACAATGTTGGACTTGCCCAGAGGCGTCTTTCCATTCAGGACTTATCACCCCTTGGACATCAGCCCATGGAGTCAAAGGACGGCAGGATTTCGCTGGTGTTTAACGGCGAGATCTACAATTTCCTTGAGCTGAAAAAAGAACTCTCGGACTATCCCTTCATATCCACCTGCGACACAGAAGTAATTCTCGCAGGGTACCTTAAGTGGGGAAAAGACTTTGTGAATCACATTCACGGTATGTTTGCCATCGCGATCTATGACAGGGAGAGTAGTGAGCTTATCCTTGCAAGGGACAGGATTGGCAAAAAGCCCCTGTACTACTGGCTTGAAAACGGAAATATTGTCTTTGGCTCAGAGCTTAAGCCTATCATGGCCTGCCCCGGTTTTGTTCCGAGGATCAGAAAGAGCATTATTTCGAGATATCTTTTCCAGCAGTATATAAATGCTCCGGAGAGTATATTTGAGGACGTGTGGCAGCTTGAGCCCGGAAGCGTTCTCTATTTCAGAAATGGAGAGGTCAAAAAGGACAAGTACTGGGACATCAAAAAGACCTATGATACAATGTCTGCTCATCCGGTAAAAACCTATGATGAAGCCAAAGAGGAGCTCAAAAAGAGACTTAAGAAGTCTGTATCGGACAGGATGATCGCAGATGTTCCTCTGGGAACCTTCCTTTCGGGAGGCTATGATTCATCACTGATAACAGCACTTGCGCAGGAGAACAGTTCATCTCCCGTAAGGACATTTACCATAGGCTTTAACCAGCCCGAATACAATGAGGCTGTCTATGCAAAAGAAATAGCAAAGCACCTTGGAACAGACCACACGGAAGTTTACATCGATGAGAAAGAGATGCTGGATCTGGTGGAGAGTATCCCCGGATACTACGATGAGCCTTTTGCGGACGACTCGCAGATTCCAACCATGCTGGTATGTAAGCTGGCCAAAGAGAAAGTAACTGTGGCACTGTCAGGCGATGGCGGCGACGAGTTCTTTTGCGGATACAACATATATGAGAAACTTACTAAAGCGCAGCGGCTGGACGGCCTTGGAGCTGTGGCAAATGTCTTTGGCAAGATCTCGCTTGGCAGGGGAACTGTTATGGACAGGATGCCATTCAGCGTAAGGGCCATCGCGGGAAACAGAGATCCCGAGACCAAATCACAGCTCTCATCAGAGAGCTATCTGAAGATTGCCCATGCATTTATGACAGGAACCGAAGCCGGAGATTATGATCCTTCAAATCAGGGATCCTACCCGTGCAAATACCCCATCGAGTCGCACTATGGCGTGGACAACTGGGCGATCAGGAGAATGCTCCTTGATATGGATACATATCTTCCCAGTGATATCCTGGTCAAGATGGACAGGGCTTCCATGAAGTATTCACTGGAGTGCAGATGCCCCATCATGGATACTTCCGTTATGGAATACAGCTTTGCAATACCTCACAGATTCAAATATCTGAACGGCGACAAGAAGCATATCCTCAAGGATATCGCTTATGATTATATTCCAAAAGAGCTGCTGGAGCGCCCCAAGAAGGGTTTTAGTGTGCCCATAGATGCATGGCTCAGGGGCCCTTTAAAGGAGAAGCTCCTTACCTTCAGTCAGGAGGATTTCCTTAAAGATCAGGGAATATTTGATGCGGCTTATGTATCGAAATTCGTTCGTGACTATCTTGCGACAGGAGATGGCGGACACGGAAGCGGAGCCAATTTCTCCGGAGTTACATGGAGCTTTTTTAACTTCCAGCAGTGGTATGAGAGGTACTTATGAAGCATATAGCTATGTATATAGGTTCCCTTGTAAAGGGCGGAGCCGAGAGGGTTATGTGTAATCTCGCTGAATACTTCTACTCTCAGGGATATATTGTGACTTTTGTTACGACATACCTCGGACAGGAAGAGTATGAAGTTCCGCATGCCACCTGGCATCGTGAGCCCACTGAAGGCTGCCTGGAACTGACTGTGCTTGATCCAAACGACCACGAGCACAAGGTGTGGATTGACGATAATGCAGACGGCATAAAGCGTGTGTTCACGGCGCTTCCTCTAAATGACAGGAGTGGGCGCATTGCCAATTTCATTAAGAGAGAAAAGATCCTTAAGGATACCTGGAAGCAGCTTCATCCCGATGTTATCCTCTCTTTCCTTGGCAAGAACAATATCATGGCGATAAAGTCGGCCCGTGGCCTTGGAATCCCGGTGGTGGTATCGGTAAGATCTAACCCTTCAAGGGAATATGGGACAAAGAGCCTTAACCTCTCCATGAGACATTATTTTAAAAAGGCAGCAGGCGTGGTGGTCCAGACCACTGAGGCAGCTGAGTATTTTGACAGCAGGGTAAGGACGAAGATCCTGCCCAATTCAATCCATCCGGATTTTATAAACAGGAGCGTTGTGCCTTTTGAAGAGAGGGCAAAAGAGATAGTAACCGTGGGAAGGCTCGATGACAACAAGAATCAGATCCTTCTCATAAATGCGTTTAAAGAACTTGAGAAAGACTTCCCGGACTACCGCGTTGTTATCTACGGAGACGGCGAAAAGAGAAAAGAGTTTGAGAGCAAGGCTCCAGAGAGCGTAACCTTTATGGGACGCGTAAGCGACGTCCCCGACAGGATCGCAGGGTCAGAGGTCTTTGTCCTGACTTCAAGACAGGAAGGTTATCCCAATGCCCTTATCGAAGCCATGTCACTGGGACTTGTATGCATCTCAACAGACTGCCCCTGCGGCGGACCGAGAGACCTTATCAGAAGTGGGGATAACGGTCTTCTGATCCCCATGGCGAGTGATGAAGAGATGGTAAAAGAGCTTTCGGATGCATTAAGGCGTGTGCTCACAGACAGAAAGCTCGCAGAAGAGATGTCACAAAACGCGCTGAAGGTGCGGGATGAATATAACCCTGACATCATAAACGGTCAGTGGAAAGATTACCTGGAAGGGGTAATGAATAAGTAACTTACAGTTTTGGAAAGGCAGTGTGAAGAGCAGTGCAATTTAATTCATATATTTTTATATTGTGTTTTCTGCCCATTACTCTGCTGGGATATTTTGGGCTGTATCATATTGGGAAAGACAGGCTGGCTCAAGGGTTTCTCCTTGTAATGAGCCTGTGGTTCTATGCATATTTTAACATCGGTTATCTTCCGATAATCTGCGCCAGCATACTGGTAAACTACTTTGTTTACAGGCTGATGCAGAGAGAAGGGACTACTCAGAAAAAGCGCAAGGCGCTCCTTGTTCTGGGACTTATCTTTGATATAGGTCTTATCTTTTATTTCAAGTATTACGATTTCTTCTTAGACAATATCAACCATGCATTCAGCACTGACTTTGTGCTGCGACATATTACTCTGCCGCTGGGCATAAGCTTTTTTACGTTCCAGCAGATATCCTTTATTGTGGATGCATATAAGGGTGAGGCAAAGGGCTATTCGTTTCTTGAGTATGCTCTGTTTGTATCCTTTTTCCCGCAGCTGGTGGCAGGTCCCATTGTTCTTCACAAAGAGCTGGTTCCTCAGTTCAGGGATTCATCCAAACATCACATAAACTACGACAATCTCTCGAAGGGCATAATGATGTTTGCAAGAGGTCTTGCCAAGAAGGTCCTCATCGCGGATACCTTCGGGGCTGCGGTGGATATTGCAATGCAGAAGGCAGCTCTTTTCCCGATAGGGGACGGCGCCCTTACCAGAGTAGAGATAATCATTGTGATGTTATCCTATACATTCCAGATCTACTTTGATTTCAGCGGATACAGCGACATGGCTACAGGTCTTGGATCCATGTTTAATCTTGCTATACCGATGAACTTCAATTCTCCCTACAAGGCACTTTCTGTGGCGGATTTCTGGAAGCGCTGGCACATGACACTGACGAGGTTCCTTACCACCTATATTTACATCCCCCTCGGCGGAAACAGGAAGGGTAAGGCAAGGACTTATCTGAACACAATGATAGTGTTCCTGATAAGCGGAATCTGGCACGGCGCAAACTGGACCTTTATTCTCTGGGGCGTTCTCCACGGACTGGCTCAGTGCTTCAACAAATTTACATCAGGGATTTACAAAAAGATATATCGCGGGGCAGAGAGTGCACCGGGTGCAGTGGGCAAGGCACTTTGCGGACTTATAAAGACGGTTCAGTGGATCGTGACCTTCGCATTTATAAATGTGGCATGGCTCCTGTTCAGATCTGACAGCGTTACCATGTGGCTTTTGCTTCTGAGAAGGCTGCGGTTTGATATAAGAGATGTAAGGACAGAAATACTTGAGTGCTTCAGGCTTCCGAAGTTCAGATATCTGCTCAGCATTTTGCATCTTCCTCAGAATGACAATCTGGTATTCTGGGGCGGCTTCATACTGATAACACTCTTAGCGCTTATCATCTGCCTGTGCTTTCCGAACAACTATGAGAGAAAGTACAAAACAAATGTGCTTTCACTGGTATTTACATGGGTGATACTTACTCTGTGCATAGTTTCACTGAGTTCTGTATCAACCTTCCTTTACTTTAATTTTTAAAAAGGTCTGTTATGAGCGGAAAAAAGTGGTTTTATTCAAGCTTAATACTGCTGGCTGTATCTCTTTTGGCCATTGGAGGATGTGTCTTCTGGACAGACCCTTTTTTCCATTACAGAAGTCCAAGGCCATATCTGTTCTATGATCTTGAGGAACAGCGATATCAGAATGATGGCATTACAAAGCATTTTGACTATGACGCTATTATCACAGGAACATCAATGACAGAGAATTTCTCGGCATCGGAGTTTGACAGATCCTTTGGAACAACTTCCATCAAGGTACCTTTTTCAGGGGCTACCTACAAGGAAATCGAAGAGAATCTGAGGGTCTCATATGAGAGCGGACATGCTCCGAAGTACGTGCTGAGGGGACTTGATTACACTCTTCTTGTAAGGGATAAGGATGAACTCAGGCTCGATATGGGTGAATATCCCGAGTACCTTACAAATAAGAATCCCTTTGACGATGTAAAATATCTTTTAAACAGAGACGCCGTCGTATCCTACACGCTGCCCATGCTGATTGGATATCTTAAGGGAGAAGAGGGCGGACATACGAGCTTTGACGTCTACAGTTATACTGCAAGCCACAATCAGTTCAGCAAAGAAAATGCTCTTGCAGGAAGAACATCTTTTTCCGATCCTGAGCAGATAAATCCTGTCACAGAAGAAGAGATAAGGATGGTATCGGAGAATATGACATCAAACGTCCTTAGCGTAGCATCGCAGCACCCCGAGACCACGTTTCTGTATTTCTTCCCACCGTATTCCATGGTGTATTTCGGAGGCCTTAAGGAGGACGGGGATCTGGAAAAAGAGCTTGAGTACAAAAAGCAGGCCATCGAGATGATGCTTGAGTATGACAACATCCACATATACAGCTTCACAATGGAGACAGACATTACAGCCGACCTGGGAAGGTACAGGGATCAGGCGCACTACGATGAGAACGTGAGCTCCTTTATAATTGAGAAGATAGCTGAAGCCGAAAACGGGCTTAAGGAATCTTCTTTCAGGATCACAAGAGAGAATGCCGGGCAGTACCTCGATGCTGAAAAAGACCTTCTTATGAACTACGACTACAATTCGCTTATAGACTAAAAGGGGAAAACTATGTGCGGAATCGCAGGAATATGCGGACTTGGAAACAACAGTGAAAAGAATATAAAGCGGATGACTGAGCGCCTTATTCACAGAGGCCCCGATGCCGGCGATATCTGGGCAGGACCCGGTGAGAGAGTCTGGCTTGGACACAGAAGACTTGCTATAAGAGATCTCTCTGAAACGGGTGCACAGCCCATGGTATCAAAGAGTGGAAGGACTGTCATTGTCTATAACGGCGAGATATATAATGCGGATAAGCTCGCTGACCTTCTTAAGGGAAAGGGCTATGTCACAAGTTTTCGCGGAACCTCCGATACTGAGGTCTTGCTGGAAGCCATTGAAAGCCTTGGCATTGCAGAGACTCTTAAGTTCTGCAAGGGCATGTTCGGCCTTGCTGTTTACGACAGGGAGACTCATGAGATAAGCCTTTCTAGGGACAGGATCGGTGAGAAGCCTCTTTACTACGGCTTTGTTAACGGAAATTTTGTCTTTGCGTCAGAGATCAGTGCGATCATGGCAATAGAAGGCTTTAAGAACAGGATATTTGAGGAGGCTTTAAACCTCTATTTCTGCCACGGCTATATTCCTGCTCCTTACACCATCTACCAGGATATCTATAAGCTTGAGCCTGGCACGATACTGACTGTATCTGCGCCATTTTCATATTTCAGACCTGTGCATGCAGATGATGACGCGGGAGGCATAACCGGTATCCAGAGATCCGGCGGAGCATACAGGTTTGAAACCTATTACGATATTAATGAGATTGCCTTAAAGGGACAGCAGAATCTGTTTACGGGAACAGCCGAGGAAGCTGCGGATGAGCTTGAAAAGCGCCTTATGGAGGCGATAAGAGGACAGCTCGTATCTGACGTTCCTGTCGGAGCGTTCCTTTCTGCAGGAATAGATTCAAGTACTGTTGTGTCTTTGATGCAGCAGGTATGCGGCGGCAAGGCAAGGACCTTTACCATAGGCATGCCTGACCCCAAGTTTAATGAAGCTGAGGTGGCAAAAGAGATAGCGGCGCACCTTGGGACTCAGCACACAGAGCTCTATATTACAGAGCAGGACGCAAAAGACGTCATCCCCAAGCTCCCTCATATCTATGGGGAGCCCTTTGCGGATTCGTCACAGATACCGACCTATCTTGTCAGTAAGATGACCAAAGAACACGTAACGGTTTCTCTATCCGGTGACGGAGGCGATGAGCTCTTTTGCGGATATAATTCATATGCCTCGGTAGACAGGATATGGAATAAGATGAGGAGTATCCCGACCGGCCTAAGGAGCGGAGCGGGCAAGATGTTTGTCCATTCAAGAGCGGCAAAAAGGGATGAGGTTTTCCTCAATAAAGCAAGACTTATGCAGGCAAAGAGCCCTGAAGATCTGTACAGGATACAGGCTGAAACGGAGCGCACGCCCCTTGGATTTGACGTTGCCAAAAACCACATCCGTCTTCCCTATAAGCTAAACCGGTCCGGGAAGAATGTGCTGGGAGAGGTGAACCACGACATCATGCTGCTTGATATGAAGATGTACCACCCCGACGATATCCTTGTTAAGGTGGACAGATCCGGAATGGCAGTATCTTTGGAGAGCAGGATCCCGCTTCTTGATCCCGATGTGATTGAGTTTGCATGGAGCCTTCCGATGAATCTTTTAAGAGCCCCGGCAACAGGACAGGGTAAGCAGGTTCTGAGAAATGTTCTCTACAGGTATGTGCCGAAAGAGCTTGTGGACAGGCCAAAGAAGGGCTTTTCAATACCGATAGCAGACTGGCTTAAAACGCCTGAACTAAAGAGCTGGGCTGAAGATCTGATAGCAGAGGATAAGTTAAAAAGGGAAGGATACCTTAATCCTAAGGTTGTACATAAGATCTGGAATGACTTTGCCAAAGAGGACGGCGCATACCAGCCACTCATATGGTACATACTCATGTTTGAGCAATGGCTTAATTATGATATAATGTAGTGATGTCAGGGGCGAAAGTGCATCGCACGAAGCAATCCGTGACATCACGTAAGCGTGTGATATATGCTGATACAGGGAGGATCTATGATAATCATTCAGCTTAAGGGCGGACTGGGCAACCAGATGTTTCAGTACGCCTTATACAAAGAACTTAAACATAGAGGACGAGAAGTCAAGATCGATGATGTGTCCGGATTTGTAAATGATAAGCTAAGAGTTCCGGTACTTGACCGTTTCGGAGTGGAATATGACAGGGCCACAAGAGAAGAGGTCGTTGAACTGACCGATTCAAAGATGGATATTTTCAGCAGGATCAGAAGGAAGCTCACGGGACGTAAGACTTACAGGATCGATGAGACGGAGGGAATCTTTGATTCCACCATATTTGAGACAGAGAATGCCTATCTTGTAGGTTACTGGCAGTCTGAGAAATACTTCACATCACCCGAGGTCATAGAGCAGATCCAGGAAGCTTTCGGAAAGCGTCCTCAGGAGATCATGCATGATTCGGTGAGCTGGTCTACGCTTCAGCAGATCGAATGCTGTGAATCAGTCAGTATCCACGTAAGAAGGACTGACTACATTGACGAGGAGCACATTAAGATCCATAACCTGTGCTCGGAAAAATACTACAAGAATGCCATCAAGATGATAAGGCATCAGCATCCGAATGCGGTATTTTTCATATTTACCGATGACAAGGAGTGGTGCAAGGACCACTTCAAGGGACCCAACTTTATCACTGTTGAGCTTCAGGAAGGTGAGTTTACCGATGTGGCAGACATGCTTCTTATGAGCAGATGCAAGCACCACATCATCGCCAACAGCTCTTTTAGCTGGTGGTCAGCATGGCTCAATGATTCACCTGAAAAGATGGTCATCGCTCCATCCAAGTGGATTAACAACAAGAAAATGGATGACATTTATACTGAGCGGATGACAAGGGTTGCTATATAATGAACGATTCAAAAAAGGTAAGCCTGCTTGCCAAGATAAATTACATATTTGATAAAAAACAAAAGGGACAGCTTGTAATTCTGGCTGTCCTTATACTCATTGGAGCGGTTTTTGAGACGCTGGGCGTTTCAATGATAATTCCGGTTGTGTCTGTTATCTTAAGCCCCTCCGATCTTCACAGAAAAGTCGCCAAGATTCCATGGCTCTCGGGAGTTTTAACCTCCATGGGGCTTGATAACGACACAAAGCTTGCCTGTGCTCTTTTGGTGCTTCTTATCATATTGTTTGTGGTAAAGAACACATATCTTCTGTTTCTGGTCTACAGGCAGAACACCTTTATCTCAAGAGCCAGAAACGACATGATCAGCAGGGTCATGAGAGAGTTTTTGAACAGGCCTTACGAGGATTATCTCGGAGCAGATATCCCTACGGTCTTCAGGATCACGGACTCCGATATTCCCAAGACCTTTAATCTTATGCTCTCACTTCTTTCTCTTACTACAGAGCTAATTGTATCCATCTGTCTCGGAGTTGTGCTTTTGTTTGTGAACTGGCAGATGACGGTGCTTATAGTGGTGGTTCTTCTGCTTCTTACACTGATCATTACCAAGCTTTTAAAGCCAAGGCTTAACACTATCGGAAGACATAATCAGGAGACCCAGTCCAGGATTGCCAAGTGGAGACTTCAGGCTATTTACGGACTTAAGGATGTAAAGGTCCTTAACAGACAGGATTTCTTTATCCGAAACTACTATGAACAGGGCAGGATCGGTGCAGATATTGACAGGGACTACCAGGTTCTTAACAACATGCCGAGGGTACTTATTGAGACAGTTTTCATGGCTGTTGTCATTCTCTATGTCCTTATTTATATAACAAATGGAGGAGATGCATCCCAGCTTGTTCCGCAGCTGACAGCCTTTGGCCTGGCTGCCATGAGGATCATGCCCTCAGCCAACAGGATCAATACTTATATCACCAATATCGCTTATAACCAGTACAGTCTGGATTTTGTGTATCAGAATCTCACTGAATCCATGAAGACAGAAAAGGCAATGCGTGCTGAGAGAGCAGCAATCTCAGGCCCTGAACTTCACCTGGAAAAAGAGATCGAGCTCAAGAACATTACTTTTGCATATCCCGATTCTGATGTGAATATCTTTAAGGATGCCAACATGACCATCAAAAAGGGTCAGTCTGTCGGGATCATGGGACCGTCCGGCGCAGGTAAATCGACTATCGTTGATATTCTCCTTGGCCTTTTGCATGTACAGTCAGGAGAAATCCTCTGCGATGGAAGCAATATCTTCAGTAACTACGAATCATGGCTTTCTCAGATCGGATACATCCCGCAGTCCATCTACCTTGTGGATGAGTCCATCAGGGAGAACATCGCATTTGGTATCGACGCTTCAGAGATTGATGACGAGAGGATCTGGGAAGTAATGGAGGAGGCTCAGCTGGCCGAATTTGTAAGAAGTCTTCCCGAGGGTCTTGATACCAAGGTCGGAGACAGAGGCGTAAGGCTCTCCGGCGGACAGAGGCAGAGGATTGGTATTGCCAGATCTCTTTATCACAACCCCGAGATCCTGGTATTTGATGAGGCTACAAGCGCTCTGGACAATGAGACAGAGGCAGCAGTAATGGAGGCCATCAACAGCTTCCACGGCCGCAAGACCATGGTCATTATCGCACACAGGCTTAACACCATTGAGAAGTGCGATGTCATCTACGAAGTCAAGGACGAGAAGATCGCGCCTACGAGTTTAGAGGGAAGAACGGTAATTCATTGATGATAGGAACCGAGTTGATAGAGGGTTACGGTTTAGGTAACCAGTTGTTTTTCTATATTGTGACAAGGTGTCTTGCCCTGGATAAAGGAGTAGACTTTGGTTTTGTGAATCCCGGACAGCTTGGCAACGTATACCATTCCAAAAAGGGAATGTACTTCATGGATATCGATATGGGAAAAGAGATTTCCCGTGGTGACATGAAAAACTATAAGATCTGCCATGAACAGGATGACCGCCTTTATATGGGCAATTCCAGACATGACATGTCAAACGGATGCTATATCAGCGGACCTGATAAAAAGCTGTTTGAGATTGAAGATAATACTTTGATCTATGGAAATCTTCAGGATCAGTCGTATTTTGAAAAGCACAGAGACAAGATACGTGAGTGGCTGAAGGTTAAGCCTGAGTATGAATCGGATGAATATACAGCGGATGATCTTTGTATCATCAATATACGAGGCGGAGAGTACACCAATCATCCGGAGCTGTACCTTGACAGGAAGTACTATTTAAATGCCATCAGGAACATGAAAAAGATAAATAAAAACATGCGTTTCATGGTGGTTACTGAGGACGAGGAATCTGCCAAAAAGATCCTTCCTGAATATGAGTGTCATCATTTTGATATGGCCAAGGATTACGTGACCATTAAAAATGCCAGATACCTCATCATGTGCAATACTTCATTTGCACTGATGCCGGTAATGTCCAGCACAGAGCTTAAATATGCAATAGCTCCCAAATACTGGGCCCGTCACAATATCTCAGACGGATTCTGGTCTTCGGAGCAGAACATCTACAGCTTTTTGACGTATCAGGACAGGAGCGGAAAGCTTTTTTCTCCTGAAGAATGCAGAAAAGAGCTGGAGGAATATAAAAAGACATCAAGGCTCTACGCAAGAAGAAACAAAAGGCCCGGGAAGGTAAGGCTCTTTTGCCAGGTAATCAGACGCAAATGCATCTACGGTGTCTTTTACTCAAAAAAAATACTCAGGTCTCTCGGAAGAAGGCTTGGTATCATCAGGACATACAAGTACTAATAAACAGGAAGAAATATGCAAAGCACCAAGAAATTACAGCTGCCAAATGTGACACTGGTGGCTATGACAAGTGTAAATATATATGAGACAGTGCGGGCCATGTGCTACAGCATGCGGGAGATCGAGTTCGGTGACGCTGTGCTGGTCACAGATAAAAAGCCGTGGTTCTTGCCTAAGTCTATCAGGTACAGCCATACAAGCAAGCTGGACAGTATTGATAAATTCAATTACAAGATGGTCTATGAGCTCAAGGACCACATAAATACTGACTTTTGCCTGGTGGTCCACGCCGATGGATTTGTCATCCATCCGGAACTGTGGAGAGATGAATTTCTTGACTATGACTATATCGGATCGCCGTTTCCCATGCCTACCAACGATTATGCCTACAGGGACAGAAAGGGCGAGATCAGCCGCGTAGGAAACAGTGTTTCCATCAGATCAAAGAGGCTTCTTGAGTATCCTTCGGAGCATAACCTCAAGTGGGAGAAGGGCTTTGATGATTACTACAACGAGGATATTTTCCTGTGCTGTCTTGCCAAGAACGAGATGGAGGAGCATGGACTTAGATGGGCGCCTCTGGAAGTTGCGGTTTTATTTGGCAGAGAGCATATGATCCCGGAAAACAAGGGCATAGAGCCTTTTGTTTTCCATAAGTGGCGCGGTGAGAACAGCGGATATCCAAGGTTTTACAGTCCCAAAAAGCGCTTTAAGATGGCGGTGAGACCGCTTCTTTTCTGGCGTAAGAGCGAAAAGTGGAAGAGAGAGCACAAAGTGCAATGAAGTTTTCTGTTATCATCCCGGTTCATAACGGGGAGAAATATCTAAATGAATGTCTGGACTCGGTACTGTCTCAGAAGGGTGATTTTGAGACAGAGCTTGTAGTTGTTGAAAACGGCTCTACTGACAATAGTGCAGCCATATGCGACGACTATGCTGCAAAGCACAGTGAGGTAAAGGTATTTCGCCAGCAGGCTCTTGGTGCTTATGAGGGCAGAAGGTGCGGAATGAGGCAGGCTACCGGAGACTATCTGGTGTTTCTTGACTGCGACGATGCGCTGAAGGTAGGAGCTCTGGAGATTCTGGCAGGAGCTGTTTTAAAAGATGAACCGGAAGTTGTTCTCTACAATGCAGAGAATATGGGAAGTGAAGGGACTCTTAAATTCTCTTTTCCATTTACAGACGGAAATCTGTACCGGGGAGATCGCAAAAGGGAGTTCTACGATGTGATGTGTGCGGGAGATTCCCTCAACGCCATGTGGAACAAGTGCCTGAAAAAGAGCCTTGCAGACAGGCTGGTTTCAGAAGACGATCCAGCTACTCCCGGAATGTTCAACCACGGAGAGGATCTGACTCAGACGGCTCAGATACTGGACGAAGCGCACAGCATACTCTTTATCAACAAGGCGCTTATCTCATACAGAAAAGATAACTCAGGGGGACTTACTTCAGGTTATTACCCCGCATACTTAGAGCAGCAGGAATATGCCTGGAATAAGCTCCTTGGCTATTCTGAAAAATGGCAGAAAAGAGATAATGAGTACGACAAGGTTATAACCAAGAGAATGGCCCTGACCTGTACCATCACGGTAAGTAAGCTACTTAAATCAGCTCTACCATGGAAGGATGTAAAGTCAGAGCTTGATGCGCTGATAAGAAAACCCTTCTACAGGCAATACGCGGGAGGAGAACTTCCTATGTGGGCGCCTCAGGAGGCAAGCCTTGTGCATGACCTTCAGATGTCGGATGACCCATACAAAAAGCTCCTTGCGTATAGTAAAAAGCTTCGCATTAAAAGAGGTATCAAAAAGCTTCTTGGCAGGAAATGAGGAAAATAAATGGTATACGATTGCATACCTTTTTTTAACGAACTGGATATACTTGAGCTAAGACTGAATATCCTGGATAAATATGTGGACAAGTTCATAATCGAGGAGTCCACAATGACTTTTTCCGGAGAGGAAAAGAGCCTGTGCTTTAAGGCAAACAGAGACAGGTTCAAAAAGTTTCTGGACAGGATCGTCTATGTGACGGTGGACAATTCGCCTACGACGGGAACTACCCACGAGAGGGATTACTTCCAGAAGAACCGCCTTATTGACGGACTTAAGGAAGTCGGTGCGACAGAGGATGACATCATCATCTTCGGCGACTGCGATGAGATCCCCAATCCTGTAGAGCTTGAGAAGATAATAGCCGGTTTTGATAAAACAAAAGTTTATCACCTTGCGCAGAGGAACTTCTATGCGTTCCTCAACATGGAGGAGAAATCGGGCAAGCTTTTGTCAATTACAAGAGAATTTCCCGATATCCCTCAGGAGAAGCGTAAGTGGCTTGGAACTAAGGTTACTTCCATGCTCAATATCCCAAAAGAGGGAATAGTGAGACTAAGAGATCTCTGTGAGGTTACGGATGAGAATGCTGTCAGGGTGGCTGACGGTGGCTGGCACTTCGGATACATGGGAGGTGACCATGAAAAGAACCCTATCGACAGGATAGGTGTCAAGGTCAAAGCCGCAGCTCATCAGGAGTACAACGAAAAAGAAATTATCCTTGAGACCATGGACAGGCTGATCCTTGGGCAGGATATCTTTGGCAGGGATGCAAAGTTTGAAAGAGTTGAGATTGATGATACATATCCTAAGTATCTTTTGGATAATCTCTCTGACTACGAGCATCTGGTCATGCCGAAGATAACACTTATTTCAAAGCTTTACCATAAATTTGATATTACCGTAGGAAGATTTTTCAGAAAGGCAATTCGTAAGATAAAAAGAATGTTTCTATGATCACATGGCTTGCTGCTAACAGAAAAAGAATATCAGAATATCTTTTCTATATTGCATTCACCATTGAAGTGCTTATTATGATACTGGAAAAGAGTGAGATCTCTTTTCATCTGGAGAGCTATGTTTTCAGGGTGACTTTTCTGCTGACATTTCTTGCAGTTCTTGT
The DNA here is from genome assembly GCA_946623755.1 of uncultured Butyrivibrio sp. Classification (GTDB taxonomy): domain Bacteria; phylum Bacillota; class Clostridia; order Lachnospirales; family Lachnospiraceae; genus Butyrivibrio. Next base: position 35,687 of record CAMORK010000003.1, on the reverse strand, counting down.
GATGAAGCATGACAAAAAGGAATGGCTTGTCATTGGCTGTGTGTGGATAATAGCTGCGATCAGTTATTACTCATCCGGCAAGAATGATATGCTCAGGGTGGTAACTTTGGTGATGGCAGCCAGGGACATTGATCTGAAAAAGGCGATGAAATATTGCTTTTATGTGTGCCTGACAGGATTTTTACTGATAGCTCTTCTTGCCAGCATCGGGGTTTTGGGCGATGTTGCACTTACCAAGGATTTCGGAAGGAGCGTCGGTGCAGAGACCAGGTATGTGTTTGGCTTTGGACATCCCAACACGCTGTTCAGCTCATTCTTTGTTCTGATACTGATGTGGATCTGGATATATGGAAGAAAAGCCCGAATTATTCCGTATCTGGTGGCAGTAGTATCTTCAGCTTTGATCATATGGCTGACCAGGTCAAGGACCAGTGCTCTGATCCTTGCAATGACAGTTGCGATAGCAATACTGTTTAGATTTTTTGGGAAGCTTTCGGAATTTAAGGCGTTTTACATCCTGGAGGCTTTGGTTTCTCCGGTCTTTTGTGTGCTGTCAGCAGTTATGGCAGCAGGCACGGCAGGACGGATATATGCCGGCGACAGATTCCTTGACATCGGAGATCTGTATTGGAAAATAGAAGATGCATTAAACAACAGAATTGGTTCGATATACTATGAAGCTGCCAACAGAGATGCTGTGCTTGCCGGGTGGAAGCTCTTTTCGGCACATGGTACCGATTCGTTTTTTGATATGGGCTGGGTAAGGCTCTTTTACTGGTACGGAATAATTCCGGCAGCTCTCATAGTCGTTGCCCTTACGGCCGTGATCTATGTGTGCTGGAAAAAGAGGGACATATGGACCATGATACTGATATTCTCGGTATCCGTATATACAATAGTTGAGGCCACTTTTGTAACAAGATATCTGGGCCGTGATTTCTTTTTGGTGATAGCAGGTGTCTACCTGGGATATTTATTTGTGGATAAAGGGGAAACAGATGTCAGAAGCGCTTAGAAAAAGGCTGTTTCAATTGACGGTTTTTGTTAATTTCATAATGGTGTTTGGCTTCTTGTATCTGACACCTTATCTGTCGGATGACATCATCTATATGGATGAAGTGGCCGGGGCACGAAATTTCTTTGATCTCTTTGCGCAGGAGTATGTGCATTATATGGAACATACCGGCAGGAATGTTGCACATATCCTGCTGAGAATATTTCTTTTTATCGGGAATAAGCTTGTTTTTGATGTTGCTGCTGCGATCATATTTGTGCTGATCTCTGTACTGATCTACATGAATATCGATCACAGGAAAAAATACGATATCCGCGTTTATGCTGCAATAGCTGTGCTTATGTGGCTCTTTGATCCGACGATCAGTAACAGTGTTCTTTGGGAAGACGGCGCCTGCAATTATATGTTCACAGGATGTATAGTGCTCGGCTTTATTACACTTTTCAGGAAGGCGTTAAGGGAGGAGAAGCCGGGAGAAATCGGCTTTATCATTGGGATGTTCTTCTTTGGACTGGCTGCAGGCTGGTGCAATGAGAACACTTCAGGCGGCGCTATACTTTTTGTTATCATTATGATGGTGGACAAATGGAGTAGGACAAAGAGCTTTAAGAACATAAGACCATGGATGATAACAGGCCTGGTAGGAGCAGTGATCGGTTTTATTATAATGATCTGTTCACCCGGAAACTTCTCCAGGGCAGCATCACAGGAAGAAGCTCATACAGGGCTTCTGGCTCTCCTTGCGAGATTTTTGAAGATAACGATCAATATAAGGCAGGGGTATCTGGTTCTTCTTTTTGCCTTTATTGCTATTGTCATTGCTATTGCTTATAAACAGAAGAGCAGGGAAGAATTTTTTGAGACCGCATCAGCTATGATGTTGTTTGGATTTTTATTTTTGGCTACGAGCTATGCGCTTATTGGCGTTGCTGAGACTCAGCTCAGAGCATACTATGGTGCCGGACTGTTTTTGATGACGGCTGTTGTAAACGGATTTGCATGGCTGGTCAACACAGGATATGAAGAGGCGTTTGTTCAGGCTTTTGCAACAAGCCTTGTAACACTTTTGGGAGTTTTCTTTATATTCACATATATTGAGGAAGGCGCGAACCTTGCAAGGATTAAGCGTGAATTCGATGAAAGAGATGCATACCTGACGGAGATGGCAGGTGAAGGCATCACAGATGTGGTTGTGCCGATGCTTCGCCCTGACTGGGAGAGCCGTTACACCACAGCATATACTATGGATATTAGAGAGGATCCTGATTATTGGCTTAATGTTTTTTATGCCGAGCATTACGGATTTGATACTGTCACCGGTGTGGAAAGGGAGAACTGGACCGAGTACTGACAGGCTTTGGGGGAGTTGTATGGAAACAAACAGGGAGATTCTGGTCAGCATAATAATTCCTGTATATCAGGTTAAAGACACACTTGAGAGGTGTGTCTTATCTTGTTTAAATCAGCAGTTTATGAAGGAAGGCGAGCTGGAGGTCATTCTGGTGGATGACGGATCGACGGATGGCTCCGGTGATATCTGCGATGAGCTTGCAAGGGATGATACCCAGGGCAGGATACAGGTGGTCCATACTGAAAACCACGGAGTATCTCACGCCAGGAACATCGGAATAGATAAGGCCTGTGGCCGGTTCATCGTCTTTGTTGATTCCGATGATGAGGTCAAAAAAGGGTATCTTGAGAACCTTATGAGATATGCCGACGAGGGCACCAATCTTGTGGATGAGGGCGGAAGCTTTACCGGGACGCCAAAGCTCAGCGGCTTTCAGTACATAGAGAATTCCGTCCTTAATGCCAACACCCATGTATGGGGCAAGCTCTTTGACAGAGAGAGCATAGTGGAGGAAGGGATTCGCTTTAAAGAGGGACTGGCTATCGGTGAGGATCTTCTCTTTTTACTGGACTTTGCTATTTCCCAGGGCAAAAGACATACCATAAGGTGTATAGATGCCGGCGAATATATTTACACAGAAAATGCCGCAGGAGCCATGAAGCAGGAGTTCAAGGAGAGCTACATGGGAGAGATCGTAGCCTGGAGAGAGGCTGAGAATAAGCTTATCCCATACAGGAACGAAATGACACGGGATGCTTTTTTAAGTCTTTCTGTTAGTCAGGTGCTGACTGCCTTTCTGGTCATCGGCAAGGTTGCTGTTCTTGATGCCGGCAAAAGAGATACCGAGCTGGCAAGGAGGGCTGTCTCAGAGTCGGGGGAGCAGATCAGACATGCACTCAAGACAAGGGGCGCTTTTGGAGCATTGCCGTTTGGACATAAACTAAAAGTATTGGTTTTTGGGCTGAGCCCTGAGCTATACCTGAGACTCTATAACCGTCACAAAGCGTAATGTCTTTTGGAGGAAAAATGAGTATTGACCTTAACAGACCAATAATTTTATATATGCATGCCGGCAGCAAAAACCACGGATGCGAAGCTATCGCAAACGCGACCCTTAAGCTGATCCATAAACTCAGGATCGAGCAGGGATGCGATATGGACAAGACACCCATTCCCGTGGTGTTTTCCAATGACGCGGGAGAGGACAGAAGTTATTCTCTTGGGGAAATGGAAAAACAGGGACTGTGCATCCTGACAAGTGAGAAGCACATTGACAGGCACTTCTTTGCCCATGTTATCTACTATGGATGGCGCAGGTTTACAGGGGATAAGCAGTCCTTTATGAGATACAGATTTAAGGACGCTTATAAGGTTTTTCTTAAAGAGCTTAACAGGTGCGGATCGCAGCAGACTCCGCTTGCCATCTCCATAGGCGGCGACAATTACTGCTATCCTGAGATGGTGCCTGATCTTATCCTTGCCCATGATTATTTTGTGGAGAGGGGATTTGAGACAATCCTGTGGGGCTGCTCAATTGAGCCTGATTCCTTAAAGAGTGTGGCTCTTTTAAACGATCTGATGGAGTACGACAGCATTTATGCCAGGGAATCCATTACATACAAGGCACTTCTGGGCGTGGGCTTTTCTGACAAAAAGATATTGCTCCGCAAGGACCCGGCTTTTGAACTTGAAGTTTCAAAGCCCAAGGCACTTACCGGTTTTGTTCCGGGTAAGATGGTAGGCATTAACCTAAGTCCGATGGTCCTTGACAGGGCCAAGGATCCCGGGCTTGTAAGAGAGGGGTACAGGAACTTTATCAGATATATTCTTGATAATACGGATAACGGCATCGCCTTTGTGCCACATGTTGTCTGGAGCAATAATGATGACAGAAGACCGCTCTCAGAGCTCTATAATGAGTTTAAAGATACGGGCAGAGCAGTGATGATAGAGGATAGTCCTGCGGAGGTTTTAAAGGGCTATATATCAGAGTGCAGCTTCTTTGTGGGAGCAAGGACGCACAGCACAATTGCAGCCTACAGCACAGGGGTTCCGACTCTTGTAATAGGCTATTCTGTAAAGAGCAGGGGAATTGCCACAGATCTTTTTGGGACCTGCGACAATTATGTCCTTCCGGTTCAGGAGCTTGATGATCCACAGGCTCTGATCCGTTCTTATGAGTATATAATCAGCCATACACAGGGCTGAATATAAGTTTTATTTGGGGGAGAAAATATGTTGATTATTCAGATTGCCGGAGGCCTGGGAAACCAGATGCAGCAGTATGCTGTGTACACCAAGCTCCGCGGCTTGGGTAAGGACGTCAGGCTGGACCTGTCATGGTTTGAACCGGAGGTTCAAAGGAACATGCTGGCGCCAAGGGAATTTGAGCTTCCTATGTTTGCAGGCGTAGACTATGTTGAGTGCACTAATGAGGAGAGAGATGCATTTTTAAAACAGGGTGCCGTTGCTAACATCACAGGTAAAGTGCTCAAGAAATTAGGTCTCAGAAATGAGGCCAATCCAAAGGTCTTTTCCGAAAAAGAGATGTACCATCCGGAGATATTCGAGCTGGAGGACAGATATATCAAAGGATATTTCGCGTGTCAGAAATACTATGACGACATAATGGGCGAGCTGCAGGAGAAGTACATATTCCCGGCTCATTCCGATCCCGATCTTCATTCCAGGAATATGGCGCTTGTTGAGCGAATGGAGAATGAGTCGTCTGTCAGTGTTCACATCAGAAGAGGAGACTACCTTGATCCTTCCAATGTGGAGATCCTTGGAAATATAGCAACCGAAGAGTATTATCAGGGCGCCATGGATTATTTTTCGGTAAAAGACCCTGATACACATTTTTACATTTTCACCAGCGACCATGAGTATGCGCACGAGAAGTTCTCAGACGAGAGTAAGTATACGATCATTGACTGGAACAACGGAAGAAACAGTGTCCAGGACCTGATGCTCATGAGCCACTGCAAAGGCAATATCTGTGCGAATTCCACATTCAGCTTCTGGGGAGCAAGGCTTAACAGAAGACCTGACAAGACCGTGATACGCACTTACAAAATGAGAAACAACCAGCCGGTCAATCCCGATATCATGCATGATTACTGGAAGGGCTGGATCCTTATGGACGAAAAAGGGAGTATCATCTAAGTTCTATGAGCAGAGTTAAGTCAGCAACAAGAAATATCACCTTCGGGTATGTCGGACAGATCGCAACAACGCTGATGTCGTTTATTTTGCGAACTGTTTTTCTGCTGCACTTAAATGAGCAGCTCCTTGGTGTCAACAGTCTATACAGCAATATTCTTGCTGTTCTTAACATGGCTGAGCTTGGGATCGGAACTGCTCTTAACTTCAGCCTTTACGGGCCTGTGGCCAGGGGAGAGACTGAGAAGATCAAGTCTTATATGCAGCTCTACAGGAAGGCTTACCACATTATCGCGATGGTGGTGGCTGTCATCGGACTTGGTATTGTTCCGTTTCTGGGGATCCTGGTCAAGAACCCGGGGAGCATCTCTTCGAGGGATCTGGTTCTCTTTTACCTGATCTTTCTGTTTAATACCGTGACCAGTTACTTTGTGGCCTACAAGTACAGCCTTGTAAATGCAGAGCAAAAGAACTACATCCAGACCAACGTACTGACGATAACCAAGATCGTTACGGTGGCCATTCAGATAGTCGTGGTTGTAGTCACAGAAAACTTCTATCTGTTTTTGTTGACGGATGCAGCTGTTCAGCTGATACAGAAGATCTTTGTATCTAAATATCTTGATAAACTATATCCTTATCTCAAGGATAAAAATGTGGTCGGGCTTTCCAAGGAAGAGAGCGACGAGGTCTGGAAAAAGACAAAAGCTCTTGTCTTCCACAAAGTCGGAGACGTGGCAAGACTTCAGACCGATGCCCTTATCATATCTTCGCTGATCGAAGTATCCGTTGCGGGATTTGTTGATAACTATAATCTTGTCATCAATTCCGTGGCGAACTTTGTGAACATCATCTTTAATTCGGTTATATCCAGCTTTGGTAATCTGATCGCTACAGAGAATAAAGAGAAGCAGTTCTCAATGTTTAAGGTGTACAGGTTCTTTGCATCCTGGGTCTATGGATTTTCCTGTATTGGGTTCATGGTTCTTTTGACACCGCTGATACGACTTTTGTGGGGAGATAAGTGGATTCTTCCGCAGGCTGCGGTTTACTGCATACTGATCGATTATTATTTCAAGGGAGACAGGATTGTTCTTAGTAACTACAAGACAGCGGCCGGAGTATTTGAACCGGACAAGTATCTTGCACTGATACAGGGCGCAGTCAATCTTGTGATCTCTATCGTGCTGGTACAGACGCCCCTTGGACTTACCGGTGTCTATATCGGAACCATTGTGTCGGGGCTTATTGCAAATATCACTAAGCCGGTCATCATCTACGGCACCTGCTTTGACAGAAAGGCCTGGGGGTATTTTGCTGATTCCTTCAAGTACCTTCTGAGTATGGTGGTGGTGCTGGTAACCTGTCAGTTTATCAGCACAAAGGTTATCGCTGACCTTAACTTTGGATCGTTTATTGTGATGGCACTTATCATCACGGTTATTTTTAACGGAATATATTTCGTTTTGTACGGAAGATCAGAGGAGTTTAAGTATCTGGCAGGTAAAGTAAGACAGAAGCTGGGGCGCTGAGGGGAAAAGCTATGACTGAGAAGGAAAAACTGATCATAAAAGAAGGTATCTCTGAGCTTAAGACTATCATGGACGTCTCTGCCAGGCAAAGGGCCAAGGATATTGTAAAGAGCGCTCTTGGAAGAAGCGTGCGCACCAAGGACCCGATGTTCTGGCCTGCAGGTATGCTTATGCTGGGACTGGCGGAAGCAAGGAAATGCGCTGTAAGAGATGGTGAAGACGTCATTGTTTCGGAAATCGATGATGCTGTCCTTGGGCATATAAGGCTCTGGAAAGAGAAGTACAATAAGAATATCTCCTATATTGATGACGCCCTGGCCGGGGTTGCCTGTATCAGGCTCTATGAACAGACAGAGGATGAGAAGTTCCGCAGTAAGATGCGCGGGGCTGCGGATAGGATATATCAGTATCTGCTGGGAGCAGCAAGGGATCCTGAAGAGACCATTGTTTATAATGCTGACAGGAGCACCTGTAACGTATTTGCCGATGGAATAGGGCAGACGTCAATGTTTCTTGCTGCATACGCAAAAGCTTTCGGGGATGCTGATGCCAGAAAGCTTGCAAAGAGCCAGCTCAAGAACTTTTTAAAGCACGGAACAGATGAAAGGAGCGGTCTTATCTATCACGGATATGCGCTTATTGATGACGGTGCAGTCTGTGAAAAGCGAGGTGTTCTGTCCTGGGGAAGGGCTGCAGGATGGCTTGTTATGGGACTTTCTGAGTATGTGAAGCATTCGGATTCACGATTTGAGGATAACGCAAGTACCCTTGTCAGATGGTACAGAGAGCTGTCGAAAGCTCTTTTGACATATCAGAAACCTGAGGGCGGATATGCCTGGCAGGTTCAGGCAATAGACGGACACCTTGATACATCTGCTACAGGCATGATCGTTTATGGATTACTGAATGGAGGCGGAGCGGGTGCTGGCGAGGTGGAGGCTTCGCTTAAAGCTCTTTTAAACAGTGCAGATGGTGGCAGGGTAATGAGTGCCCTCAGCTCCTGCGATGACTTTGGTGTACATTACCAGACTTACGGTAATTATCCCTGGGGGCAGGGGGCGGCGATGGCTGCTCTGGCACTGGCCGGGAAGGAAGAATAAAAGAAATTCCGTGCTCTTCTGAGTCTTGTCAAAAAAGTAGTAATGTGGTACATTATATGTAGTAATAAAAACTACATGTAACTTGATTGAAAACTACTTGATTTGACATATATTGGAGGAGCGCTATGAATACTAAGGAATTGAAAACTTATTTTAAAGAGCATCTGGTACCGAGCAAGCTCTACAAGATCGGTGGCTCACACAAGAACAGGATCTGCCTTGATAAGACTGAGAACGGATGGGCAGTATATTTCCAGGATAAGAAGGAAAAGATCGGGGTACTGAACTTTGTTGACGAGGCTTCAGCATGCAACCGCATGAAGGACGAGCTCAGAAAGCTCATGGAGCAGCTCTACGGACTGACCTGGGCAGGAGCAAGGTAAGGGGCTCTTAACAGCCTGATAGTTGTAATAATTTAATAGGTTTTACTGAGACGCCTGAGACAAGAAAAATCCCTCTCTTACAGACGTCTCTTTTTTATTGGTGATTTAGCGGAGCGCTTTGAGTTTGACGCATGAAATTTAATATTAAAATGCCGGTCTTAAGTGCGATTATTTCTTTCAAAATACATTGAAAAATTTACTTTATATTGACAATTTAGAAAAATTTTATGATATATTTGTTATCACAGTATTCTTTCTTTGAAGGTGAGTTATGAAGAACAAAAGTAAATTATGCAGTAAAGGAAAAACTTTTAATCGCATGTTAGCACTTGTGCTAGCATTCTTTTTTGCTTTCAACAGCTTTGGCGCAGATGCATTTGCGTATGAAGACGGAAATGAGCAGGATATAACGATAGAAACAGACACAACTAAAGAAGCGGACACGTCATCTGATGAAGAGAAAAGCGATACAACAGATGATGAAATCGTAGAGTCAGAAGAGGATGATGAAGAAGCTGACGAGGAAGATGTAAAATCCGGCGAGGAAGATGTAAAATCCGGCGAGGGAGATTTAAAATCTGACAAAGAAGATGCAAAATCCGAAGAAGAAAGAGAAGCTGCTTCAAAGGCTGCGGATTACATTGACAATTCGGTAGAAGAGCCTGTCAATCCGGAAGAAGTCGAAAATAAAGGTGAGGGTGAAATTGAAACAGAATTTCCGGAATTTTCATATCAGGAATCTGTAGATGGATATACTATATCAATAGATGCACCGGAGGGAGTGTTCCCTGAGGGAACAACAACCAAAATCAGTGTTGTCAATGATCCTATATCTCTTATCGAAGGCGAAGTGGATGAGGAAAGAGACATTCAGTATATTATCACCTTTGATATAAGCTTTTGGCATGATGGAACTGAAATTGAACCTCAAAATGAGAAAGTCAATGTATCAATAAGCCTGACACCTGAAATTAAAGAAAATCTTCAGGATGATACTGCGCAGTTACAGGTATTTCATATTGAAAATGAGACAGATATTGAAGAGATAGCTGCAACTACTGATGATGAAGAGATATGTTTTGAGGCGGATTCATTCTCTCCATATTCTTTTGTTGTTACAACTGCGGCAAACACTCCAAATAAGTATTATACAGTATACTTTAAGGATAATGGAGTAGACTATGTTTACGGCTCTATGGGATCTATTCGCTGTGAATTTGGTAAGGAATATCAATTACCCAAATCTACATTAACCCAAGATGTTTATAAGTTTATTGGATGGAACACAATGCCGGATGGTACAGGAACATATTATGGCGATGAGGCTATGATTATAGATCTGACAACAATAGACTATGGCTATGTTAACTTATATGCCCAATGGGAAGTTGATTATAGCAACTGCCCACATTCCGGAAGGGTTGGTGGTGAATGGGTAGAGATAAATAACGTAGTTACGAAGGAAGCTTCAAGTACAGAGTGGGGAGAAGTTCAGAAAAAATGTAGTTTTTGCGGTGCAGCTGTAGAGACAATCAGTGTTCATCCCTATGATACTTATGAGATTGCCCTTCAAGATGGTACGGTTCAGAAAGTATATGGATGGTTTGACAGTGATTATTCCAGAGAGGTGTATGAACAGGTAAATGAATACAGATTAGAGAATGGATTAAACACTCTGGCATATAACTCCAGTCTGGAATACGCATCAAATTTAAGAGCATTGGAATGTAGCGTATATTTTCAACATACGAGACCGAACGGAACGAGATGGAATACTGTTACCAGTGGCTGGAGCTCAGGAGGAGAGAATATAGCCGATGGCTATAAAACACCAAGCACAGTTATGCAGGGATGGAAAAATTCTCCGGGTCATAATGCCAACATGCTGCATGGAATAAACAGTGGAGAAACTAGTTGGGAAGGCCTTTCAGTAGGATGTTTTCATACAATGACTTTTCATGACAACATACCTTTCGAAAGATTGACATGGTCACAGCATTTTACAGCTTATAACGCAGAACAGGAAAATCCAAATGAAGTAAGGGTCATTGAACAGCCTAAGAATATTAACGCGAATAGTGGACAGAGCATTACATTATCTTTGTCAGCTACGGGAAGTGACCTTTCCTATGAATGGGAATTCAAGGCTAAAGATAGTAATGCCTGGGTTACGGTTGGAACAGGTAACCCATGTAATTTGATAGCCGGAGCTGATGTTAGTACAGGTGTATATAGGTGCAGTATAAAATTCACGAGTCGCTTATCTGAGTATGTTTATTCTACGTCTCATGTTTATTCTGAGATGGCACAGATAAATGTCTTATCCGGGACTGAGATAACAAAGCAGCCACAGGATGTAAATACAAAGGCTGATTCAGCTGCAAGCTTTTTAATAACTGCAAAAGGTGAGCAACTGTCATATCAATGGCAATACCGGATGTCTGATTCATCAGATTGGAAGAATATCTCAGGCGGAACCTCAAACAGTATCCAAGTGACAATACCCGCAAGTTGGAATGGAGCACATGTCCGCTGCGTGGTTACCGATAAAAAAGGTGTAAAGCTAAATTCAAGGGCAGCTACAATAAATGTGACGGATGCAACTAATACAGAACCTCAAGGAACACCTTCAACCTCGGCTGGAAACAACACCGGAATTAATGGTGGAAATAGTAGTGGAACTGACAGTGGAAGATATAGGGATCTTGAGTGGGAAGTTGTAGGCGGAAAGAGCTACTGGTATGAGAACAATATGCGTCAGGGAACAATCTCTGACGGAAAGTGTTTTCCATACGACGGTACACTTCGCGGAAGAGAAATCTACGATCCTGCTTCAGACGGATGGTACTGGCTTGACGTAAATGCTGATGGGGCCAAAGCCGTGGGAAAAGAAGTTTTCATGCCTTATATATATCAGAACGAGAGCAGCTGGAGCGAGGACGAAATCAATAATAATGCAGCAGCCAGTGGCGCTAATGCAGAAGGCAATTATGAACACGCAGAAATGGCTGATCAGGTAAAAAGAGCAATTCAAGAAGGCAAGGGAAAATGGGTACGTTACGATAACAATGGCAGAATGATGAAGGGATGGGTTACCATTGAGGGAGGACTGGCAAACCTCTACCCTGATCAGGTCGGTAATACATATTACTATGATCGTAAGACCGGTCTAATGGCTAGAGGAATTACAGTGATTGACGGGCGAGAGTATTATTTCGATGAGATAACCGGCGCCCTGAGATAACCGATAATGAATGAGCTTATAAATATACCTTTTCACATAAGATTATGTTAGAATGAATCTACGTCAAATGTATTGCGTTTCCAACGCAGAAAGGGGATTTTATGGCTAATCTTGAGACAAGAACCAACGAACTTAAGGGAACTGAGACTGAGAAAAATTTGATGGCAGCATTTGCAGGGGAATCTGAGGCACGTAATAAGTACACTTACTTTGCTTCCAAGGCTAAGAAGGACGGATATGTGCAGATTGGACAGATTTTCGAGGCTACAGCTGCTAATGAGAAAGAGCATGCGAAACTTTGGTACAAGATCCTCTCAGGAATCGGAACAACAGTTGATAATTTAAATGCAGCTGCTGACGGAGAGGCTTACGAGTGGAAAGAGATGTATCCTTCATTTGCCAAGAAGGCAAGAGAAGAGGGATTTGATGATATCGCAGATCTCTTTGAGCAGGTAGCAGCTATTGAGAAAGAGCACGAAGAGAGATACAGAAAGCTCCTCAAGAATATCGAGGATGGAATCGTATTCTCAGCTGATGGCGATACAATCTGGGAGTGTTCAAACTGCGGACATATCGTAGTTGGACCTAAGGCTCCTGAGGTTTGCCCTGTATGCAATCATCCTCAGGCTTACTTCATGAAGAAGGCTCAGAACTATTAATGGTTAGTTGATATAAGTGATATGAATAAGAAGGGGCTCAGCAAATCTGCTGAGCCCTGTTTTGTTAGCATGAAACGGTTGTTATTTAGTTACAATAAAGCAATTCGTCATTTCATCATGACATCATCACTTCACAGGCATCAGTCCTTAACTTCAATCTGGATTGCTTCTTCCTTCTCGGGGATTGCTTCCTTCTTGGGAAGGTTAACGGTGAGGACACCGTTCCTGTACTGAGCAATGATATCTTCAGGCTTAAGACCTTCTACATGGAATGATCTCTGATATGAAGAGCTTCTTCTCTCACGGCGGATGTACTTGCCGTTCTCGTCCTTCTCATCCTTGTTTTCATTGTGTGCAGCACTTATTGTAAGAGTGTCATTCTTGAGATCGATCTTGATGTCTTCCTTGGTGAATCCTGGAAGCTCAGCTTCAAGCTGGTAGCAGTTATCTTTCTCGATGACATCTGTTCTCATAAGACCTGTGCTTGATTCAAAAGGTCTTGCTTCTCTTGGTGTTCTGCACTGTCCACCAAAGAATCCATCGTTAAAGAAGTTATCCATCTCATCAAAAATATCATTGTTACTCCAAAGCATAGGCATCAACATAATTATCACTCCTTTTCTATATATATTTTTTGTTGTGTTGTAGTGTTTAAATTCCTGGCAGCTCTTATTAGCACTCTCATGTGTCGGCTGCTAATTTCTTGTTACAAGTATGTTATAGAACAACTAGAACAAATTGTCAACAAGTTTCTTTCTAAAAAAATCATAAACTTCCCTAAATTGCAAAAAAAATCCCGCAAACACAGGGCTTGCGGGATTTTTGAGATTCTTAAAAATATTAGTGTACGATTATTTTGATTGTATTAGGAGTCTGTTAATGAAGCGTTTACTGCCTGAAAATAATCTTCTTAGCCATGTCATCGGCAGCTTCTTTGCCCCGGAACTCTTCAATGATTGCAAGTCCGAAGGGAATTGCAGTTCCCATGCCACGGCTTGTGATGATGTTGCCGTCTTTTACAACTTCGTCAGTCTGCGGATCAGCACCTTGGAGGAATTCTTCATTTCCGGGGTAGCAGGTAGCTCTTTTACCGGAGAGGATTCCCATCTTGCCGAATACTCTGGGAGCTGCGCAGATAGCTGCGAGCTTCTTGCCTGCATCGGCGAAGGCCTTGATCTGAGCCTTCAGGGGTTCGCAGGCATCAAGATTGTTGGTTCCCGGCATTCCGCCCGGAAGAATTATCATGTCTGTTTCATCAAATTTAATGTCTGAAAGCAGGGCGTCGGCCTCAACAGTTATGTTGTGAGAGCCTGTGACCTGCTTACTCCCTGTGATTGATGCTGTTGTTATTTCAATTCCTGCCCTGCGTAGCAGATCAACTACCGTCAGAGCCTCTATTTCCTCAAATCCTTCTGCCAAGAATATCGCTGTTTTTGCCATTTTTTTGTATACCTCCCATGGTTTATGCTGTTGTATCGCATTGCATGTTGTATTGATGCATTATGGATAGCTGATGCTATGCCGTTCATGGTAATAATTCTATCATATTTATTCAGATTCTATAACATTGTCGCCAAATTCAAGCTTTCGTATTAGAATAGAACTCAGTATATCTTAGGCAAATGCAAATGTAAGCAAGTAGTAAGCAAATACAGAGGAAGCAAATACGCTTTCGTTACTGTAACTCAAAAAAGGAGGCTACAATCCACATGGGCGTAGAAATAGAGAGAAAGTTCACAGTCAGGCACCTTCCCGAGGATCTGGACAAGTACCCGTATCATGTAATTGAGCAGGGGTATCTGAATGTAAGTCCGGCCATAAGGGTGCGCAGAGAAGATGATTCCTGCTACATGACTTATAAGAACAGGAGCACCTACGCTGAGAGTATTCAAGATACAAAAAGTCAGGCGAACTCGGAAATACTGGCATCGAACAAACAACAAGGGCAGACAGAACAGACTGTGTTGGAAGTAGCGCAACACGACGTCCCAATCGGCTCCACAGAATACAACCTGCCGCTGGACAAGGATTCCTACGAGCACATGCTCAAAAAGGCCGACGGGAACATAATCAGGAAAAAGAGATACCTGGTTCCGATCAACGCAGATGCATTTGCAGAGGCAGATGTCAAAAAACTGCAAATCGACACAAGCGAACTGAAGATCGAGCTCGATGTCTTCGATGCTCCTTACGACGGGACCATAATTGCAGAAGTTGAGTTTCCGTCAGAAGAGGCAGCAGATGCCTATAAGCCGGCGGAGTGGTTTGATGAGGATGTTACCGGAAACCCTAAGTACAGTAACGCCAGAATGAGTCTGAGGAACATATGAAAATAAGGCTAATACATCTATTCGAGCAAGCTCAATATCTGCATTTTTTAAAAATAATGCTTGTCTCGTAAAAAAAATTCTTAAAAAACTCTAAAGTTTTCTTTTAACCTTCCGATATACATACTGAAGGAACGACCGGGTATAAACCAAAAAACCCGCGAAATGTAAGGAAACATGAGAAACTAACAACATTTTAATAAAGACCTGGAAGCTATTTTTACCATGAGATTTCCTGAAATTTTCGGGGGAAAATATTTTGGGAAAAGAACTAAAGTAATGGAAACTTCTACCGATAAATGTAGTAGAAGTTTAAAAATACTCCAGGGAAGGAGGAAAAGATATGCGAATAGAAGCATACAGTCAGGTTCAGCAGATTTACTCAAACAGCAAAGTAGGTAAACCACAGGCAACAAAAAAGACCAATGATATCAGAGATACTGTATCATTTTCTTCGATCGGAAAAGATATCCAGGTTGCGAAACAGGCTGTAAGCGCTGCCCCCGATATCAGGGAAGATAAGGTTGCATCGCTCAAAGCTGCTATTAAAAATGGTACTTATGATGTGAGTGGAGAGGCTTTTGCTGATAAGTTACTGGCAAAGTTTGAAGAGCTGGCATAACAGCCCACACATCAATTTCATATCAGGAGGATGATTCCAGTGGCAAGTCTTATGGAGAACCTCGTTGACGTTCTTGATAAAGAAGGTTCAGCGTACGAGAAATTACTGGGATTATCTAGCCAAAAGACCACAGTTATCATAAAAGGTGATCTTGAGGCACTTGCAGAAATCACGGATGAGGAGCAGTGCATAATCGGAAGTATCCAGAGCCTCGAAAAACAGAGAGTCGAAGCTATGACGGATATAGCCAATGTACTTAACATGGATGTTAATTCATTGAAACTGACCGATCTGATCCAGGTACTTGAGAAAAGACCGGTGGATCAGAAGAATCTGGCTAAGCAGCGGGACCGGCTTACGCAGGTAGCTGACAACGTCAGACGTGTAAACGGACAGAACCAGGAACTTTTAAAGAGTTCACTTGAGATGGTTCAGTTCGAAATGAACATCATCCAGGCGGCGAAACAAGCTCCACAGACGGCGAATTACTCAAGAGCTGCAGACACTACAGGCGAATGTTTAGGTTACACATCGGGCGGGTTTGATGCAAAGCAGTAACGTCTCACTCAGGTAGGAGGTGAGACGGATGCATGTAGATAATCCACCCGGGTGAATACCGTTTTTCGCGGTAGTGTCTTAAATTTTGCCCAAAATAGGGTATCAAGGGCAAAAGCCGTGCATGCTTGCATGCAAAGGATTTTGACTTTGGTACCAAAACAGGAATGAGGAAGTAGCACGTTAGTGCGGATTCCGAATGCCTGTAGAATTGAGAGAGGACTTTAGTCCGAAGCAATTCGTATTTTGGGCGTAGTACTGAGAGGTATACATATGTCTTTAATGGCCAACTTATATGTAGGTGCGTCGGGAATGACAACATCGCAGAATGCACTGAACACGACAGCGCATAACATGTCGAATGTAGACACCGACGGCTACGTCAGACAACAGGTTTCTCAGGGAACAAGAGCATATCAGACACTTGAAAAGAAACTTGAACAGATTGCCTGGAAACAGATTGGAACAGGCGTAAACTACAATAATTGTAAACAGGTGCGAAGCGACTTTCTTGATCTTTCATTCAGAAGAGAGACAGGAAGGGCTGCTTTTTATGATGTTTCGCTGAAGGCCCTTGAAGAGATAGAAGATCAGCTTCAGGAGATGGATGGCTCCGAATTTGCAATCTCCCTCAATAACCTCTGGGTATCTGTTCAGGAGCTGGCAAAAGATCCTTGCTCAGCCGTTACACAGTCTTCATTCGTAACAAGAGCGAATGAGTTTATTACAAGAGCAAAAAGCGTATATGACGGACTTGTTGCATATCAGGATAATATGGATGCTACAGTTCAGGGAATGTGCGACACCATCAACAATTACGGCGACAGGATAAGAGTATTAAATGAGACGATCGTCGATATAGAGTCAGGAAGACAGGAACGTGCCAATGACCTTAGAGATGAGAGAAACCTTCTTTTAGATCAGCTTGGTGAGTACGGCAAGATCGAGTATCAGGAAGACATTTTCGGGAATGTATCAGTTCTTTTCGAAGGATCACCATTTGTTACTACTGACCACGTAAACCATCTGGGAGTTGATACAAAACTTGAGAGCAGTGTGGGATATGCAACACCTTATTGGGAGTATGCAGCCAAGACCGTTGATAACCATGATGGCACAAAGACAGTTGTTTCGATTGACGGAGCACATGTCTTTGATCTTACACAGAACATTTCAACTGTAACAAACACAGATATAGGTAAGCTCAGATCAGTTCTTCTTGCAAGAGGCGATCACAATGCATCATATCATGATATAACCGAGGACACGGAATTCTATAACAGAAACATCTCACAGTCAGTCATCATGAATGTTCAGGCCGAGTTTGATCAGATGGTCCACAACATCATGACAACCATCAACGATATCATGCAGACGGCAGAGAGTAATCCGGCATTCATAGATGGAACAGTTGGAGATGCCAAGGATTTTATACTCTTTGTCTGCTCAAATGAAGAGGATAAGATCAACTATGATATCGGCCAAAGCAAGCCGGCAGGAACCGTACCTACAGGCTTTACAATAAAGAACACTCAGATCAATCCAAAGTATATACAGGAACCCACTCTTTTCACCTTCAGAACCATAGACGGCAACGAGGATAACGCTACAACTACCAGGTTAAAAGAGGCTTTCACAAAAGAGCTGTACACATTGAATCCCAGCGTTACCACAAGAAACAGCTTCATTACTTATTACAACAGCCTTGTGTCTCAGGTTGCAAACTCAGGTGATGTTTATAAAAGCATCAAGGAAGCCCAGGATCAGACAGTATCTGCTGTAGAGGCAGCCAGAGAACAGATCATCGGCGTATCAAGTGATGAAGAGATGGAATTCATGATAATGTTCCAGAACGCATACAATGCGTCAAGCCGATATATAAATGTAGTAAGCGAAATGCTCGAGCACCTTGTAACTACACTGGGAGCGTAACCCGGTTGGCGTATTTTGACAACCGCTGGTTAAAATAGGAGACAACTTATGACATCTCAATTTTTCGGACTTAACATTGCAGCTTCCGGACTCAGGGCGGCAAATGCAGCGTTAAACACCACAGCAAACAACATATCCAATGCCAGCACAGACGGCTACAGCAGGCAGAAGGTAACCCAGGAAGCCAATGATGCTCTCAGGGTTTTTGCCACATACGGATGCGCGGGAGCCGGAGTTGACACGATAGCCATCGAGAGAGTCAGGGACAGCTTCTACGACGTGAAGTTCAGACAGAACGAGACGATGCTTGGTAATTACGAGCAAAAGAACTATTACAACGGTCTTATTGAACAGTACCTGGACGACGACGGAACAACCGGTTTCTCATCTCTTTTCAATAAGATGGAAGCTGCTATGGAATCAGTGAGAACGGCAGCAGGAGTAACTGAGACCAAGTCAGCTTTTGTTTCCACTATGAAGAGTATAACTGAGTACTTTAACAATGTTTATACCAGCCTTCAGAGTGAGCAGGCAGATGTCAATGCAGAGATCAAGCTCCGCGCCGACAGAGTCAGTGCCATTGCTCAGGAGGTTGCTTCAATAAATAAGCAGATCAATATCATCGAGATGACGGGCGCCAAGGCTAATGAGCTCAGGGACAAGAGAGATGTTCTTGTGGATGACCTCTCCAAGATAATTTCAGTTGAAACAAGGGAGACTCCGATCATCGATGAGACACAGCCGGACAGAGTGACCGGTGCAACCAGATTTCAGATATGGGTTGCAGGTTCATATGAGCTGGTTGATACCTATGAATACAGAAAGATGATCTGCATATCACGTGCTGATGACGGCGCCACAGACCAGAATGATGTAAAAGGTCTTTTCGACATTAAGTGGGGCACCGCCAATTATAAGGATGGCGACAACGTAAAAGAGCTTTCTGATTTTGCTTTGGATTCAAAGCTGATCGGAGGAGAGCTTCAGGGACTTCTTGCACTTAGAGACGGTAATAACAACCATTACTTCCAGGGTAATACTCCGGACGACGGCGTGGTTCAGAATCCTGACGGATCTGTCTATGTGACGGTCAAAGTTGACAGCAGCTACCTCAAGGATATGACTAAGTGCTCAATTCCTGAGGACGGAACCATCAAGATCGGTGCAAAAAAATATAAATATGACAGCTGGGAATTCGACGGTGACTCTACTTATGTATTTAAGATGGATGAGGAGAGCCTGAGCAGTATACCTGACAGCGGAAGGAGTGTAAGTATTGGTTATGCCAACAGCTATCAGGGACTTCCGTACTACATGTCTCAGATGAACGAGTGGATCAGACAGTTCTCAGACCAGGTCAATCAGATCATGACAACGGGATATACATCTGACTCACTGGAAGGCGTGTATGCTTTCACGGGATCTATGGATAACAACTCCGCGGCGGAGTTCAGCTACGAGCAGCTCACTACTCTTTCTGAGAACAAGGGCTATTATAAGGTAAGAGGCGGTAACTTTACTGTCAGCTCAGTTCTGCTTGAAGATTCAGACAGAGTTGCAACCAAAGCAGACGTTACTGAGGGTGAATCCGAGTTCGCCAATCTTACTAAGCTAAAAGACATGTTCAAGACCAAGAAGATCTTCAGGGGAGCAACTTCAGGAGAGTTTCTGACCAAGGTCCTTGCGGATGTGGCACTGAACAAATCAAATTCACAGACTCTTGAAGATACATACCTTGCACTTGAGAACACCATAAGTAACCAGAGACTTTCCGATACCGGCGTCGATGAGGATGAGGAAGCTTCAAACCTGGTTAAATTCCAGAATGCTTATACACTTTCATCCAAGATGATACAGACACTGACTGAGATCTACGACAGACTGATACTCGAGACCGGAGTATAATTTGATGAGTAAATGAACCCCAGGGAGGGAGTGTCCCTGGGGCTCATTTTTTTTCACAACATCCTTAAGTTATTGGCCTTAACTGTCGATATACGTAGTGAAAATCATATGGTCTGCATGGATGCGCTTATTTTCAGGGACAAAGGATTGTCTACATTCGGAGGATAACTATGCGCATTACCAACAGAATCATGCAGAACAATTCCCTTTACAATATAAATAACAACAAGGTGTCTGAGGATCAGCTCAACACAATGATGAGTACGGGTAAAAAAATTACCCGTCCTTCAGATGATCCCGTCATCGCAATACGTGCCCTGAGGCTTCGCAGCAACGTTACACAGCTCTCCCAGTACTATGAGAAGAATGCAAAAGACGCTGAGAGCTGGCTGCAGGTTACTGCTGATGCGCTCTCTACAGTTACGAATGTTCTTACTGACTGCGTTAAGCAGGCAACAAAAGGCGCAAATATGGATCTGACTCTGGATGATCTGTCAACGATCGTCACACAGATGGATGCTCTGGCAAAAGAATATTATTCAACCGGTAACATGGACTATGCCGGAAGATACGTGTTTACAGGCTATAGAACGGATACTCCCCTTTCCTTCGACAGGACTACAACTTCGGCCTATACAGATATTAATGATGAATTCAACGCAGGAAACATCGGGGAATCCACCAGGATCATCGGCAAGTATAAACTGGATTCTTCCACTATTCTCGACGATTCTACCGCAGCTACTATGCAGCATGAGATAGTTGAAAGAAGTGTAGGAAGATTAAGACTTTCTTATGATAACCTGGACTATGTTAAAGATGATGGAAAGAGTGCTACCCTTAAATTCAGAGAGGAGCTTAAGCAGCCTGCTACCAGCACCGTTGCAAGC
The DNA here is from genome assembly GCA_946623755.1 of uncultured Butyrivibrio sp. Lineage (GTDB taxonomy): Bacteria > Bacillota > Clostridia > Lachnospirales > Lachnospiraceae > Butyrivibrio. Next base: position 15,010 of record CAMORK010000003.1, on the reverse strand, counting down.
ACCATGGAAGCAATAAACCTCACCTTTAAGACTTTGGAAGGTGTTACACATTACGCATCTATCCCTGTAAATTCAAGTGGATCGAGTTATGAGATCGTAAGCGATGGTATTACATATAATGCCCAGCTTCAGGGTGATGGAACATACATGATCCAGGGAGTTGACTCTGTAAGCGGAGATACTTATCAGATCGCCCTCAGTTCGGATGGCGTCTATAACCCTGATGCTTCTTCAAATGTAGATTCCGCGATAACTGCTGTAGAGTCAAAAGATGTTACGACAGTTACCTATACAACTGATGCAGGCAGAGTAACAGTGGATGTTCCTGTTCTTCCTGCTGTTGATCAGACATATACTATCAACCTTGATGGCGGGTATCAGGCAACCGTGAACAGCGATGGTACCATTACGCTTAAGAATGCAACTCCTACAGATAACGGTGACGGGACCTTCAGCAATGAGGTTGTACAGATCACAGGTAACGGAAGTGTTCATTCATCCTATATGGAGACCAGCCTTGAGATCAAGCCTGAACATATAATTTATGGTACAAGCTCAGAAGATGAGATAGACGCAGCTTACGAGGACATCTATTCAAATGAAACAGGACCTTATGCATATCTCAATGCAGCAACCGGCGAGGTCCTCTTGAACAAAGAACTCAGTGAAAAGCTGTCGACTCTTCCCGAAATCATCAATGCAAACAGCATCGATATGGTATATGACAAGAAAGAGTGGACAACAGGAGATATCAGACCTCAAAACCTTTTTGCCTGCACCTATACCAATGAAAACAAGAAGACCATTCTTTATAACAAAGGTACAGCTCCTCACGATATAGCTTATGATGTCGGGTTTGCACAGTCAGTCGTGGTCAATACTACAGCCGATGCGGTTTTCACAACAAGTGTCAAAAGAGATATAAGCGACCTTAACAATATTCTGAATGAGCTTAAGCAGGTTGATACAACAATAAAGACTCTTAAGAATAAGCTTGGCAGTACCAGTGATGAGGCCAAGAAGGCAAAGATACAAAATGAGATAGACTCAGCAACAAAGGCCTACGATTATCTGAGAGAAAATATCCAGAAAGAGTTTGAGCACAAGATCACATCAATGCAGAAGGCTCTTGATACAGCAAACATCGCAGTTACAGACAACGGTACAAGATCAAAGAGACTCGACCTTATAAGTTCAAGACTGATGACTCAGACCACAACCTTCAAGACTCTTCAGTCAGAGAACGAGGATATTGATATAGCCGAGGCAGCTACAAAGCTTACTACAGCGCAGGTTACATATGAGGCGAGTTTGATGGCAACAGGAAAGATTTCTCAGACATCTTTAATGAATTACATCTAAATTGTTCATAAAATTATGGCAATTGCACGAAATAACGTTTATAATTAATGTGTAGCACTAATCCATTTCACACGGAGGTTACAGCATGAAACTCACAACAAGAATTTTTGGCGAAGTAGAGATTGAAGACAGCAAGATTATCAGTTTTCCAAACGGTATAATCGGCTTTCCTGATTTAAAGAAATTTACACTGATGCACGACGGAGAAGACAAGGATGGCGGCAATACCATCAAATGGCTGCAGTCAATTGAGGAGCCCGGCTTTGCAATGCCTGTAATGGATCCTCTTGTAGTGTGCCCGGATTACAGTCCTGAGATCGACAGATCCAAGATCGAGGAGGTTGGGGATCTGAGTGATGATGATATCCTTGTACTTGTAACAGTTACAGTTCCTCATGACCTTGCTAAGATGACAGTCAACCTCATGGGCCCCTTTGTCATCAACGTTAAGGATATGAAGGGTACACAGGCTATCGTTGAGAACGATAACTATCCTGTTAAGTTCCCTATTTATGATATCCTTAAGAAGAATAAAGAAGCTGATTCATAAACCACGGAGGGAGAGACTATGTTAGCATTATCAAGAAAAAAGAACGAGGCGATCATAATCAACAATAACATAGAGATCACTGTTCTGGACATTAGGGGAGACCAGATCAAGCTCGGCATCTCAGCGCCTAAGGAGATTCCGATCTACAGGAAAGAAGTTTATATCCAGATTCAGAATGAGAACAAGGAAGCTACTGATGTGGCAGGACTTGAGGCTTTGAAGAAGCTGCTGTAATAATTTAAATTGGATGAAGAAAGTTAAGAATCGCTTTGCACCTTAGGGTGCGAAGCGATTTTTTGACTATAATCTACTTAATCTTTAAAAATAATGAAGATTAAGTAGATTATAAACACAATAAAACTTGAATGGCCACTAAAAATATCCTATAATCTACTTAAAGTAATGATTTTGAATAGATTAAGAAGAAAATAGGTAAAATTATAATGATAGGAAGAATAAAAGAAATCCAACTTCTAAAAGATGCATTGCAGGACGATAAGTCTCATTTTATAGCTGTATACGGCAGGAGACGAGTGGGTAAGACTTACCTGATTTCAGAAGCCTTTGATTACAGATTTGCATTTCATCATGCAGGCATGGCAGAAGGCGGCTTGGAGGCGCAACTGTTCGAATTTGAAGCGTCGATAAAAAACGCCAATGGAAAAGAGCCAAAGAAAAAGCCACAGAATTGGCTTGAAGCGTTTGAGGATCTTAAAGATTTAATCAGAGATTCTTCAGAAAAAAAGAAAGTCATCTTTATAGATGAATTATCCTGGATGGACACACCAAAATGTGACCTTATACCGGCACTGGAAAGCTTTTGGAATGGGTTTGCCTCGGTTCGGAAAGATATCATACTGATCGTATGCACGTCAGCGACCTCCTGGATGATCTCTAAAGTTATTCATAATAAAGGCGGGCTATACAACAGGCTCACAGAACAAATCAGTCTTAAACCCTTTACACTGTCAGAGTGTGAAGAGATGGTCAGATTTAAAGAACTGTCGCTGACAAGGGAACAGATTCTTCAATACTACATGATATTTGGAGGAATACCTTTTTATTGGACTTTCCTTAAGAAAGGGCTCTCGTTGTCGCAAAACATAGATGAAATCCTCTTTTCGTCCGAAGCGCCGCTAAGGGATGAATTTAAGTATTTATATGCGTCAATATTCAGAAACCCTGAGGTGTATCTGACAATCATTGATACATTGTCTACCAAGAAAGTTGGCATGACGAGGGAAGAAATCATCGAGTTTTCCGGAATTACTAATTCAGGTGATCTTTCAACCAAACTTGAAGAGTTGGAAAGCTGTGGCTTTATCAGAAAATATAATGCCTTCGGAATGAAAAAGAAAAATGCAGTATATCAGCTTATAGACTGCTTTACACTGTTCTATTACAGATTCCTTGCAGCTGAACCTACAGATGAACATTTCTGGAGCAATCAGATAAATACTCCTGCAATTAATTCATGGATGGGGCTTGCGTTTGAGAGAGTGTGCCTCGACCATGTTCCTCAGATCAAGCAGCGCCTTGGAATTTCCGGAGTATATACAGAAGTTAATTCCTGGTATTGTAAGGCAGATCCCGATAACGGAGTGTTTGGTTCACAGATAGACCTTCTTATTGTAAGGAAGGACCAGGTAATCAATCTATGCGAGATGAAGTATTCTTCGGCGGAGTATACTGTGACAGATAAAGTGGACAGAAGCATTCGGAACAAGATAAATGATTTGAAGATATGCACGAAGACAAAATATGCAATTCATCCTACATTGGTTACCACATATGGACTGGTGGATAATAGTTATTCGGGCAATATTCAGGCGGTGATAACGATGGATGATCTGTTTGAGAAGGTGAGATAAGAATTAAAAGATAGTTGATTTGATTTAGCCGAACGAACAATATTATAATAAAAATATGTAATATTGTTCGTTCGGCTTATTTTCTTTATTGTCACTGCAAATTTGTTCGAACGGCTTATAATACTACGGAAGAGATTATAAAAATGGTAACCAACGACAGCAAGGATTTTGGAAAAGAACTAAAGAAACGCAGAAAAGAGCTGGGATACACCCAGGCGTACATCTCGGAATTTACCGGATTTAGCGTGAGTTTTATTTCAGATCTGGAAAATGGGAAACCCACAGCCGAGATAGGAAAGGCAATAAAGTACGCCAATTTGCTGGGACTGGATGTCAAGCTGGATGTCAGGGGACAATGATGAGAGAGTATATTGTATCAATTGAAAGAAATGGAGACCAGATCAGAGTCGGAAGTATATTCGGAACTGATGTCAGCGATGCAAGCTTTGCTTATGATGATAAATATCTAAACAGCGATGATCCGGTTTCAATATCTGTGAGTCTTCCATTGCAAAAAGAGCCATTTACTCCTGAACAGACTAAAACTTTTTTCGACGGTCTTCTGCCGGAAGGCTTTACCAGAAGGTCTGTGGCTCAGTGGCTCCACTTTGCTGAGAATGATTATCTTTCGATTCTCCACGGATTGGGAAAAGAATGCCTTGGCGCCATAAGGATATCCGTTGAGGGTGAAAAGGATGACGAGAGCTACGATGAAGTCGGTGAGGATCAGATCCGCCGGCTGGCAGCAGAGGGTGCAACAAAATCCACCGAAATAGTTACGGGGACTCATCTGTCTCTTGCTGGAGCATCAGGAAAAGTTGGGCTTTATTATGATTCGGCGGAAGGAAAATGGTATCTTCCTCGTGGTCTTGCTCCCAGCACACATATAGTCAAACAGAGCCATGTAAGGCTTGAAGGAATTGTCACAAATGAGCAGCTGTCTATGTTGACCGCTGCAAAATGTGGATTAAACACGGCTGAGAGCTTTATCATAAACACCGGTAACGGTAATGATTCAGAGGTGCTTTTTGCTACGAAGCGTTATGACAGACTGATAAATTCTGATTCAAAGAAAGTGAACGGCCTTGAACGTCCATTCAGGCTGCACCAGGAAGACTTTGCGCAGGCAATGGGGATCCCTTCCGCCAATAAGTATGAACCGGAAGGTGCAGAGTATGCAATAGGTATGTTTGATGTGTTAAGACGACACAGCGCAGATCCCCTTGCAGATATGGTCGCGTTGTGGAATCGTATTGCATTTAGCTATATTTTGGGGAACAACGACGGCCATATAAAGAACTATTCCCTTTTGCGTGGCATTAATTTGAAAGAAATCAGGCTGGCACCTGCCTATGACATAATATGCACAACAGTATATGAGAATAGCACACGAAAAATGTCCTTCAATATAGGAGGCAAGACAGATATAAATGATATTTCCGAATCCTCCTTCCGCGAGCTTGCATCATCAGTCGGTCTTGGCGAGAAGATTGCTATGGACAGATTTGACAAGATACTGAACCACTTTGAAAGTTCACTGCGTGCTTCGGCAAAAGAGCTGTCGGATCTGGGATTTAAAGGTGCAGAAAACATGGCAGATAAAATACTGATGAGCAGAAAGAAAGTCTTTATATAGGAGCACTAACGTATGCGGATACTTTACTACGATTGGGATGAATTTAACGGAGAAGACTGCCGGGATGCCATGAGAAGACTAGGGCATGAAGTGGAGACCATTAAGGTGGACCTTAGCGGATTTGATCTCACACGGGAAATAGAGCAGAAATTCAAGACCTATTTTGATAGGAAGGACGAAGCGGGTAAAAGATATTTCGACCTTGTTTATAGCTTTGATTATTATCCAAACATATCTGAAGTATGTCAGAAATATGGAATGCCGTATGTATCCTGGGTCTTTGATTGCCCACATCATACTCTGGATTCACATACAATAAATAATCCGGTTAACCATGTGTTTGTATTCGATAAGTTGCTGTATGCCAGATTAAAGGCTAAAGGCGCAGAAACTGTAGGCTATTCTCCTCTGGGCGTTAACGCTGAGAGACTCTCGGCATTTTGCAGAAAGCTTGATGACGAGACAGGTGGCAGAATGGTTTATCAGCATGACGTGTGCTTCCTGGGAAGTCTTTATGATAATGAGTTTAATTTTTACGATCAGGTAAAATACCTTCCTCCGGAACTCAAAGAGTATATGGATCTGGTGATTCAGGCCCAGGAGAGAATCTATGGACATGACCTTTTTACTGATGAGAAAGCAGTTACCGATGCCCATATAAAGAGGCTCCGTGAGTACATCAAGTTTGAAGATACGGGGAAATATGAGATTGACTATGACAATGTTATGAGGGATATTTTGCGCAAAAAAGTGACTGTAAATGAGCGCCGCAATATTCTTGTACGGATGGGACAGCATTTTGATACCGTCATTTACACAAATCCCGACGCAAAACCAATAGAAGGCGTAAACAATCTGGGAATTGCAGATTACACAAACAAGATGCCTCTGGTATTTCATAGAAGCAAAATCAATCTCAATATAACCCTGAGATGTATAACCTCCGGTGTTTCTCTGAGAGTTATGGACGTTTTGGCAGCAGGTGGCTTTTTGGTAACCACAGCATCCCCTGAAATAGAGGAGTATTTCACAGACGGAGTTGACCTTGCAATTGCGCATACTCCTGAGGAGTTGTTTCGGAAGACAGCATACTATCTGGAACACGAAGACGAAAGAAAACAGATTGCCTTAAACGGTCAGAAGAAAGTTTATGAAAAATTTGCTTATACCAAACTTCTTCCTGAAATATTGAGATCAGGATTTGATGTGTAATTAACGAGTTAACCCATTCTAACCCATGGACTAAAGGGATAAAATGGGTTAAAATAATATTGTAACAATGGTCATGAAAAGCAGGTGAACAGTATGAACGAACAAATACGAAATTTACAGGCAGAAATAGAGGGGCTCCCCAAAGGGGGAATAAGCAAGAAAAAGATTAATAATACCTATTACTATTATCATCAGTGGAAGGACACTAATGGTAAAAGACACTATGATATAGTTTCTGAACTGGAAGCACGAGAGTTAAAAGAGCAAATTGAACGCCGAAGGGAACTGGAAAAAAGGCTAAGAACATTTGCTAAGGAAATTGAAAAGCATGCTGTAGGGACTAATGAAGTTAATGAGGACCTTGATCTTAAGACCAATGTCATATATGGCGAGGAGCTATATGACCTGGTTTCTGTAGTTGATGGTTTTGAAAAGCGAGAGTGCTATGATGTCCTCGATAAATATCTTCATGGTGGAGTTCAGGATAAGATATGTCTTTTATTTGGGCTTAGACGAACAGGCAAAACTACTTTGGTAAAGCAGCTCATCTTCAGCATGAATGAGAGTGAATTCTCAAAGACTGTATATATAAAAGCGAAGCCGACAGACACCATTGCTGATGTCAACAAAGATCTTAAGCAATTGCGAAGACATGGATTTAGGTACATATTCATCGATGAGGTAACGCTTATCAGTGATTTCATAGACTCAGCATCTTTGTTTTCTGATGTTTATGCTGCAACAGGAATGAAGATCATATTATCCGGAACAGATTCTTTGGGATTATATTTTGCAGCTAACGAGGAACTTTACGACAGGACAGTAACAGTACATACAACTTTCATTCCATTTAGAGAACATGCCAGACTTTTGAAAATCGACAGTGTAGATGATTATATCAGATATGGAGGGACTCTTAAGGCGGGGGAACTTAGATTTGAAGATAACGAGGTTAATTCAGAGGAGGCCTCATTCAGGGATGATGAAAGTACACGGAGATATATTGATACAGCAATATGTAAAAATATTCAGCATTCACTTAGCTTTTATGAAGGAGGTGGTCATTTTAGGCACCTGAAAAAACTATATGAAGCAGATGAGCTGACTAACGCAATAAATCGTATAGTGCAGGATATGAATCATGAATTCACCAAGGAGATTATCCTAAAGAGGTTTATTTCCAGAGACTTAAGATCCGCAGCTCAGATGCTTAGGTCTGCATCAGATGAGAAGAGTAGAACAGATGCATTGGATGATATAGACATAACAGATGTTATGAATAAACTCAAGAAGATACTTGGAATAAGAGAAAAAGAGGAGCTGAGGACAACGGTGTCTCAGGCTGCAGCGGAAGAGATCAGAGAATATCTTGAAGCGCTTGATCTCATTGAATATGCAGATGTAGAGTCTCTATCAATGTCGTCTGAAGAAGAAATGAGTCGCATAATCTTTACTCAGCCGGGTATGAGGTACTGCCAGGCAGAAGCCTTAGTGTACTCTCTGATCCGCTCTAAGGAATTCAAAGAGCTTGGAGAAAAAGATAAAGTTCTTATTGCACACAAGATACTGGATGATGTAAAGGGAATCATGCTTGAGGATACAGTGTTCCTGGAGACTAAGAAAACTCTTCCCAAGTCAAAAAAGGTGTTTAAGCTACAGTTTAATGTTGGTGAGTTTGATATGGTCATCTATGATATCACAGCCAATACCTGCGAGGTTTATGAAATAAAGCATAGTGGTCAAAGCAATCCGAATCAGGCTAAGCATTTAAAACGAGAGGATTTCTGCAGCGCCACTGAAAGAAAATACGGCAAAATAACAGGAAAATACATTCTTTACAATGGCCCTGATAAATGTGTAGATGATAATATAACCTATAGGAATGTTGCTACTTATTTAAGAAATCTATTGTGATAAATTCTAAAATTTTTATTAATTCTTCTTTTTTGGAGTCCAAAAACATAAAGTTATAATCTTCATTACCGATATAAAGGATAAGAAATCGTGTACAAACAGTTTGTTTTTTGATGCAAAAAAGGTAACTATAGGACGCGTTGATACCCGGCTCGGACACGGAGGTCATGGAGGTATAAGATTATGGGAATGGATGCTATTAACGGCTTTAGTCCGCTGATTCAGCAGACTCAGCCACAGGTAAGAACACAGGTACAGGAACAGAGTCAGACACAGTCTGAAATTGTGAATCAGGAAGCAGCTCCTGCCATAGATCTTAAGGTTGAAGCTGCTGACAATTCTGCAGATTCAGGTCATGATGCCCAGGGTGGAACACAGACCTTTAAGCAGTCGCAGGAGAGGATTGTAGCTACTGAGGAACAGATTCAGGAGGACAACGAGAAGATCAGAAAAGCTATTTCTGAGATGACCAAGAACGTTAAGTCCAATGCTGAAGCTGTCTTCGGAATCCATGATAAGACAAATCGTGTGACTATCAAGATGGTAGACAAGGAGACCAAGAAGGTCATCAAGGAATTCCCACCCGATGAGACTCTGGACATGATTGCCAAGGTTTGGGAAATTGCCGGTATCATGGTGGATGAAAAGAGATAATAGAAGAACAGATGACATAGGAAATTTGTGCGCCAATGGATTTGGTGCGACAGGGACGTCAATGTAACAAGCTCACGGATTGAGAAAGGAGAAACACTATGCCTATACGAATTACGGGAATGAACTCAGGACTGGATACTGAGAGTATCATTACTGCGCTGACACAGACTAAACAGGACAGGCTTGATACAGCAAAAGCTGATCAGAAGAAACTAACTTGGAGACAGGATAAGTGGAAAGAGCTAAATAAGAAGACGGTTGCATTTTATAATGGCGCTCTTAGTACCATGCGTTTTTCAAGTGCTTATACAAAGAAAACAACTTCAGCTTCAAATTCAAACGCGGTTTCGGTTGTTACTGGTGAAAATGCCATGAATGCAACCCAGACTTTGGATATTACCAGTTTGGCTAAGGCTGCATATCTGACAGGAAAAGAAGTTAAGACATCAGGAGGCGATGGTGCCAAATCCAGTACTACAATGAAGGAACTGGGGCTTTCGGAAGGCGGAAAACTCAAGTTTTCTATTGGCGATAGCGAAACTGATACAATTGAAGTTGATGTTGCAGCAACCGATACAATTGATAGTGTTCTTGCAAAATTAAAAAGTGCAAAGTCCTCAGAGAGTGGAACAAGTCTCAATTTCAATTTTGATGGGAACAACGGCAGATTCTATGTTTCAGCCCAGACAGAGGGGGCAAAAGCTGCATTCCATTTGGTAAGTGATGGCGAGTCTTCTGCAGCTATGAATGCATTGGGGTTTGCACTAAGTGGCTCATCAGAAGCGGATAGCTCTAACTATATAGCCGGATCAAGTGCTAAGATAACACTAAACGGAGTAAAGTATACTTCGGAGTCTAATACATTTGAAGTAAACGGTCTCACTATTACAGCCAATGAGATTGCAAGTGGAATAACTTTGACAACCAAACAGGATACCAGTGGTATCTATGATGGCATCAAGAAACTTATATCGGAATACAATGATCTGATGAAAGAGTATGCAACTCTTTATAATGCAGATAAGGCTAGTAAGTACAAGATGCTCACCGACGATGAAAAAGAAGCGATGGGTGAGAAGGAAGTTGAAGAGTGGGAAGACAAGATTAAGTCAGGGCTTTTATCCGGGGATGAGACGATATCAACTGTCAAAGGCGCCTTAAGAGATATTATGAACTCTTCTATTGATATTAAAATGAAGGATGGTACTACTCAGAGTTTTTCTCTTGCGAAGTTTGGAATATCTACAGGCAGTTATTTTTCAACCAGCGAAAATGAGAGAGATTTGCTGCACATTGATGGCGATCCGGATGATTCAACCACCAGTGGCAATACAGATATCCTTAACAAGATGATATCTACAGATCCGGATGCGGTTCAGAACTTCTTTAGCCAGCTCTCAAGAAATCTTTACAGCAAGCTTGGTGATCTTATGAAAGGTACTGAGTACAGCAGCTCTTTCACAATTTATGAAGACAAGCTGATGGCTTCGCAATATAGTGCCTACAATACCAAGATATCAGATGCACAGAGTGCATTAGAGGCCGCTCAGGACAAATTATACAAGAAGTTTTCAACGATGGAGACGGCACTTGCTAAGATCAATTCATCCAGCGGATCACTGTCAAGTTTCTTTGGAGGCGGAGGCTAAGTTATAGGCAACAATGACACATGAAAAGTAGAGTAAAGGGAGATTACTTATGCCAGTACTTTCACCACAGCAGCAAGCGTATGCGCAGTATAAGAATAACAAGGTTATGTCAGCAAGTGGTCCGGAGCTCACGCTGATGTTGTATGATGGGGCTATCAAGTTCCTTAACATCGCTGATTTTGCCATAGAGAAAAATGATCTGGGGAAGGCTCATCAGCATATAATGAAAACTGAGAGAATAATAGAATATCTTAGAAATACCCTTGACATGAAGTATTCTGTTGCACAGGACTTTGAGAATATGTATTCTTATATTTACAGACGTCTGGTTGAGGCCAATATATCTAAAGACAGAGAAATTATCGCAGAAGTCAATGGACACATGCACGCAATCAGAGACAATTGGGTAGAAGTAATGAAAGCAAACCACATAATGGTCAAGGATGCGTAATTAGGAGGCAGCATGGTATCAGCAAGTTTGGATATGCTTGAGGAGAGCCTTGTCAAAAAACTTGAAGTGATGAGTAAGATTGAAAAAGAGAATATAAAGCAAAAAGAAATTCTTACTAATCCTTCTGATGATACTTTGAATACATTTGATGAGACTCTTGACAGGAAAGGTGAGTACATCGATCAGCTTAGTTCGCTTGATGATGGCTTTCAAACGCTCTTCGACAATGTTAAAAAAGAGATTGGTGACCATAAGGAACTATATGCAGAACAGATTAAGCGTATGCAGGGGCTGATACATGATATAACTGACCTTAGTGCATCATTGGAGGTTCAGGAGCGAAGGAACAAAAAGCTGGCAGAGGACTTTTTTAGTATCCAGAGGCAGGATATGAATCATAGCAGAAGCTCTTCGGCAGCGGCATTTAATTATTATCAGACCATGAATAACTTTAAAAACATTCCGCCTCAGTTCATGGACAAAAAGAATTAAAGAATTGTATAAAAAATATACACAAAAGGATTTGAGCCTATTTATCGGCATCAAATCCTTTTTTCTTTATAGTTAAAAATAAAAAAATGAAAAAAGTTTCAAAAGCACAAAAAAATATGAAAAAATGCTTCAATAGGGGTTAAGAAGAAAGGATCAATGCCGATATTATTAGTGTAAACCAAATCAAAAGCAGCCATGGAAGGGACTCCGCGAAAGCTGCACAATAAAAGAAGGATAGGCAGCAGGGAAGCGGGCCCCGTTCATGGAGGATTAAGATATGGTAGTACAACACAACGTCACAGCAATGAACGCAAACAGACAGCTTGGTATCACAACTAATGTCCAGGCTAAATCTAGTGAGAAACTCTCTTCCGGTTATAAAATAAATCGTGCAGCTGATGATGCAGCAGGCCTTGCAATTTCCGAAAAAATGAGAAGACAGGTAAGAGGTCTTACACAGGCGTCTGCTAATGCGCAGGATGGTATTTCTGCAGTGCAGACAGCTGAAGGCGCCCTCAATGAAGTTCATGATATGCTTCAGAGGATGAATGAGTTGGCAGTTAAAGCTGCAAATGATACTCTCACAATTGATGATAGAAGCTACATCCAGTCAGAAGTGGCTGCTCTTTCCAGCGAGATCACACGTACTGCTGAGGCTACAGAGTTTAACAATCAGTATTTGCTTAATGGCACATTTACAGGTAAGAAGCTTCAGGTTGGATCGGAAACGTCATCAGCTAATGAAATTGAAATTAATATTGAGTCTCTTTCAGCAGGTAAGATAGGTGTAGCTGCCAAAGAACAGACGGATGCTACAGCACCGGTTGGAGATGAGACTGATCAGATTAGTGTCATGTCACACTCACTTGCCAAGGCTGCTATCAATAATATTAAAACTGCCCTTGTAAAGATCTCAAAACAGAGAGCTGACCTTGGTGCACTTCAGAACAGACTTGAGCATACAATTAAGAATCTGGATAACGTTGTTGAGAATACTCAGGCTGCTGAATCACAGATTCGTGATACTGATATGGCTGAAGAGATGGTTAGATATTCCAACAATAATATTCTTGCACAGGCAGGGCAGTCAATGCTGGCCCAAGCAAATCAGACCAATCAGGGTGTGCTTTCACTTCTGCAGTAACAGATAGAAAATATTTAATGATCATATGAAGAACAAAAAGCGTTCTGTGACCTATGCAGAACGCTTTTGTAGTAAGTACTTATAATTGAGAAAATACTCTTTGAACAAGTTGGTCCAGTTCTTGTTGAGAAGTGATTTCTTCGCTGAGCGTTTCAAACGCTTTTTTGACATTAGTAGTTAGCGAATTATAGAGCGGAAATGATTCATAATCAGGAAAGAGAGTTTTGCATATTTTTTGCATCTCGCTGAAATAGACAAGGCTTAATGATGCGTCCTTGTGCTGAGCTGCAAAACATAGTGTTTCACAGTAGTAACTCCATATAAAGTATATTCCAATCACAGCTCTGTAGGTGTTGAATAGTTTAGGTCTTCTCATACAGTCTTCCAGTGTGAGTAGTTGTACTTGAGGGTGATCAAGAAGTCTTTTCCCAATCTGAGATGTTACAGTTGAATTATCGTGAATATGGTATATGTATAGCGGGTCAGTAATTAGAGTGATCCTTTTGGCATATAGAAATAGAGGATAAACAAAAAGAGGCTCTTCATATACAACATGCTCGGCAAACTTTACACCAGTTTCTATGACAAGTGAAAGCAGATATAACTTGTTCCAGCAACCATAGGTTACGGTTGTTGCATCAAGGAACTTGTTTCTGTCATTTTGAGTATTTATAGAGAAAGTGATATTTTTAAGTACATTTTTTTGAATGCGGGTTGAATGTCCGGCTTGAATAATGTGATTAAATTGAGTAATTTCAGATGAGGTATTTTCTGCTGTTTGGTATAGTATATCGCATGCATCTGAAACTAATTCGTCATCAGAATCCAAAAACATGAGATATTTAGCGGAAGCATATGAAAGAGCTGCATTTCTTGCACCGCCTTGCCTCATGTTTTTATCAAGCTTGACTAGAATTACAGAATCTGGTGCATCGGCTTCTATTTTTAGAAGGGAGTTCCAAGTGGCGCTATTATCATTGGAAGCATCATCTACAAAAATACATTCAAGCTGTTCTATACCAATTGTCTGTCGATATAAAGAGTTCCATGCTCTTTGCACAATGTCCGCACAATTGTAACATGGGATAATGACAGAGATTTTTTTCATATACTTATTACCTTTCTTTGACACTTAATCAAATTAATTATACTAAAAATTTCAGAAATAAAAAATTTATAGTTTGTTAATAATTTATAGGGTTAAGTTTTTAGATTTATATACGATAATATAAATGTAAAATAAAACAGAGATGGTTTTTAGCCAGCATAAAGACCATTTCAAAACTAGCAAACGAGTAGCAAGGATGCTGCCGTACAAATTCAAGGAGGAATAATTATGGTAGTACAACACAACGTCACAGCAATGAACGCAAACAGACAGCTTGGTATCACAACTGGTATTCAGGCTAAGTCAAGTGAGAAGTTATCATCCGGTTACAAGATCAACAGAGCAGCAGATGATGCAGCAGGTCTTGCAATTTCTGAAAAGATGAGACGTCAGGTTAGAGGTCTTACACAGGCTTCTGCTAACGCACAGGATGGTATTTCTGCAGTTCAGACAGCAGAAGGTGCCCTCAATGAAGTTCATGATATGCTTCAGAGAATGAACGAGCTTGCAACAAAGGCAGCTAACGACACTCTTACAGCAGATGATCGTGATTATATTCAGTCTGAGATGAATGCACTTTCATCAGAAATCGATCGTACTGCAGAAGCTACTGAGTTCAACAACCAGCACCTTCTTAATGGTGATTTCACCGGTAAAAAGCTCCAGGTTGGCTCAGAGACTGATGACAAGAATCAGATTGAAGTATCTATTGGCAAGATGGATGCTAATACAATTGGTGTTGGAACAGGTAACATTAGTGTAACAAGTCATTCTAATGCTCTTACCACAATAACGAATGTTAAGAGTGCGCTTAAAGCTGTTTCTACACAGAGATCTAATCTCGGTGCTATGCAGAACAGACTTGAACACACAATCAAGAACCTTGACAACGTTGTTGAAAACACAACAGCTGCTGAATCACAGATCCGTGATACAGATATGGCTAAAGAGATGGTTAAGTATTCTA